>NZ_CANUAR010000001.1:0-460609 GCF_947855755.1 uncultured Coprobacter sp.
TAGAGCATCTGACTACGGATCAGAAGGTTACAGGTTTGAATCCTGTCGGAGTCACTTTTACAGTTCTCATATTTATGAAGGACTGTTTTTTTATATATTAACAATCGAATATGATGATTATACGTCTGGCAAAAGAAAATGACATAGAAGAAATCATGGGATTAATTACCAGGACGGTAATATCCGGACAATCATCTTCTGGTTGGAACGAAACTTATCCCACCAAAGAAATTTTCGTTGAAGATATAGATAATCAATATCTATATGTTTATGAAGACAACCATATCGTCATCGGCATCATATCTCTTATTCCCGGACCAGACCCCGACTACCAAAGTATTATATGGAAAAATTCCGGAACATCACCCTTAGTATTACATCGACTATGTGTTGATCCTTATCGACAAAGAGAGGGTATCGGAAGCCGATTAATGAATTTTGCAGAAACATTTGGCCGTGAACATGGATACACATCGCTACAACTGGATACCCGCATCAGTAACCATACAGCGGCAAACCTTTATGAACAATTAGGATATACAAAGATCGGAACGATAACAAGAAATCGAGGGAATTTTATATGCTATGAAAAAAAACTTTGATAAAACAAGTGCGGTTCTCTATATAAAATAATATCGACTTTTGGAATATATCAATCTATTTTCAATATATTTGAATTGAGAATTCATCAAAAAAAGGGAATTATAAGTTTCAAGCTCTATTATACAAACTTTTAAGCAATAATTATATATTTATTGTGTAAATTTTTGCAGTCAAGTACAAAAAGAAACAAAAAAATATATTAATATTGCTCTCAAATTCAACAATATATATTTTAAATATTATTTTAAAAGTCTGTATATAAATATATTATACACATTGTAGAAATTCCCTTATCATTTAACAACAAAAGGGAAATCATAAATTATGAAATTTGAAGAGAAAAATATATTGATTGAAAAAGGAAAAATAGAACAAGAATATAATCTATTATTCAAACGGTTATATCCGGGATTGATGTTTTATGCAAATCGCTTTTTGGATGAAGATGAGGCAGAAGATGTAGTACAAGATGCATTTGTAGAATTATGGGAAAAACGAAATGCAATAGACTTAGGAGATTCTATCCACACATTTATGTACCGTTCGGTTTATTTTAAGGCTATCAACATAATTCGACATAAAAATGTAGAGAATAATTACTCTCAATCTTTAATTGATATATACCAAAAGAAAATAGATTACTTTCATCCGGATGAAAACGATACGATCCGAAAAATGGAAAGTAACGAAATCAATAAAGAAATTTTCTCGGTAATAGAGTCTTTACCTGAAAAATGTAAAGAGGTCTTTAAACTGAGTTATCTCAATGATATGAAAAATAAAGAAATAGCTGAATTACTGAATATTTCTTTACGAACTGTAGAAGCCCATATGTATAAAGCATTAAAATTTCTTCGTGCTAATTTATCCCACTTGATGCCTGTTATTTTATGGATACAAGTATTTTTTATGAAATACAAGTAAGTGTTTTACAGCAACCAGTTGTTTTTTATAATAAAAGATTTATATAATGAATGAATTAGACGAAATACTATTATTGAAATATTTACAGAACAACTGCTCAGAAGAGGAATTAGCGATCGTTAATTCGTGGATGAACTTGTCTAAAGATAATCGTAATCGATTATTAGAGATGGAAAGAATTTGGCATTCCGGAGACAAAATCCGTTTTGCAAAAGAGAGCCATATACTCCATGCCGAGAAACTGTTATATAGCCGAATCAAAGATATAGAAGAAAAGAAACAAAATATCCGCAAATCAAAGTGGATATATTCTACAATAAAATATGCAGCCGCCATCATCGTTTTATTTATCGGAACATACTTTGCGATAAATTACTTCGGATTTAATGTGAGTGATTATGAGATTGTCTCTACTTCAAAGACCGATCCTGTACGGCAAATCATTCTACCCGACGGTACGAAAGTGTGGTTAAACCACTCTTCTATTCTAAAATATCCTAAAAAATTTACTGAAAAGAAACGAGTTGTAGAATTAGAAGGTGAGGCTTATTTTGAAGTGACAAAAGATACCAAACGCCCGTTTTCAGTACAGAATGAAACTTTAGACGTACAGGTACTCGGAACTGTATTTAATATGAATTGCGATAAAAATAGACAATTAGCAGAAGTTTCTCTAATTCGCGGATCTGTCAAAGTCACAGGAAAACATGACGAAGGAATGATTGTTCTTTCGTCGGGACAAAAAGCTGAATTAAACAAATCAACGAAACAAATGCACGTAAGAACATTCAATACGCAACTCGATGCAGTTTGGCATGACGGAATGATTCCATTCGAAGATGCGACAATCTCGGAAATCGTTTCGACTCTCCAACATTTATACAAAACAGAGATCATTCTATCTCCAGACATCGATAAAAGCACTTACTCCGGAGTTATTTATCAAAAAGAAAACCTCGACTCCGTATTACTTAATTTGACATTAGCCATGCCGATAGAATATACAAAAAATGAAGGCAAAATATACATAAAACCGATTAAAAGGTAAATCATTTCATACAATAACAATTTATCCTTAAACGGCGACAGGCAAGAAAGCGGTTCTTTCTTGCCTGTCGCCGTTTAAATTTTGCAGATCAAGAAAATCTCAACATTCTCATAAAAAACAAATTTTCGAGTAAGTGTTTTCACAAATACGACTGTTTTATATGCAAAGGGGAAAAAGACAATGGAATTTATCCCTTTATGTGTTTGATTCAATAATAAATACCTATGAAAAATGTTTTAACAAAAAAGAGGCATATAAAAATAGCCTCGATGATTCTGTTCTTGTTTCTTTCTACACACTTAACATTCTCACAAGTTACTTTGTCTCTTAAAAACGGGACTTTAGGGAACATTATCCAAACAATCAAAGCTCAAACTGAGTATAAGTTTTTTTATGATGACGAACTAACCAAACTGAAGGTCGGAGATATAAACGAAAAAAATATCCCGGTAAAAGAGTTATTAAACAAAGTATTGCCACCCATCGGCGTCACTTATAAAATAGATTCTCAAATCATTTATCTATACCCCAATAAAAAAGAAATAAAATCTACGCCGAAGGAAAAAGACTCAAAACAAATTATAAAAGGACAGGTAACCGATGCCTCAGGAGAACCTCTAATCGGAGTCAGCGTATCCATAAAAGGATCGACATCCGGAACAATGACCGACATGGACGGAAATTATACATTAATCGTTCCGGAGGGATATAAAGATATTCAATTTTCTTACGTCGGCTTTAAAACCGAACAACACGCAATTAAAGGAGATAAAATCAACATTCAAATGCAAGAGGATACTCATACCCTCGACGAAGTCGTCGTTACGGCATTGGGAATCAAAAAAGAGAAAAAAATGTTAGGATATTCGGTACAAGAAATCAAAGGTGACAAGCTCAACCAAACCGGAGATCCGTCTATAACAGGAGCTTTACAAGGGAAAGTTGCAGGTCTGCAAATGACTACATCCAATACCGGATTAAACGGATCTACCAAAATAACCATACGAGGCAATAGCTCTCTCGTAGATAACAATCAACCGTTATGGATCGTGGATGGCGTCCCTTTTACAGAAGAAAGTACTTCTACCGCTTCTGCATACAGCGGATATGACCGAGGAAGCACTACTGTCGATATTAATCCGGAAGATATCGAATCAATATCCGTTTTGAAAGGTCCTAATGCTGCTGCGTTATACGGATCAAGAGCCGGAAACGGAGTGATCTTAATTACTACGAAAAAAGGGACAAAGTCTAACGGATTCGGAGTCACATACAACAACAACTTTACATGGACTCAAGTCGCTTCGACATTGGAAATGCAAGATAAATACGGTCAAGGAACAAATGGTATATACAGTGACACGCCTTATAGTTTCGGGCCAGAGCTTGACGGACATGAATATACGACTTTTACCGGAGAAAACATCCCTTTTCAAAAATACGGGAATAAACTAAAAGATTTTTTCAATACGGGATTTGCTCAGACTCATAACGTCGCTATCGGAAACGTAAAAGAAGATTCTAATTACAGGGCATCTTTCGGAAGTACAAATGCCAACGGCATATTTTCCCGTGAAAAGATGAATAAAATCAATGTAGATCTGACTGCCGGGATGAAAATGAATAAATACTTGTCTATGGATTCCAAAATATCTTTATCTCGCACTAAAACCGAGAATCGTCCCCTCTACGGGAAAAACGGTATTGTATATCAACTATTATTCATACCCAATAATATCCGGTTAAGTGATTTGAAAGATCATTATATGTCTCCTGAAAAAGCTCATATCAATTGGACAGGACCTTTTGAAGAAGTATTAAATCCCTATTTTATAGAAAATCAATACAGCAATAATGACGAACGCTGGAGGGCATTCGGTTACTATACTGCAAAACTGAACTTTACCGACTGGTTACATGGCTCAGCCAAATATGCTTTCGATTATTATAACACAACCTTCAAAACTACGGATATTACCAAATGTCTGGATGTCACAACTTTAGATGAACAAAAACAAGACCGATTAGACCGATCAGAAAGTCGTTTCTTCGAACAAAATGCAGAATTTATGTTGTTAGGAAACAACAATATCGGAGATCGCATACAAATAGGTTACTCTTTAGGCAGTAATATCATGATCCAGCAAAGGACAGGATTAGATGCATTCTCTGTAAACATGCGAAAAAAATTAGTATGGCAAATGAATTCCGCATTAGGTGTAAACGGAGCGAACGCTTCATATATGAAAAAACAGATCAATTCGGTTTTCGGAACTTTCCAATTTACATTTGACAATTATCTTACTCTCGACTTGACAGCGCGAAATGACTGGTCTTCTACATTACCCTCAAATAACCGGTCATTCTTTTATCCTTCTGCCAATTTAAGTTTTGTAGTAAGCGATTTTATTCGTAATCAAAATTGGGCGCTTCCGGCTTGGTTAACATTCGCAAAAGTAAGACTTTCAGCGGCACAAGTAGGTAAAGATACCGATCCATACCAACTGTGCAACTGGCTGAATTATAAGCAAAACGGGAATACAGGAGATTTAACTTCTCCCGATACTTCAATCAGAGCTAATGCGACCTTAAAGCCTGAAATCTCTACTTCGTATGAAGGCGGATTAGAATTAAAATTTTTGCAAAACCGGTTAGGAATAGATTTTACCTATTATAACAGCCGGACAAAAAATCAAGTGTTAATAGTCCCGATGACCGGTTCTTTCAACGGAAAATATATCAATGCCGGACTGGTAAGCAATAAAGGGGTAGAACTCATGCTATACGGTACTCCTGTAAAAACTAAAGATTTTTCATTTGATCTTACAATAAACATGGCTCACAACCTCTCTGAAGTGGTAGAACTAACACCAGAAAAGAAAGAAGTCATATTTAACGAAGGAGAGTCTAACTTTATCATAGACGTCGGAGCTCGTGAAGGAGGGAAATTGGGAGATATCTACCCGATACAATCTTACAAACGCGATAATAACGGAAATATCATTGTTCGCGATGGCTACCCATTGATCGAAGAAAGCAAAGGTAATGACCGTAAAGCGATCGGTAATATACAACCTAAATTATTAATGTCTGTTACTCCGTCATTTACATATAAAGGTATTTACCTGACTGCACTTTTCGACATGAAATTCGGTGGAGATATAGTATCCATGTCCGAATCGGTAGCTACAAACTACGGTATGGCAAAACGCACAGAAGATCGGGGAACAATTACTGTAAAGGGAGTAAACGAAGACGGCACACCCAACACGACAGCCGTTGATGCAGAAAGTTACTACAAACGAATAGCCAATGTAGCAGAAGAGTTCTTATATGATGCATCATTCATCAAGCTAAAAGAGCTGTCACTCGGCTATTCATTTCCCAAAACATTATTGAAGAAAACTCCTTTTAACAGCTTAAAAGTCGCATTCGTTGCCCGTAACCTTTGTTATTTGATGAGTCATACTCCGGGAACAAGCCCAGAAGGAGGTTATGATACAACAATGTTTTCTCAAGCATTCGATTTCACATCCATACCCTATACACGAACATTGGGATTTTCTGTTAATGTCGGATTTTAATCATTTTATTTGAAAATATAAGATTATGAAATTACATTATATTACGATATCGGCAATACTTCTATCTGTGACATCATGTGCAGATTTCGATAAAATAAATATCGATCCTGAAAACTCTATATACGTAGGAGCTGGAGATACAGGGAATGACTCAAACGACGACGAACGTTCTACCAGTATAGATTTTCCTGAAACCATCCCGGATGACGAATTAGCTTTTGCCAAAGAAAACGAAGCATCTGTCGAGTCCGATTTTAAAACATTCTCGTATGAAGGGATGTACAACGATTATCAAAAAACGACAAACTTAACACATGACATATACGCAGGATATTTTGCCAACAACCACCCATCTTTCGTTAACGAGTCTCCCAACTATCGTTATACCGATCGCTATTCATCAACACGCTGGGAACATTTCTATCGCGACCGTTGCAAAGAATATTCCCGACTAACCCGTGTATTCAAATATGTTAATCCCGAGAAATACAAAAACGCATTTTATATCACCCGCATCTATTTCGCCTTTTTGGGAGTACAAATGGTAGATACATACGGAAATATTCCTTTCTCAGATTATGTTCGAGGACAAAATCCACGAGAAAAAGCCAGATACGACACAGGTGCAGAAGTATATGACATGTGTTTTCGCATTTTGGCCGAAGCAGTAGAAAACATAAATCCCGACGATGCAAGTCAATTCACATTCTCCGGGAATAATGATAATTGTTATCATGGAGATGCTTCAAAATGGGTCAGATTTGCAAATACTTTGCGGCTACGCATGGCTTTACGGATATCTAATTATGACCCGGATTGGGCTCGTAGAGAGGGAACTGCCGCATTAACAGCTAAAGGAGGATTAATTCAAAACAATGAAGATAATATGCGTACAATACCGAAACACGCTCCTACCGATTTAGGAGGAGACGGTATCGGTGGCAACGAAAATGTTCATGCCATGTGTAGCTATATTTATTTGGATGTCGTTATGTCTAAAGACATGGAACTGGCATATAAAACACAAAGCTCACGAGATGATCCTCGTATGCAGGTATGCTGGTATCGTCCCACGCCGACAACTCAATTAAAGGATCAAGATACCGAAGATACTTCATCAGAGTTTACGGGATGCGCGATCGGCAGTTCCGATATAGACCGCTCTTCAGCTAAATATTCGGTAATACGCAGTTATTCAAGAAACTCTACGACATTAGACAACTCACGATGGTTTGGATATGCCCGTGAATCCGTATGGTTGAGTTATGCCGAAACAAAGTTTCTCCTTGCAGAAGCTGCATTAAGAAATTGGGGAACAGAAAAAGATGCAGAGACATACTTTAAAGAAGGAATTCAAACATCCTGCGACTACTACGGAATCTTATCTCGACTCACAACAGCTTATGTCAACGGAGTTATGAGCAATCTCGATGAAGGAGTGTTTACTAACAACAAAGAAAAGGCTTTAGAAGCTATCATAACACAAAAATGGTTAGCTGTTTTCCCGAATGGAAACGAAGGCTGGGCGGAATTTCGTCGGACAGATTATCCTCGTCTGCAAAACCATATCGGCAATATATCAGAAGACGTCCCAGTCGGGAAATTCATTAAACGCATCCGTTATCCGAACAGCGAATATACCAGCAATCAGGAGAATATACCCCAAAATTACATCGACCGTCAAGATACCAAGATATTTTGGGACATAGCTGATACAAATAATGATTCGGGAATCAGACAGACTCCTGACAATTTCAGATGACAATGTAGATTTTTCAGATCGAAAACAGATATAAAAAATGCTCTAAAAAATTAGGGCATTTTCATTACCCAACGAAAAATGAAATTTATGACTAAGTGTTTTTATGACGACCATACGTTTTATAATTATTAAATATTGCACAACCAATAATACGTTAATTTTTAAATCATAAACCAATGAAAGTGAAAAAACTTTTTTTTCTTGTGTTGCTCTTTTTATGGAGCGGACAAATTGCGATGTCCCAACAACCTTATGCACCATGTTGGCATCCTCTAAATTTAAAAGGCTGGAATCCGTCAATGGATCCCGATTTTCAGTTCAACAAAGCTACAATAAAATTGCAACCCCGTTTTCAAAACACAAATTTGAATGCAAATCCTTACCAACATTACGAGGGTCAATTATGTGCTATGGTAACTATGAATGATGCATGCAGCACAACTCCGTCTCAAGATGCTTTCAATTTCATCGGCTGCAACCCCACATTCTGGCAATACATCGATATATTGGTTTGGTGGGGAGGTTCTGCCAGCGAAGGCATTATCATTCCTCCTTCAGCCCCGGCAATCGATGTCGCACACATGAATGGAGTAAAAATATTAGGAACTATATTTTTCCCACCATCAGCTTTTGGCGGTACAGGAGAATGGATCGATCAAATGCTGACAATGGAAAACGGAGAATATATCTACGCTAAAAAACTATACGAAATCGCAGTTGCATACGGTTTTGACGGCTGGATGATCAATGAAGAAACTTATCATGGAGGAAATCCGGGATGGTCTGGTTTTATCAAAGAATTTGAAGACTGTAAAAAAGCCGACGGCAATGACCACATGATTATCGGTTGGTACGACAATTCTATGAATGTAAGCTCTCGTCAAGGACTTCTACAAAACGGCATTTACTATATGCAAGAATACGCAAGTTCGAAACATATTAACGAAAATCTTCAAAGATGGTTAGGATTCGGCTGGGACGAAGAAGACTTCGTACAAAGAAATTATATGGGATGTCAACAAGACATAGCGAGCGACGAATTCAGTAAAATATTTTCGAAGGACAAACACAATGCTTCTGTTTTTATTTTTAAGCCAGAAGAAACGACTTGGAAAAAATTCGTAGGAAATCTTATCGGCAAACCTTCAGCATCCGGTGAAACGGCTTACTCTGCAATGAAAAGCTCTTTCAAAGCCGAATCTACTTATTGGGTACAGAATGCAAATCCTTCATCTACCGATGGTTGGAGTGCACAAGTTTGCGCTATGTCCACAGCTATGTCCGAAAGATCTGTCATTCAAAGTACACCTTTCATTACCTCATTCAGTGCAGGATTAGGAAAGCATCGTTTTGTCAATGGAGAAAAACGAAATACACAAGATTGGTATCATAGAGGTATGCAAGACATTTTACCGACATGGCGCTGGTGGACCGAAGCAGGGTGTAACTTATCTTTCGATTACAATTGGGATGATGCTTATAACAACGGAACTTCTATCAGTGTCGAAGGTTCTTTGACTGCAAACAGAGATAACCTAATACGGATGTTCAAAACTAACATGATTATTAAATCCGGTGACAAAGTACAATTAGTTTACAAAACATCAGTACCGGGCTCGATTGAAGTTAAGTTAGGTACTTCTAACAACACCTCCGATTTAGAAACTTTCAAACTGAATACAGTAAAAACAGAAAACGGATGGACAATAGGTGAAGCCGATCTTTCCTCTATTTCGGGAAAAACGGTATGCGTCATCGCATTAAATTTCAAATCGACCTCAGCAACCTCTTCTTATACAGCATCTTTAGGACAATTAGGCATATTCAACAAATCATATACACCCTCTGCACTACCGGTAACTAACTTAAAAACAGAAAGTAAATTAACAACAGAAGGAGGCGATTTAAGAATTACATGGGATGTACAAGAATCTACCGACGTACATCATTACAACATATACATGACTCAAGGAAACGAAAGGAAATTGATCGGTCAAACCCGCAACGGAGGTTTTTACATTCCTGAGTTTAAACGTACATCCACAAACGAAACATCTGTAAAGATAGAAGTAGTTACAGTTTCTAACGATTATAAAGAAGGTATTCCCTCTGTTTTAGAAGTAAAGTATCCTTCTCGTGAACAAATTACAGTCAAATGCTATGCTTCTCAAACCTTAGTAAAAACAGGGACTAATGTTACAATTACGGCAGAAGCCGATAATTCTCCGACTTCATATACTTGGGCAATACCGCAAAATGCGACCTTGGTAAGCGGACAAGGTACTTCAAAAGCCGTTTTCAGCTTCTCACAAGAAGGTTTGTATGACATCTCCGTTACCGTGGCAAACGAAGTTGCCAGTGTGACCTATTCGCAATCTAACATGATAGAAGTAAATAACGATAAATCATTAGAACTGGTAAGTGTTGATAAAAGCATATACTCTTGCAGTAAATGGAACGAGGGAGACAATGAAGCTCCGGAATATCTGTTAGACGGTAAATATTCTTCCGATGATGTAACCATGCACGAGAAATGGTGTGCATCCGGTAATAGGGAATATACAGTTATTATAGACCTTGAACAGATCTATAACATATACAGAACCCGTATAATGGATTGTCAGGTCGCAGAATCGGGAGATAATTTCAATAATTACGAAATATATATCAGCAAAGATGCACAAGATTGGAAACCTGTTATTGAAAAAAACGAACAGGGAAGTGTAAAAATTAAAGACGATTACATTGCTCCTACGGAAGGCCGCTATGTAAAACTCAACATATACGACAAATCTCCTTTTACAATACGAGTATGGGAATTTGAAATATACGGGACTGAATTAGGAGAACATTCTATTCAGCAACAAGAAGATCTTGTCATGGGCCTTTCTGCAGAACAAGAAAATAAACTTACATTTGACTGGGGTGGCGAAGCTGATGACGATTATGCTTTTACAGTCGAATCATTCAATGAAAATTTACTGACTACAGAAATAGGTAAAATCGATTTGCAAGCCAAAACTGTAAGCTATAAAATGAAAACCGGTACGGAACAAGGAGTTGCAAAGGTCGCCGTACATTTCAGGAAAGGAGAATATACCCGATCTACGATATTCAATGTGAGTGTCACCGATCTGGAAAATATTAATCGAGCTGCCGGGAAAATAGCTACGATCCTAAAAGCCGGTACAGGTTATGATGAAGACGAAGGCATGACTCAATATCCTTCCATTAAAAAACATATAGAATATCTGACCGACGAAAACGATGAAACATTCGCGATGACATCTTACGATGAGGTAGATACCGAATTAGAGTTTGATTTAGGGGCTATTTACGGAATCAATAAAGTCGAAATCGTACTGAAAAATATTTCCGGAGTAACTGCAGTTCCTAAAAATTTGAAATTTTATGCTGCCGATGACGAAACGAAAGAATATCGTGAATTTATCTCAAAATCTTGTAATGTAGGGACAAATACATACGAAATAAGCAGACAAAACATGCGTTTCGTAAAATTAGTTCTCCCTGCTACCGATGAATTAATGGGATATGCCGTATGCGAAGTGCGCATCTTCGGGAAAGAAGTTGCAGATAAATATATGCCTTTAGAACTAAGCGGGTATAATATAGACATCATTGCTGAAAGCACTCCGATACAATCCTCTTCAGTCGCTATGAGCACTCAAACAAATAAACTTCCGTCTTTTGTATGGGTCAGCCGGAACGTATTGCCGGAATACGGATTACCTGAAAGCGGAAAAATAACCAGCCAATCGGGGGTGCGCTACCAGTTAGCACCATATAACGGGGCTAATGCGGTTAAAAGTATAGGAAAAGAAAATGCTGTTCTTACCCTGAACAAAGGAGTAAAAGCAAAAAAAATACATATTCTGGTAACTGCCGGACCAGGAGATTCCCCTTATTCGACTACTAAACTTGCCTATGCACGAGCAAGATATACCGACGGAACTACGGCAGATCACAATAACGGAAGCTTTTTCTGGATGAGAGGTTTCAATAACCTAAATGAATCAGACCAACAAGTAACAGCCAACCCGATTGCAATAAAAGGGATAAAAGGCTACAATTGGAATAGTGAAGTTTTATTCGATTCAGAATGTTGTTTAGCTGAAATATCGATAAATACAAATCCAGAAAAGGAAATTGCATCCGTCGAACTGCAAGGTTACCAAAATGACGAATGGGGATATATTTTGGCGGCAACAGCAGAAGAAGTCAGCTGGGTCGTAGGAATAGAAAAATCTACCACAGACAATTCCGAAATCAAAATTTATCCGAATCCTGTACGAAAAGGAAATAGTCTGACCGTAGAAACTACCGATGCAGAAACAATACGTCTGATGACATTACAAGGAGTAACGATTTCTAACCAAAATATAAACGCTCCTGTAACGATTATTCAGACAGACAATCTGACAGCAGGCACATATTTATTAATGGTTTCCGGAAAAGATTATACAAAGACCATGAAGATCATCGTAAAATAATTCAAGTTTTACAAGGTTCAATAAAAGGCATTGAAAAATTTCAGTGCCTTTTATTTTTATTCATTTTTTAAATAAGTGTTTTTTATGCTCTTCTTGTTTTATATATAGTTTATCAAACTATTTTCAACCTTAAAATAATATCTGTTATGAAAGTAAAAAATTTACCACACAGATCTCTGCTATTTGCAGGAGTATTTTTAACGGGAGCTTTCTTCGTCAAAGCTATATCAGGAGAACATTCCCTATCCTTTCCAACAAATCCGAATACCAAAACCACAGAAGAGGTCATTCCTCTCACAATTTCGAGCGGATTCGATAAAGATTTCATCGCAGAAGCAAAACCTGCACAAACCCATTCTTCTGAACGTATGGATGATGTTTCTTGGGTATATTACAGTGCAGATTTACAAAGTTCAGGAGGTCTTCCTTCCGATGGTATCGTAAAATCAGGAAATGTCACTTATCAATTAGCTCCATATACAGGGAACAACGCAACTCGAATCGTTGTGAAAAACAAGGAAGAAAAAACTTTGACTTTCGGTAACCCGATAAAAGCTAATAAACTGATGCTTTTAGCAACCAGTACTAACGGAAAATCTCTATTCCAAGTTACACTCAACTATGATGACGGTTCTAATGATATTGCTACAGAACTATCCATAGATGACTGGAACGGTAACGAAGGCGCTATTACTGGATTAGGACGCATTTTTCGTACTTGGAGAGAAGGCGGTTTTGACAGTGGTGCATACGATGACGATATCGACGGAGCTAATTTCAGGCTTTCAGAAGTTTCGATAACCAGTGACCCCGCCAAAATAGTAAACTCGATAACTATCAAGGGAACAGGAAATGAAGGATACCTGATTCCATTCGCGGTATCGGCAATTGTCGGAGGAGAAACGCCAGAACAAAATACTCTCGAGATTCAAACTATAGAAAATCAAAATGTCGAAGTCGGGAAAACAGTGGCAATATCAACTACATACAGTCTTGGAGGAGCTGAAAAGGATGATAATTTTAAAATCGACATTACTTCAGACAATGCCTCTGCAACAATTTCCGACATATCCAACACAGAAGACAAAATAAATTTCTCTATAAATGGCATCAACAAAGGATCTGCCAATATCACCGTTACTTTAACAAACGGAAAATTTTTTAAAGAAATTTCTTTCAGCGTATCCATATTCGAGAATGTACAAGTTACAACAAAATACGTCCCAGTAAAATTAGTCGGTTATACTAAAGATATTATTGCAGAAAATATGCCGACATCTTCATTTACGAATGACGGAATGGATAACGATGGTAAAGTATTTTACACCACAGATGTGAACAGCGCCGGAGCTCTTCCTGCAAACGGAATCATTATAGGAGAAACCAGCAAGGCCTCTTACCAATTAGCTCCATATAATGAAAATAACGCATTCTTCTCCGATTGTTACAAAGCTGACGGATTAACGAATATTCAGTTTGCAGAGCCAATAAAAACGAAAGAATTAATGATATTGGCAACTTCTGCCAACGGACCATCGGATTTCGGTAGCGGAGAAATTCATTTCTCTGACGGAACAAGTCAGTCTTATAACTACTTTACGGTAAACGATTGGTTCGATCCCAAGAACAATGTAGCGGTAAAAGGTCTTTATCTTATTGAAAGAAAAAACGATGCCATCGATGAAAGAAATTTCGGATTATACGAAAATAAATTAACTATTTCTGAAGAAAACATCGGAAAAGAAATAAAATCGATCTCTTTCTTAAATGAATCCGGAGGATCAAAACCCGGATCAAGCGGTGCATCCAGACTATACGTATTCGCCGTTTCTGCATTAGTCGATCAGACTCCTGTCAACACTTTAGAACTGCAAACCTTAGACAATCAAACCGTAGAAATAGGAAAGTCTTTGACGTTATCCGCTATATACAGTTTAGGAAATGCATCCAAAGAAGAGAATTTTAAATTCGACATTACATCGGACAATGCCGCAGCATCTATTACAGAAATTTCCAACACAGATTCTCAGGTCAATTTCAATGTAAATGGAGTTTCCGAAGGATCAGCAAATATTACTATTAAATTGACAAATGGAGAATTTAGTAAAGAATCGACCTTCTCTGTCTCAATTACCGCAGCTGAAGAAGAACCGGCTTACATTCCGGTCACTTTAACCGGATTCAATAAAGATGTTATTGCAGAGGATGTTCCGGCTTCCGGAACAACAGATGCCGGATTGGATAACGATGGCAAAGTTTTCTTCGGAAGCAATGTCAATAACGGAACAGGAGCACTTCCTGCAAATGGAATCATAACAAGTATCAACAGCGGCGTAAAATACCAATTGGCTTCTTATGAAAGCAATAATGCTTTCTTCTCTGACTGTTACACCAATCAAGGTTTAGTAGAAATTAGATTCACCACTCCCGTAAGTACCAAATCTTTAATGATACTCGCAACCTCAACGAACGGAATATCCGATTTCGGTGCTGGTAGTAGCGGAACAGGAAAGATCACATTCGAAGACAATACGACAGAGACTTATTCATCAATCAGTATAAAAGATTGGTTCCAATCGGGAGAACCTGATGCTTCCACAGCTCTGAACGGACTTTATCTTATTGAAAGAAACAAAGATGTCATCGATGCCCGCAGTTTTTCTTTATATGAATGTAAATTAGACGTCAAGAATTACAAAAAGAAAATCAAATCTATATCATTTACAAATGAATCCGGAGGTTCGAAACCCGGAGATTCTTACGCTTCAAGATTATTTGTTTTTGCAATCTCTGCATTGCAAGACAATACGCCTGCTCCAGTAGAGCCTGTCATCGACCCGATCGAAAATACAATAATAAAAATCGGGAATGAACCTACTACCATAAACGCATTCTTCAGTTTAGGAGGAGAAGAACAAGGATCTGATTTCAGTATCAAGGCTATTGCTAATAATGATTTTATCACTATTTCAAATGAAAGTATAAGCAATGAAACTTATTCCTTTAATATTGCAGGAGTTACTGCCGGAGAATCTACCGTTACCGTTACACTTATAAATAACGGGCATACTATCACTCAAGATTTTTCCGTTACTATCGAACCTAAAGATCCTGTAGTAAACATTGCCGAGATTCCAAGACAAACATTCAAAAAGGGTGAAACTATTTCTGTAAAAGTAAATTATGACTTCGACGGAGAAGCAGAACAAGCGGATTTCAGTTATATGGTATATACAAATATGGCAACAGACCCTAATGTGAGAATCTCCAATGTAAATATCGACAAAGACGAACAAGTTATTTCTTTCGATTTAACAGGTATAGGAGTCGGATCAAGCTATGTGAATGTCTATGTTTTTAATAACGGAACTTTCGCGACCCAAACATTTACGGCAGAAGTAAAAGAACAGACAATAATAACCGGAATCGACTCAGAGTCGGAAAAAACGATCTCCATCTATCCCAATCCTGTCAAACACGGAGAAAATTTAATAATCGAAACTGAAAATGCTCAAATAATCCAGATTATAAATCTGCAAGGTATTGTCATGAAAACAATAAAAGCTCCGGCATCAACTGAAAAAATCAATATAGATGAATTTATTCCCGGAATTTATATGATAGCTATCAAAACAGAGAATAATCAAAAAGTAGAAAAAATCACAGTCAAATAAAACAATTATTTGAGTATTCAATAAAAAACGTTTCCGTTTAAACCGGAAACGTTTTTTATTGAACTATACTATTTTTTAATCACCTCGACAAAAAACATATTCAAAAATTCTACAATATCTTTATCAGATCTAATAAATCAAACAAATATTAATGATAAGATTTTATATGTTTTTTCAACGCATCTAAAGCAAATACAGAAGATATTGTTTTTATTTCGTCTCTGTCCGAAACTTCGTAAAGGACCTTTTTCGAAGATTTATCTATAACCAACAAATGTACAGGATTTTTCGAATCGACATGTCCGACCCAGTTGGAAAGAAACAAGCGTCCATCTGACAAATAATGCATACCTCCAGCAAATTTCAAAACTCCCGATAAATCTTTATTCGTCAATGACCAAACCACATTACCTGCCATATCATATTCGAATATACCGGGGTTATTATCTTTGTCCGTAACAGCAACCAATGTATTCCCCGACGGCAGACGTATTACCGAATGCGCACCTCCGGGAATAGGAATATTCCAGACTGCTTTTCCATTTTCATCATACTCAACAACCGATTTACCGCCATAATGCGCAACCAGATAATGCCCGTTATCCAGACACCGGGCATTCCTCATAAACGCATGTCCTCCGGTTTTTACTCCAAACGGTAAAATCGATACCTCCTTTACAATACTACCATCGGGAGAGACCTCTAAAAGTCGTCCGTTATCACACTCTCCGATAAATGTATTTCCGTTTTTCAAACGCTGACAAGCAAAAATATTACTTTCGGATGTATAATGAAAAACCGTATCGTTTTTCCGGCTGACCTCAAGCACTTCTTTCCCGGCCGTAAACAAAACATTTTTATTAGGAAGCACCCAAATATCATTCGAATCAGGAGCTCTGTGCTCCCATACAATCTTCCCGTTTTCCTGAATAAATACCTTACCTTGCGAGTAATCACAAAATGCAAAAGACGGTTCTCCGGCAGATAATGAACCAAAGGAACACAGAAACAAAACAAATAGATAAAAATGTTTCATGACAAGCAATTATAAAGACAATATATATTCTTCCAACTCTTCAATTTCTTTTTCTGAAACGCGTGTACGAGGGCCATGCACCTTCAACATATCTTTCATGGTAGCACAACGTCCATCATATAAATATGGGGCAGTTCTCCATATTTCGATCAACGTCGGAACATCCATCTTTTTCCCGACTTCCGTACCGGTAACCCAATCTATAGGATACAATTTTCCATCCGTAAAATAAGGTCCGGAGTGACAGGATAAACAATCTTTATCAAAAATCTCTTTTCCTCTGCTCGCTTTTTCAGAAAGACATCCATTTTGGAGATAGGGACTCGGCAATGGCTTTAAAGAGCGCAGATAAGCATCCATATCATCGGCAACCGACGCCGGAGCAACAGCAAAAAGGATATACTTTATTCCGGAACGTACCGCTATTTCGGCATTTGCACGAATTCCGGTCACCATACAAGGAGGTGTATAGTGTGACAACAACAACGACTTAGTATTTTTAGGATTGCCAAGACCATCATTCAACAAATCCCAATTCAAACCGTCTGAACGGGCATCATTCGGATGACAACTCGCACAACTCTGCCACCCTTGAAAACCTAATGTCGCATCATGAAAATACATATTCCCTCTTCCTTCGGCAGAAACAAGCATGTTATTGCCCAACTTCCGCTGTACATCAAATACGTCTCTTTTTGCAATATGAATATCTCCTGAAAAATATCCCGCAGCATATAAAGTTTTTCCGTTCATTGCTATGGCTCTTATCCCTTTCCCTCCGACAGGCTGATATCGGGCAATACCATAAAGCATTCCGGCATCATTCATCACGTTCTCCCACCCGTTATAAGATGGTGTTACCGCTACTCCCTGTTTTGCCTGTGCCAAACGATCATGCAACTTTTCTCTATCTATACGACAAACCTCATGTACTCCCGACAGAGCAACACAAATCTCTTTATTATCGGGAGAGACCATTACTTGCCAAGGATTGGCAGCCCCTTTCTGGGGAGTATCTAAAAGCACCGTTGCTTCTATTTTCTCATTCTTCAAATCTACAACAGTCAACGCATTTGTGTACATCCATCCTCTATCCACCTGATTTGTAGGCAACTGATACCTCGCCAACAAGTGAATTACATAAGCATACGCACCTGTAACATCTGTCGTCACAGACTTTACATCGGTCGATCCGTTCGGCAAAAGCAACCTTTTAATAACCTTGTTTCTTTCTGTATCGATAATATCCATTTTAGCAGCAACCGGAAAGTCCAATGCCGACATTTCAGGCATATTATTCACAACTAAAATACGATTTCCGCCGGCAAAGGAGACTGCCCCGACAGGTTCACGTCCTACTTCAACCTTACAAATGAACGAACCTTCATCAAGATCATACTTCCTAATTTCATTATTATAACGTAACGTGACCCAAATAGCTTTACCGAAAGAATCTATCAACAAAGAAGATGGTGAATAACCGGTATCGAATACCCCCAACACCTTCATATCCCTACCATCTATCTTATATAATTTTCCGGACACTCCATCGGAAGAGACCCACAAAGAACCGTCAGACATAACATTTATTGCTGTCACCGGAGCGTTTAGAGTCACTCTCTTTTTTATAGCAAGTGTACGGGAATCGACTTTCAACAATTCCGAAGAAAATCTATTGCCGACCCATAAAGTTTTACCATCTGTCGAACAAGCCAAAATATCCGGAGAAACAATATTTCCCGGTGTAGCCCATACTTCGGATATTCCCCAGAACAACAAGCAAAAATTTATAATCCAAACCCTCATCATTTTACCATTTTTTCATTTAAAGAACGAATATACTCTCTTATGCTTTCTCTTTCAGCACTTTTTGCTTGCTCTCTTTTTTTATCATAATAATCATAATAATCTTTTTCCTGCTCAGTCCAATTATTTGCCTGTCGATAATCACTGATAAACGGAACTAAAAGATCGATCCACAAAGCGAATACATCTATTTCATCCTGAGAAAGTCGCGTATTTCCATGCCCGGACTTCAACCGTTTCATCAAATTACTCGTAGCCGATCCTGCCGAATACGGAGGCAATACAGACGGCTCTGAAAGCGCACTGATCCAATTTACTTCAGGGTGATCGGTCTGCCCCTGCCACGAATCATTATCCCCTGTCGTTTTACGAGCATGCGTAAGATTTAGATAAGCGTCCGAAAACATTCGTTTAGTTTGATTATCGACAACCTTCAAATCTCCTTTTAAGCTCATAGGATGTTTTACCCCGTCATGACAAGAAATACAATGCTTATCTATAATCGGCTGAACTTCATTAATAAATCCGAAATTTCTAATCCCTTTATTATCTATCGGCACGATCTTTTGTATTTTTTTATTCATCGCAGCCGAAACCGGATGTTGTGCCGAAGGAACAGAATTTTTATGTTCGTGACATCCTACGCAACTTTGAATTTCACCCGGTTGTAAAGTTGACCAGCTTCGCATGGTTTGTACGACATATCCGTTTTCATCTAACGCTTGGAAGTAAAGAGGTTTTCGAGAAGGAACTTCAAAAAATGCCGAACCGTCAGGTTCTACATCCACCTCCCCTAAGACTTTTTTCAAGTCCCAGCTCGCATTACCGACTCCCACCGGAGAAGAGGCATGACCTCCTCCGCCCTTTCCATGCCCATACGCACTGCCTACTCCGGCCGCCCGATATTCCAGTTCTACAATCCGCAATTTCTTAACCGTACCCGGAGTTACTCCCTTCATGCTACGTCCCTCATAGATATTCTGTAAATAATACGTCCCCGTGTTTTTTGTATAATCGACCATATTCACTCGTTGGAAAGGACGTTTACGAGGAGAAACCAATACCGGCTGATTACAAGATATTTTAGAGTCAGCTACCAAAAGTTCTCTTTCTCCATCGATATTCATCCAATAAATAGCAAATTCTATGGGAGTACCGATATGATATCCTAATGGAGTATAAGAAATCAAAAAGTCAGTCTGATTTAAAGCAAAAGGATGCTGAAATTGTTCACCTTCTTGTCCATACCCATCCACACGCACAGCTTCCGGTTTTCGTACAGGAGCAACGAACATCACACCTTCATTTTCATCCCGTCCGGCTTCAGGATCGATAATAGCAAGTTTCCCGTGCTGAGGATTGTGATGTCCCATAAGCACAGCCATCACCTTGCGGCTTCCCGGTATAGCACAAGGCTGTGTTATGGTAGTCGGGAACCAACTGTTTCCACCATAATATTCAGCCTGTCCCGTACCATCGGTATTCATCTGAAACAACGGTTGCGGAAAAATCTGTCCTCGATCATTATAATCCCAACGGGTATATACCACCCTACCGTCTTCTAAAAGAACCGGATGTAAGGTATGAACCTGATCGAATCCTATCTGACGCATATATTTTCCGTCCCGGTCACAAATAAAAAGATTGCTCACTTCTGTAAACCAACAATCGACAGAAGTTCCACAACGAGTCGAATTAAATAAAATATTATCATCAGGGAGATATATGCCTTCAATATCAGCAAATCCTATTCCGGACGTTACTTGCTTAATTTCCCGAGTATCAAGATTCATTTCATACAAATGAAAATCATCTTTTTTAGAAGACTTTTTTAATGAATATAAAATATGTTTCCCATCAAAATGAACTTCCGGATCACGAAAAACTCCTTCAGGAGCTTTTCCCAAAAGTTCTTGTTCTCCCCAAATTCCTTTCATGCGCAATAAAGACAATTCGCTGTCCGGAATAAAACATTTTTCAGCTCTAGCATCCGAAAGTCCCTCTGTATAGGCAAAATAAGATGGGCGAAGTATATGAAATTTAGTAAAGACAATTTCCGGCTTATTTTTCAAGAATACCTGCAGCCTCTTTTCCCTCCGTTCCACACAGGCATCGACATAGAGGGATATAGCCTTCGACAAAGAAGAGAAATTATCTTTTATCGGATAAGAAATTCCTAATTTCAGTAACCGTAACTTCACTTGTGAAGCCATATCACCGTCAAACCAATCTATTTTTTCTCCATCCTGCAACCACCAATCATATCCCACCGGATATTCTTTCATTAAACTTCTGTGAAAATTTTTCTTCATCCGGTCAATCTCTTGCTCAGATGATTTTCCGTTCAAGCCTTTTATTTGAGCAAACGCATCTTGCAAGCCGACACTAAAACGATCTGTAAATTCGGGATATGATTCTGCAAAAAGCCGAGTTCCCAACAACCAAATACAAATACATAGTAGGTATATTCTCATATTATACATATTGTGTGTGTTTTCCTATATGCCAAAAATAGGTAAAAAGTATAAACTAATCATGATGAATTCAGAATAAAAAAGAAATTTCGTGTATTTTTTACAACAAAATAGCATTTCTCATTTTCCAATTTCTTAAAAAAGCTTTCAATACCACTAAGAACCTGACATGACGATATTTCCCTATCGGAAAATTTAGACAGGCCATAACAAAAAAAACACATTAAAAATACCTTTTAACAGAGACATCAATAAAATAATGATACTTCAAGCTATCAAATTTTCCACATCAAGAACTATTTCAAAAAAAATAAATTTATTATCGATACACAAATTTACCCTCTTTTCCGTACATTTTTACCTACCTATTTCCACCCTGCATTCGTATGTTTGTTATCAAAATTTTAACTACTAAATTTAATATCGAATGACAATGAACAAACATTTATTGCTGATTATCCTGTCATTTATTACATGGATAACATCTGTAAAAGCAGAAGATCTGAAACTCTGGTATGATCGCCCCGCCGATTATTGGGTGGAAGCCCTTCCGTTAGGAAACGGAAGACTGGCTGCCATGGTATATGGTACAATTCTACAAGACACGATCCAGATCAATGAAGATACTTATTGGTCAGGAAGTCCGTATAACAATGCAAATCCCAATGCGAAAACACACTTAAATCAAATTCGAGAATATATCAATGACGGAGAATATGCCGAAGCACAAAAAGTAGCACTGGCAAACATTATTGCAGACCGCAATATTACCGGGCACGGCATGATTTATGAATCTATCGGTAACCTGTTATTAGATTTTCCGGAAAGCCATAAAACATCAACAAATTATTATCGAGAGTTAGACCTTTCCAATGCAATAGCGAAAGTAACTTACACAGTTGACGGAGTAGATTATACACGCGAAGTATTTACATCATTTACCGACGATTTGATTATCATCAAAATTTCCGCATCAAAACAAGGAATGGTCAATTTTAACACATCTTTTGTAGGCCCGTTGAAAAGCAACCGAGTCAAAGCATCTACGGAAATCGTCAGTGGAACAAATAATACGATAAGAGTAAAAAATACACCCGGCAAAACTGCTGAAGAAAACATTCCCAATCTTTTAAGACCGACGACCTATATTAAAGTAGTGGCAGAGGGAGGAAATCAATCGGCGGATAGCAGTAATAAAATACTAAAAGTCTCTGATGCCGACGTCGCTTACATATATATATCATCAGCTACAAACTTTATAAATTATAAAGACATAAGTGGAGACAGCGATGCAAAAGCTCTTTCCTATTTAAACAAGTTCGACAAAGATTATGAGCAAGCAAAGAATGATCATATCACCCGATATCAAGAGCAATTCGGACGAGTTTCTCTTGACCTCGGAAGCAATAGCATTCAAGAAAAGAAACCGACAGATAAACGTATCGAGGAATTCTCCAACACAAATGACCCGTCATTAGCATCTCTCTATTTTCAATTCGGACGTTACTTATTGATATCCAGTTCTCAACCGGGATCACAACCGGCCAACTTGCAAGGTATATGGAATCCGAATGCAGGACAATATCCTGCATGGGACAGCAAATATACGACAAATATAAATGTGGAAATGAACTATTGGCCTGCAGAAGTAACCAATTTGAGTGAATGTCACCAACCGTTTCTTGAAATGGTGAAAGATGTAAGCGTCACCGGACAGGAATCTGCAGAAACGATGTATGGTTGCAGGGGATGGACACTTCATCACAATACCGACTTGTGGCGCTCCACAGGCGCAGTCGATAAAAGTGCCTGCGGAATATGGCCGACATGTAATGCATGGTTCTGTTCTCATCTTTGGGAACATTACTTGTTTACCGGAGATAAAGAATTTTTATCCGAAGTTTATCCTATTCTCAAAAGCGCCTGCGAATTTTATCAAGATTTCCTTATTACCGATCCGAAAACAAGATATAAGGTTGTCTCTCCATCAAACTCTCCGGAAAATCATCCGGGACTGTTTTCTTATGTCGATGACAGTGGAAACAAACAGAATGTCGCACTTTTCAGTGGAGTTACAATGGATAATCAAATGGTTTTCGACTTACTTAAAAATACGATCGATGCAGCCGAAATTCTCGGTAAAGACGCCGACTTCGCAGCAGATCTGAAAAAGTTGAAAGACCAACTGCCCCCTATGCACGTCGGAAAATACGGACAACTACAAGAATGGCTTGAAGACTGGGACAAAGAAACTTCCGGACACCGTCATGTATCCCATTTATGGGGAATGTTTCCCGGTAACCAAATTTCGCCATATACCAATCCTCAACTGTTTCAAGCAGCAAAAAAATCTTTAGAAGGAAGAGGCGATGCAAGCAGAGGATGGTCTATGGGCTGGAAAGTATGTCTATGGGCGAGACTCCTCGATGGAAATCACGCATATAAATTGATACAAAATCAATTAAAACTGAAAGACCCTAATGCGACAATTGATGACCCCGACGGTGGTACTTATGCAAATATGTTCGATGCACATCCACCTTTCCAGATTGACGGAAATTTCGGATGTTGTGCAGGTATTGCCGAAATGTTGTTGCAAAGCCATGACGGGACAGTGCATCTATTACCTGCCCTACCCGACGCATGGTCTGAAGGAAACGTAAAAGGATTAAAAGCTCGTGGAGGTTTTGAAATCGTCGATATGCAATGGAAATGGGGAGAAATTGTTTCGGTAACGATAAAATCCAATATCGGAGGAAATTTGCGCATCCGTACAGCAACCCCATTAAAAGCTAACGGAAATTTCACATTAAGTGTTGCTACAGGAAACAACAGCAACCCGTTGAATTCTGTTTACGAAATTCCCGACCCAATTATCAAAGACGAATCTAAAATTCCGGAATTAGTATTACAAGAAACAACAGTATACGATCTTCAGACAGAAGCCGGGCAATCTTATACATTAATTCCTGTCAGCAACATCTATGAATGGACAGGATCTTCATCTTCGACCTGGAATGAAGCAAATAACTGGAATCCGGCAGGAGTTCCCGGAGATAAAGATTTAGGCATCGTCAACAGTGGAGAAATCGATATTAACGGAAATTCTTTTGCCGGGAGTATCAGCTTACACGAAAATTCCGTTGCCAACATATCCAAAACATCAGAATTAAAAGGCAACTTATCTTTTGAAGGCGGTTCTGTAAAGAATGATCAAAACGGAGTTATTTTCACTGCCGGAAGTGCATCTATCGAAAACAACACGAATTTTCAAATAACAGGTACTTTAATACTTGCAACTTCGATTTCAGGAGAAGGCTCTATCGATAAAGAAGGTTCAGGAACACTAACCATACAAGGAGACAACAGTAACTTCAGCGGAGATCTGAATATCAATGACGGTGAATTAGCTGTTTCGGGTATGAATGCTGCAGGAACAGGAAACATCAAAATCGAGAATTCTGCCAAACTGACTGTAAAATCTGACGATTGTCTTTTTCATAAAACTAAAATAGAGGTAGCAGAAGGAGGAAAAATCAACCTCAGCGCAAACATTTCTTTAAGTGAAGTCTACACAAATAACAATCTGCTCGCCGAAGGGAAATATACAGCGTCATCGCTACCTGCATATTTGGAAGGAAACGGAACGTTGACAATCACACATCCTCAATATCCGTTTATATGGACTCCTAAAGATAATAAAAAATGGAATGTGGCGGCCAATTATACTCCCGCCATATTACCCACAGAAGGAGACACCGTAATCGTTGAATCGGAAATGGAAGCTGAAACGGCAAGTTTTCCGGTAATAATCTATCTGAACAGTGCCAATATCAGGCTAAGAAAAGATACTGAAATCAAAGAATTATATATGGCAGGCGGCACTAAACTTAATTATGCAACCAGTGGAAGCGGTTTCTCTCTGAATGCTCCGATCCATATTAACGGAGAAATAAATCTACAATTAAGTGGAGGTGAGATAAATGCAATGACTTTTCCCGGAAACATCGATGGAAAATCTACCGTAACAATAGATAACAGCTCGAACAGCATAACTGAAGCCAGTATTGTTTTAAAAGGAAATAACTCGGAATTTTCCGGAATATGGAATATCACGAACAGTCCGCGTACCGAAGGTTCTTCTATCAATATATCAGGGGAAGGAGCAAATGCTTTCGGCGCTTCAGAAATACAAGTAGGTACTGGAAACAAGGTTATATTTAAACACGCAGACGCGGCAGGAGAATCGACGACATTATCCCTTCTTTCAGGAGGTAAAGCTGTTATGAACACAAACGGCATAGTAGGTAAATTGATTTTAAACGATACGGAATATACAGAAGGAACATTCGATGCAAATTCTCACTCTGAATTTTTCGAAGGTAATGGGACACTGACTGTAAAAGGAAATACCTCCGGTATTAAAGAAGAAATCGCCCAAAGCGGAAATCAGGCCAATTACCGCAACGGCATTCTATCACTGCAATATCCTTGCGAAAATTTATGTATTTCAGACATGCAGGGAAGAATTCTTCTTGATAAAATCTACGGACAGCAATTTTCGATAAAGCTGAATAACGGTATATATCTTATAAAAGCCGACAGTCAGATCATCAAACTAATCGTAAAAGAATAACACTTTGAGGTTGTGTCAAAACTCTGGCACAACCTCTTATCATCATTAACTTTAAAATTTTACTATATGGATATTAAAAAACTTTTTGGAAGCATCGCTTTTTTAAGCTCTCTGCTACCTCAAATCTATGCAAAAGAAATTAATGTTACCACTCAAACTTTCAATGAAGCTTATACTCAAGCCGAAAACGGAGATATATTATTGATGAGCAGCGGAACATATAATAAGCAAATATCTTTTCCCTCAGACAAAAGTATTACTCTAAAAGCGGAAGAAAATGCAGAAGTGGTTATTACTTTCGACATAACAGGAAATGACGATACATCTGAAAATGGAGGAGGATTAATCTTCGATGGCGTAAAAATAAACCGTTCGGCAGATTATTTTATAAGCGGAAATTTCGGGAATATATCTACTCTGGAATTCAAAAATTCAGAAATTACGAACATCGGACGCTGTTTATTACGAACAAGTAATGATGGTACGATAAATAACATAGAATTCGAAAATTGCCTAATCTACGATTGTGGAAATAACGGATGGAATTTTTTATATCCTAAACATATCGTCAAAAAAGTATCTGTAAAAAATTGTTCGCTGTATAATTATTTAGGCGAAAGCTTTTTCTCTCCTACCGGATCGGACAATAACAATATATTTACTTTTATTTTTGAGAACAATACGGTTTACAAATGGTCTAAAGATACAAAATATGCGATTTGTAACACGGCAAAAAATTACAGCACAAATTCCATTTATAATTTCACAAACAATATCATCAATGAACCGGGAGTAAGCGGCAAAACACCATCGATTCTAAATGCAACCGGAGGAACACTTACTGCCGAGAAAAACCTGATTGTCAACTATGGCGGGTATAACCGGACAGAGACGATAAACGATATTACTTTAGAGAGCTTAGGATTAACCACTATCGGATTTCCCGATGCCGCCAACGGTGATTTTACCATCTTATCAAGCTCTCCATTAGCTACCGCAGGAAAAGACGGCAAATGTGTGGGAGATACGAGATGGATCAAGCAGGTTACATCTCCTGCACAATTTTCAGCAACGGTAATGCCGGAAAATGCCGGAAGCGTCTCTCCCTCAAACGTCACTTTTAATCAAGGTGATCCGGTCACAGTCACCGCTACCGAGAATTTCGGCTACTCTTTTAAACAATGGGAAACAAAAAACGGGGAAATATTATCGACAGAAAATCCTTATTCTTTCAATATTGAGAATGATTTAGAGATAGTCGCCGTATTTGACAAACTAACGACCTACACATTTACTGTTAATAAAGATGGGGCAGGCGCTCAATGGGGAACAGTAAATCTTAATCCTGAGCCGACTGACGGAAAATATATTGAAGGTACGATCGTAACTATGACCATAGAAACTAATCCTATTACATCTTTCCTGCAATGGGAGGACGGTTCGAGCGAAAACAAACGTACGGTCAAAATCGATGGAGATAAAATCTATACTGCAACTTTCGACAAAATTCCATTTATCGTAGGTTGGGATCTGGAAACGAGTGAACCAAGAGGTGAACGTCCGGCCGATTATGCCGCTACAACAGACAATAAAGGATTACTTTCCTTATATAATGGAGACGGAAGTACGACAAACTGGGGAGGAAGTACTCGTACCTTCGGAGGTATCACTTATAACTGTGCACGACGTTATACCGATTATGTCTCAATGAATAATCCCCGTTATTTTCAGGCTAAATTTTCAGCAAAAGATTATGTAAATATAAAAGTAACTTCCTTAGTTGCTGCAGACAACGCATGCGTACACAAAACGCAAAAAATGCAATATTCCCTAAACGGAAACGATTTTACAGATTTAACGACTATTACTATGGAAGAGACCAGCGCAAATTGGGAAAAAATGGAAGCTTTCTTACCCGAAGAAGCTGAAGGAGCAAATACTGTATATATTCGTTGGGCGGCAGATGCGACAAGCGATTTGATCGGAACTCCGGGAAGCAGTGATACCGAAGGCTTCTATTTAACAAATATTTTTGTCTATGCCGATAATTCCAGCATCGATGATAAAGAAGCGCCGATACTACTATCGACTTCTCCTGAAAATAATTCTAATACGGCATCTGCAAATGGAAAAATCGTTTTATCTTTTAACGAACAGGTACAAGCCGGTACAGGAGAGATAGAATTTAACGGTTCTGTTATCGAACCGATATTCGGAAGCAGTACAGCATCCTTTGAATACAAAGGTCTCGAATATAATACATCCTATACTTTTACCGTACCAGCCGGTGCAATTACCGACCGTGCAGGAAATCCATTTGAAGGCGTTACATTGAATTTCACGACAATGAATCGTCCCCAGCCGATTGCACGGGTATTTGATGCCGTAGTCGCAGCAGATAAAACCGGAGATTATGAATCGGTGCAGGCCGCAATAGACGCTGCCCCGGAAAACAGAACTACACCTTATTTGATATTTATTAAAAACGGATCTTACGAAGAACAAGTCGTTATTCCTTCTGACAAACCGAACATACACCTTATCGGTCAAGATAAAGAAAAAACAAACATACATTTGAAAATCAATGTTCAAAGCGAACCGCAAGAAGGATCACAATGGTATCAGAACGACACGGCAGCATGGAAATATTCGGTACATAATCCCGAATCTCCGACATACCAAATGGAAGGAACTGTTGTCAGAATAAATAGTAATGACTTCTTTTCCGAAAATATTTCCTTCATTAACGACTGGGGTGTAGAACGCCAAAACGGACCGCAATCATTAGCTATGATGACAAAGGGTGACCGCATAACTTTTCATAATTGTAAATTCCGCTCTTACCAAGATACATGGATGACTCCGGGAAACACCGGATACCGTCATTATGTAAAAGGATGCTATATCGAAGGAGCTGTCGATTATGTCTATGGAGCTGGAGATTGCTTATTCGAAGATTGCACATTATACAATGTCAGAAGCGGATCGGTCATCACTGCTCCAGAGCATGAAAAAGGAACTCAATGGGGATATGTTTTCGATCACTGTACCATCGATGGGAATGAAGCTTCGAACGACGGCAAAAACAAATTAGGACGACCTTGGCATAATAACCCGATCTGCGTATGGTTAAACACGACCATGAAAGTAGGAATTGCTCCGGAGGGCTGGAGTGAAATGGGAGGAATACCCGCCCTATTTGCAGAATATAACAGTATGGATATAGATGGAAATCCCGTAGATCTAAATAACAGAAGAACATTTTATACAGGTACTGACGAAGGTATGGAAGAAGGCGGTGAGTGTAAAGCTGAACTTTCTGCTGATGAGGCAGCCCGCTATACCTATGAAAATATCGTCAGCGGCAATGACAACTGGAATCCTCGCAGCTTAATAGAAACAATAGGCATACCGCAAAATGTAACGATCTCAGAAAATGTACTTAGTTGGGAAGCCGTACCTTATGCCATCTGTTATGTAATACTTCGCAATAATGAAGTAATCGGATTTACTACCGAAACATCTTATACCGATGCTGCAAGTAAAGACAACGACGAATATTGCATCCAGGCCGTCAACGAAGCCGGAAGTCTCGGAGAAAAATCGGAAAATGTGAATAAAGGAACTTCGGCTGTCGATAAATCCGAAAAAAGCTCTTTTAACGTAACAGTATCAAACGGAAAAATACATTTGTCCGGACTTTCCTCAGGAGAAAAGATAACTGTATTCTCATTAAACGGTGCAATCATCTATGATACCGTAACAATTGAAAACTCATGTTTTATAAACTTATCTGTTCGAGGAGTTTATCTGATTAAAGCAGGAAATGAAATAAAGAAAGTTATTCTTTAATAACAGAACAATAACAAACTTTACGTTTCCATAAAAATGGGCTACCTCAAAAAGTAGCCCATTTTTTACTCGATTATTAAATTTTACCGTATCGATATTTTCAAAGAACAAGTACTCCCATCAATTACCGCTTTAGCGATATAAATACCCTTATCAAAATCGCTTAAAGAATATAAACCGGACTGAGGCGCATCAATAATTTTCAATAAACTTCCCGAAAGAGAATAAAGTTTTACTTGTACGGGAGTTCTAACCCCCTTTAAGAGGATAGAATTACCGGCTTGATGCAAAGAAGCTCCACTTACTTGAACAGCTTCTGCCGAATCGGTAATATCGTCCAGATTCGGAACTTTATAATTTTGCTCGCCCTTATCTAATTTATAATAAAATGCCACGCTAAAATTATAAAGCGGATAAGATTGATCGTATATAATCTCTCCCGACTGTGTTTTCGGTTCATAATCAGGTCTCAAAGTCACATAATTATCATTTTCCTTATCACGAGGATAGAAATAAGAGTTGTCAGGATTTTTCTTATCATGATCGATATATTTGTAATAAGCCTCATAATCATCACTATCACGCAAATTACCATGTCCGCCGTTTGCTCCATCTCCGGCGTAATTTACTTCAATTACACCGCTCAAATCCTGAGCACAAGTCAAATAAACGCAATCTCCTTCTATCCGGATATTCGTTATCGTCTGTTGTGCGTCATCATTATATACTCTAAAGCCGTAATCCGTTTTCTTCTGTACAGTCCAATCGTCCAACACCAAAGGTAATTTCGGAACAAGGAAGCGAATTTTTACCTCTTTCGCATTATCCGTACGGGAGATTTCTATCGGCTGCAAAGGAACAAAGCGTTGCCCCAATACCTTCGTACGGTAATATGCCTTACCTAACATCTCTCCATACCAACGGTAACCGTTCGCATCGAGATGACCTCCCCGATCTGTCATCGGATACACCGGTCCGGCACAAATCATATCCTCATTCTCATTAGCGGTTTCCAATTGAGCCATACCTATTTCCAAAGTTTTCCCCCGAGTATATTGCGCGCCGGTCTGGTAAGTGATAAACAAAGGTTTCTCGTCTTGAGCATAACTGTTCATGACATCCTGCTGCATATCGTCCTTCAATTTATATAACAGAGATTTGTATTCATTCTTATCGGTTGTATTAGGTACACCCGGTGTCAACCCCTTTTCAGAATCCGAAGTATAATTATATTCTCCTTGCATCCAAATAATTGCCGGACAAGAAATCACGCTGTTCAGTTCCCGAGAAATTTTAGCCCCGTAAAACATCGCATATTTAAAATCATTATACAAATATCCATTGGTACAATGTTTTGAAAGCTGTTCAATAGTTTTACCTCCCGTACCGGTAGAAGTCGCTACATATTTTACATCAGGATCATCTATTTTCAAACGAAGATGATTTACTGCCGCAACAATAGGACATTCGGCAATACCGCCATTTTTAGTCTTAGCCGAATTTTTATCCGAAATAGCCAAAGAGGCTTTCAAAGGATTAAATTTGTCAAAAGTCGTATTCCCGAGATTTATCCAAACTTGATCCCCGATCATATAATTACCCTCTAAAGATTCGGTCGACATAGAAGGATAAGACTGATGTCCGGTAGAAAGACTCTGACCGTATATTATAAAATGCTCATAAACCGACGATTCTCCTTCTCCGCCACCGGGAGTCAGCGGCGTCTCGATCGCTCCTGATGCACAACGTCCGTCAGCAAAAGAACGTACAGCACCCAATTGATCGGTCATAATGCCCAAATCCTGCAAAAATTCAGCATTCCCCTGACGATACGCCGGAGAAGTGGTATAAACCGGGACACTGTTTTGCGTGGCAATATATTTATCCGGATCGATAGCTAATCCCGCAATCGATCCGCCATTATAATTTATATAATTCTCATTTTCGAGAGGAGAAGTATATCCATGATCAGCCAACAAACGTCCCAAAAAAGAATTTTTAAGATTAAAATTCTTCCCGTCTATCAGATAAGAATCATTACCTTGTACAGACATATCCAAAACTTTTGTAGGATCATCTTTCAGATAATTATTTTCAATAATAGAATTATATATATTATAGGTTACGGTATTAGCAGCACCGGCAGCCACACGTATTCCGGCTTGAGGTGTCGCCCCGCCGAAAGCACTCGTATTACGGGTAATCGTACAATTTACAAGATTAAGCATGCTTCCGTCTTTACCGTTATTCATCATAATAGTACCTCCGAAAGATGCGGCATGATTACCGTAAAAAGTCGTATTGATAAAAGACAAATCACATGTCGATCCGGTAGTTTTATTATCTACATAAACAGCACCACCATGTTCTGTAACGGAATTATACAAAAATGCACAACCTTCAAAATAAGCTCCGGTCTTTTTAGCCGCATTATCCAAAAATGCAAACACGCCTCCGTCTTTTGCGGTATTATTTTTGAATACAGATTTTTCAACTCTAAGCATAAGATCTCCTTGCACGAAAAATACGCCTCCCAAACTCGTTGTCGTATTATTCTCAAAAAGACATTCTTTGAACGAAATATTCTTACCTGCTAAAATATGAGCTACAGCTCCATTCCCTTTGCCCGTCGTATTATCGGAAAATGAGCAACCGACAAAAGACACACTAAATCGATCTTGTTCCAACAAAGCATAAACAGCCGCACCACCTTTCCCATCAGCGGAGTTGCCGTCAAAAACACAATCGGTAAAAGATGCCGATGCATTCCTGATATACACCGCTCCACCGAAGTCACTTCCCATAGGAATACTATTTCCCTCTTTGAAAGAAAGATTTGCAAACTCTATCGACTGATTAAAAGAATCGATACGAATCAAACGTGTCGTTCCATTTCCGACAAATCCGCAAGTTTCAGCACTTTTTCCTGTAATTTTCAAAGATTTATCCAAAGGTCTCACACCATTTTTTCCCTGAACATTCCAAGTCGCATAGGTTACTTCACCAAGTTCGAATGTGGTAGAACCATCCACTTTAATGTCATTATTCGAAGAACTGCCCTCTTTCTTAGGCTCGGCAGAAATATCGATAAAATCAAGCACGTGTATTTCATCACCGTTTTCAGCCAAAGTGAATGCTCGTGACAAAGTCTTTACCGGAGTTTCTGCCGATAAACCGTTATTTGTATCATTTCCGGCAGAAGAAAGATACAAATCGGTAGCCGAAAGATAGTTACCTGAACTGCAAAACAATGCGGCAATAAGCACATTTTTTAGTAAATTATTTTTCATACTGATATAGAATAAAGATTAATTAATTATTTATTTATCTCCAAGACTTTATCTAATTCGGACTTATCTTTTTCAGGAATATGTATCCGATATTTTTTTACACCTTTATCTAACTTATAATAAAAAGCCACGCTGAAGTTATATAATGGATACGGGCGACCGTATATGATATTGCCGGACTTATCTCTCGGTTCATAATTAGGACGCAAAGTGACATAATTTCCATCTTTATCTCTATCCCGGACAAAAATAAAAGTCCCGTCGCTATTCTTTTCATCCTGATCGATATATGTATAATATGCTTCATAATCGTCACTATCCCGCAAATTACCATGACCTTTAAATTCATCAGCTCCGGCATAAGTCACCTCTATTGCCCCCGATAAATCCTTTTCACAAGTTATATACACACAATCACCCTTTACCTTTACATCCGTAATCTTTTGCCGGATACCATCATTATAAATAGCGAAACCGTAATCTTTTATCTTTTCCGTAGTATAATCATCAAGTACCAATGGCTTCACAGGAACTCTAAAACAAATTTTAATTTCTTTAGGATCAGAAGTTCTCGATAATTCTTCGGGTTGTAAAGGAATAAAAGGTTTTCCCTCGATTATGGTATGGTAATAAGCCTTAGCCAACATCTCTCCATACCAACGGTAACCGTTCGCATCGAGATGTCCCCCACGATCTGTCATCGGATACACCGGACCGGCACAAATAATATCCTCTGTTTCGTTTGCAGCCTCTAATTGGGCCATACCGATATTCAAGGTTTTCCCTCGAGTATATTGCGCACCGACCTGATAGGTTATAAAAAGAGGCTTACTGTGCTGATTATAAATAGAAACGATATCATTTTGCATATCGTTTTTCAACCGTAGCATTAAAGTCTTATATTCATCTTTTCCCACCACATTCGGAATATGGGGTAATAATCCCCTCGTCGTATCTGCCCAATAATTATATTCCCCTTGCATCCAAATCACTAAAGGACACGTCACAGATGCATTTTCTTTAGCCGCTATCTGCGGTGCGGCAAATGCGGCTTTCAAAAAACCTTCCTGATAAATATTTTTGTTCCGACAATGTTTCGATAATTGATCGATCGTCTTTCCTCCCACACCTGTAGAAGTCGCAATATAATTAACAGATGAATCATTTATTTTCAATCTCAAATGATTGACTGCCGCAGTTATTGGGCATTCGGCAATACCTCCATTCCGACTCAACGGAGATCTTTTCTCTGTTAAAGCTAAAGACGATTTTAATGGATTCAAAATCGTAGAATTATGATTACCTTGATTAATCCAGATTTGATCTCCGATCATATAATTCCCGGACAAAGGTTCTGTTGTTAAAGCCGGATAAGACTGATGTCCTGTAGAAAGACTTTGCCCGTAAATGATAAAATGTTGGTAAATTTTCGTATCCGGGTTTTCTGATTTCTTCTCTGCGGCAACTCCATAATTAAATGCCGCTCCTAAAGCAACGGTCAGAGCGTATGCTTTCAAATTTAGTATGTGTGTTTTCACTATGTATAAATTTATTTAGAACAAATGTAAAAGGGTGATATTAATAATACTCATAATTCTGCCTTAATTTGTAAATACAAACGAAAAAAATTCATTTAAAAGTAAATTTATACCGATTAAGAGCCTTTCTAAATTTTACTCGGGTCAGGTTTAAGATTTTCTTTCGAGGATGTTTTGTTGTTTTTACGAGGAGGATAGCGGGACTATCTGACGAGTGAAAACGGGAAAAAAGACCGGAAGAAAACCTAAAGGTGACCTAATAACATTTTCTTATTGGAAAATTTAGACTGGCACTAAGAGGCTATATTATAAAAGCACCTAAATTATAATTAAAAAAGTGTTTTCTAATTTAATCTATACTATTTTCATGTACTTTTGCAGGCAAAAGAACAATCAGTATTGTCATTCAAAAACTAAACAACTACACTAAGAAAACATAATATATCAATGAATATAGCCATGTTAGCCTCTGGCGGGGTCGATAGTTCGGTTGCCGTCTATCAATTGAAAGAAGCCGGATACACTCCTACTCTATTTTATATCCGTATCGGCATGGAAGATAAAGATAAAAATCTGGACTGCCACTCGGAGGAAGATATAGAAATAGTAACCTATATAGCCCGTAAATACGGATGCCCGATGGAGATCGTTTCTCTACATAATGAATATTGGGAATATGTCATGGGGTATGCTTTCGAAACGATAAAAAGAGGTCTGACTCCTAATCCCGATGTAATGTGTAATAAATTTATCAAATTCGGATTTTTTGAAAAATATTGGGGAAAAGATTTCGATAAAATAGCTACAGGTCATTATGCCGATACCCGGATCATAGATGATATTACTTATCTCGCCACGGCAAAAGATCCGGTAAAAGATCAAACCGATTTTTTGGCACAACTTAATCACGTACAAATCTCCAAATTACTATTTCCCATCGGAAATATGATGAAAGACGAAGTCAGAACAATTGCCTTACAACAGAATCTTCCGAGTGCTCGAAGAAAAGACAGTCAGGGAATTTGCTTCTTGGGGAATATTAACTATAACCAATTTATACGTAATTATTTAGGAGAAAAAGAAGGAGATATAATAGACTTAGAAAGTGGGCATATAGTCGGAAAACATAAAGGATACTGGTTTCATACTATCGGACAAAGAAAAGGTCTCGGTCTCAGCGGAGGCCCGTGGTTTGTCATAAAAAAAGATCCGGAACAGAATATACTATATGTTTCGAACGGATCTGACCCGGAAACACAATATGGAAACATTCTTGATTTAAGCGGATTCCAGTTCATATCCGGAAATCCTCTCGGAGACCTTTCACATGATACACCGATCACATTTAAAAATCGACACACTCCGGAATTTACACCGGGAACGATACAACGCATCGACAATAATATTGTCAGAATCACTTCCGATAAAAAAATACAGGGTATCGCCCCCGGACAATTCGGTGTTATATACAGCTATGATAAAAAACTTTGTCTGGCCAGCGGAATTATACAATAAGTTTTTAGAGCCTGTTTAAATTTTCCAATTCAAAAAATATCTGTGCAAAATTTAGACAGGTTCTTATTGAGCTTGCAAACGACCGCTCATCAACAATAATGAAACTTCGGTTGATTTTGCCTGAAACTGAGCTGATATTTTCCGAGTTACGGCATCTAAATAACTTCGCTGAAATTCTCTGAACTCCAATCCCGAAAGACTCCCGAGCCGATATCTTTCTAATGCAGTTTTAAGGCTTACCAACGCCACATCTGCACTCTCCGACTCAAAACCAACCATAATCAAGTTATTTTCATAACTATTATAAAGCTGAGCCAAATCGCTTAACATCTGTAACTCTACTTCCTGATAACTCAACTTACTATTTTCTATCTCAATCTTCGCATTTCTTACCTTCTTACGGGTTTCCAAACGATTAAACAACGGTACGGAGAGCGTAAAACCCCAAAACGGACCTGTATTCTGATTAAAAGTCGATATAGATGCCGGTGATTCAGTCCGTGAAAAACTATATCCTGCCGTAAAATCTACCGAAGGGAAATAAGCCGACCGGGCTAATTTAAGGTCAAGTTCCGACACTTTCTGTTCCCGACGAGCAATCAATAGTGTCGTATTGTTATTCAACATCAATGTCTGCACTTCATCTTTCGGGTACATCGGATGTAACAGTATCGTATCTTTTACATATCCTCTTTTATGCAAATCGATATTCATCAGCGTATTCAACGTAATATAAGCACTACGCAACTGCTCTTGCTGCTTTACTAATGTCGAACTATCAGAATTCAGATCGATTTTGGTTTGTTTCAGCTCCAAACCTGAAAGACTCCCGATCCGGTTTTTCTGTAAGGCTATTTCATATCGTTGACGGGAAAGATCGAGACTCTGTTTAGCTGCATCCAGCAAGCTCTTCTGCACCAATACATTATAATATCCGGTATTAACTTGTGCTATCAGATTCTCGACAGCCATACGAGTTTTCAGTTCTCCGATAGCAATAAACTCATTGAGTTTTTCATGAGTCGTAAACATCGCCAAACCATCAAAAATAGTCCAGTTCAAATTTATATTAGCGCCATAATTATCGGTAATGCTGCCACTGAATTTTTTCTCTGTTCCGCTATTTGCATCTTTCCTTTTCGAATTTATAATCGATTCTTTCTGTGTGCCTTCTGCCGAAAGTGAAGGCAAAAAAGAAGAATAATTCTGGTTATTACGCTCTATTTGTTCTTCGTTCTTTGCAATACGGATACCGTAATTAGATTCTAACGCTTTACTGATGCAGTCGGAAAGCGTTAAGGTCTCTTGCGCCGTTACTCCCAACGGACAAATCAATAAAAAAAATATTACAATACTTCTTATCATGATTTTGTATAAGTTTCTTCATTAATCACTTTGATTTTAGAAGCCGACAAATATGTATAAATTGCCGGAATTACATAAAGTGTCAATCCGGTAGCACATACCATTCCGCCAACAACGGCAATACCCATAGCAATACGACTCTCCGAACCCGAACCGGTAGCCAACGCCATAGGTAGTGTTCCTAATACCGTAGAAAGGCTGGTCATCAATATAGGTCGAAAACGTGCCACAGCAGAATCAAGTATAGCCTCATGCATACTCAAACCGTCAGCCTTACGCTGATTAGCAAACTCGACAATTAAAATACCGTTCTTCGAAACCAACCCTATCAGCATAATTATACCGATTTGACTAAAAATATTCATCGTTTGTCCGAAATACCATAAAGAGAGCAATGCTCCCACCAATGCCAACGGGACTGTAAGCATAATAATCAACGGATCTCGGAAACTTTCAAATTGAGCCGAAAGAACAAGATAAATAAATATCAATGCGAAAATAAATGCAAATAAAAGACTGGAAGAGCTTTCTACAAAATCTTTAGAACTTCCGGACAGAGTCGTTTTAAAATCTTCATTCAGAACTTTGTCTGCAATTCTATCCATCTCATCGATACCCTGTCCTAATGTCTTTCCTTTTGCCGGAGACGCAGAAACTGTTGCCGAGACAAAACGGTCGTATCTAAATAACCGGGGTGGCGTACTACTCTCTTCCATTGTCACCAAATTATCTAAACTGACCAGTTTATTATCTTTTCCCCTCACATAAACTGTCGCCAAATCGGCAGGTTTATTCCGTTGCGATTTATCGAACTCGCTTATGATCTGATATTGTTTTCCATTCAGGATATAATACCCTATCCTCTGATCGCTCATGGTTAGCTGCAATGTTCTCGAAATATCTTCTACCGATACCCCTAACAAAGCGGCCTTATCCCGATTAATATTAATCGTCAGTTCCGGTTTAGTAAATTTCAAGTCTAAATCATAGGTAGAAAACTCCGGACTTTGAGAAACCTCATTCATAAATTTAGGCAAAATACCTTTCAAATCATCCAGATTTTTTGCTTGTATGACATACTCTACCGGTAACCCGCCCCGCTGATTGCCGAAAGTCTGACGTTGTGTTACCATAGTACGAGCACCGGTAAGTTGCTTCAATTGAGGAGCTAAATCATCGGCAATTTCCTGCTGAGTACGATCACGATCTTCTGACGGGACTAACATCACATTACAAAATGCAGAATTGGTTTGTCCTCCTCTTCCGGTCAAAGACATAATCAAATCTTCTTCCGGAACTTCTTTCTCTAAATAGGTAGTCAAATCCGTCATATACTGGTCCATATATTCAAAACTCGATCCCTCTGTCGCTGTAGATACGACCCTCAACTGAGCACGGTCTTCCATTGGAGACATTTCCGACGGCAACGTCATCCAAAAATAATAAATAGCTACACCCGACAATAATAAAATAACCGGAGCGATATAACGATGCCGCATAAAAGATTCCAAACTGCTGCGATACGCATTCGTAAACCATACAAAAAAAGGCTCGGTAACTCTGTAAAACCAATTACCGGTCACGTTTCGAGTTAACAATTTAGTCGAAAGCATCGGTGTGAATGACAACGCAACAAATGAAGATATCGCTACAGCTCCCGCGATTACGACACTAAACTCACGAAAAAGACGACCGGTCGTTCCCTGTAAAAAGACAATAGGCACAAACACGGCAACTAATGCAACCGTCGTTGCAATTACCGCAAAGAATATTTCCTGAGAACCTTTAAACCCGGCTTCCAAAGGAGACATACCTTTTTCTACCTTATTATAGATATTCTCCATCACGACAATAGCATCATCGACAACAAGACCTATCGAAAGAACGATTGCCAAAAGCGTAAGGATATTTATCGTGAATCCGGCCAAATACATTATAAAAAATGTCCCGATCAAAGATATCGGTATCGTCAATACAGGTATAAGCGTCGTACGCCAGTTCCGTAAAAATAAAAATATAATAAGAACAACAAGAACAAACGCTTCTACAATAGTACTTTTAACCTCATTGATCGAATTTCGAATAAATACTGTATCATCCTGATAAATACCGCATTGCATATCGTCCGGCAAATCTGCTTTAATATCTTCCACTACCTTATACGCTCGATCGACAATATCCACATAATTAGCTCTCGGCTGCGGGATAATAACACACCCCACCATAGGGTTGTTATTCATCTTCATTATATAACGATTATTCTCCGAATCGACGGTAGCTTTTCCTACATCTCTGAAACGAACGACTTTATCCCCATCCCGACGCAACACGAGGTTATTAAAATCCTCTACCGTCAACAAGCGTCCCATCGTACGTACCGTCAACTCTGTGTTATCCCCTTCGATACGTCCCGAAGGCAACTCTACATTTCCGGCAGAAACAGCATTACTCACGTCCATCGGCGTAAGACCATAAGCAGATAATAACATCGGGTCCATTTTAAGCCGGATCGCCAGCCTTTTCTCTCCCCATATCTCTACGCTACTTACTCCGGGAATTGTTTGCAACCGTTCTTTAAGATGCAAATCGGCGTACGTACTTACATCGATAATCGAACGGGTATCGCTACTTAAATAAAGGCCAAAAATCGGCTGAGCATCGGCATCGGCTTTTGAAACCACCGGAGGATCTATATCTTCAGGTAATTTTCTCAACGCCCCCGAGACTTTGTCACGAACATCATTCGCCGCCGTCTCAAGAGGCACTTCCAACTCAAACTCTATTCTTATATTACTCCGACCATCTCGACTCTGACTTACCAAAGAACGAATTCCGGGAATCCCATTAATAGCGGACTCTAACGGTTCGGTAATTTGTGTCTCCACAACATCGGCATTCGCTCCGGTGAAAGTCGTACTCACCGATATAATAGGAGGATCGACACTGGGATAATCTCGAACACCTAAAAATGTTATACCGATCATACCTATAATGATAAATACCAAATTCATCACTGTAGCAAGGACCGGACGTTTTATACTGACAGAAGATAGACTCATGGCGGACAATACAGTTTAATATTATTCTACGGTTTCAGGCTTTACGGCAGCCCCTTCTTTTACTTGCATCAGTCCGGTTACCAATATAGTATCCCCGACCGACAAACCCGAGATTACCTCGATTTTATTCTCTGTACGTTGTCCTGTCTCTATAACGGTAGAATGAGCTTTCCCATTTCTTAACATCCAAACTTTTTTACCTTCCATTTCAGGAACAACCGACTGTGTAGGAACAAGCAACGAATGATTGGAGACTCTGGTTATAAGATTCAACCGAGCAAACATTCCCGGAGCTAACAATCGACCGGGATTTTCACAACGGGCACGTATCGAAATAGTACGCGTATCCGAATCGACTTTAGAATCAACAGCATATACCGACGCATTGAATTTCCTATCGGATGATTCCGTCGTAAACTGTACCGTTGCCCCGACCAATGCTTTTCCCGCATATTTTTCCGGAACTGAAAATTCGACTTTCAATAACCCGTCATCAACCAAACGTGTGACGATCGTACTCGGTTGTAAATATGCTCCTAAACTGACATTACGAAACCCGAGAACTCCGGCAAAAGGAGCTCGCAACTCCGTCTTGTCAATTTTTACTTTCAAAAGAGAAATATCCGCTTCTATCAAATTATAATCAGTTTGTACCTGATCAAACTCTTCACGGCTAACAGCATCTTTTTCAAATAATATACGTTGACGTTCCAATTTTTCGGACAACAGTTTCTGCTGAAAAAGTGCACGCTTCAACTGTGCTTGCAAATCAGAATCATCGACTTTAAGCAATAATGCCCCTTTTTCGACATGTTGCCCTTCCTTAAAATAAATTCCGACAATTTTTCCCGTCGTTTCAGCAACCAAATCGACCTCTTCATTCGGCAACAATGTTCCGACAGCCTGAATATCGGAACTCAACCTGAACGGCTTCACAATAAATGCATTGACCGGAATCTGCGTTCCCTTCTTAATATCTTTTTTACTTTCTCCCGCCGGAGAATCCATCAACTTAACTACAATCAACCCACCAATAAGTAAAACGGGAACACCGATTTTCAATAAATTCTTTACATACCTGTTTTTCATGCAATCTCTGAGCTATTTATTTTTTGTAGATGTGCGTATGCTTATAAAAATATAGGACTCTGTCATGGGGCAGAATCCTATATATAATAGTTCAAATATTTATACGGTTGATTTCAGCCTCCTTTCTTGTCCAAAAACAGTCCTTAGACAGCGAAATCCTACAAAGGTTTAACGAGCAGGAATATTTTCTACCAAATTTGTCAGAAAATTCCAAAAATGCTCAACCGATGCTATATTTACTCTCTCATCCGGAGAATGAGGATACTTAATCGTAGGACCGAACGAAATCATATCTAAATTAGGATATGCCGCACCAATAATACCGCACTCGAGTCCCGCATGCATAATCTTTACTTCAGGATCAAATCCCAATACTTTTTTATGTACATCTTTCGCCACTTTAAGCACCGGTGAGTTGAGGTTCGGCTCCCAACCAGGATAATCCCCGCTGGTCTCCACCTTAGCACCGGCTAATAAAAATACACTTTCTAAACTTGAGACCAAAGCCTGCTTCATACTTTCACTCGAGCTTCTTATCAAGATAAGTACCTCTATCGAGCCTTCTGATGAGCGAACAATCGCCAGATTAGAAGATGTCTCCACTACTTCAGGTACTCCCGGAATCATTCGAGCTACCCCATTGCGACAACCGACAACAGCATTTATCAAGTCATCCTGTATAGGTTCAGGAATCAAGAAATCCGGTAATCCGGTTTCTTCTGCAGTCAATGCCAAGTCATCTTCAATCAAACCGTATTCGTGAATATAAAGAGCCTCAAAATCGGTTACTTCATCTAAAAAGTCTGATTTATATTCCGCTGGAATAGTAATAATCGCCTCAGCTTCACGAGGAATAGCATTACGCAAATTTCCCCCGCTGACCCATGCCAGCCGAGCGTCATATTCCTGTACGGCATGTTTCAGAAAACGGAACAGCAACTTATTCGCATTTGCACGCCCCAAATGAATATCCACACCTGAATGTCCTCCTTTCAGTCCCGATATAATAATCTTCAAGGCTATTTCATTTTCCGGAATATAAGGTTCATCTTTATATTTAAAACTGGCAGCAAGATCAATTCCTCCTGCACAACTCATATATAATTCTCCCTCTTGTTCCGAATCGGTATTCAATAATATTTCTGCTTGCAACAAATCAGGTTGTAATCCTAAAGCTCCATACATTCCTGTCTCTTCATCATACGTAAACAATGCCTCTAATGGCCCGTGTTTCAATGTTTCAGATTCAAGAATTGCCAAAATCGAAGAGATTCCGATACCATTATCCGCCCCTAAGGTCGTACCATTAGCAGTGACCCATTCCCCATCGATGTAAGAATTTATCGGATCTGTCTCAAAATTATGAACCTTATCCGCATTTTTCTGAGGCACCATATCCATATGACCTTGCAAAACCACAGGCTTGCGATTTTCCATCCCGGGAGTTGCGGGTTTACGTATCAAAACATTTCCCGCCTCATCCAGAACCGTTTCTAATCCCAAATTTTTACCAAAATCCAGAATATACTGCGTTATTTTCTCCAGATGTCCGGAAGGACGCGGAATTTTACAAATAGCATTAAAATGACGCCACACGGCTTCGGGCTGTAAAGCTGCAATTTCGGATTTCATAAATTTATCTGTTTTTACAGTTAATAATTATCATTTTCCCGCCTCGATCCGACAGAATCCGCCGATCTGGTATTTCGGTCTCTTTTTTTCTCTAACGAAATAGAAAACAGAGTATAAATTCCCAATAGTATGATCAACAACATTTGAGACCCATGTGCAACCAAAGCAAATGCTCCGGCAATATTTTCTCCTATACCGTATATAGAAAGTGCCGCAATAATGGCCAAATGCCATGGACCGACACCTCCTTGTACCGGAATTCCCATACTAAGACTTCCCATAACAAATAACATCATGGCAGCCAAAACTCCTAAATGCTGCATCGCACCGAAAGCAAAAAAACATACATAAAGTTCCAAAAAATAACAGAACCATATCGCGACGGTATATAGTAAAAACATTGTTACTTGTTTCATCCGCAATATCGTACGAAAACCATACCACAGATTCTTTACAATACTCTTTACTTTCGCGACCCATCTATTTTCGTTTTTTTTTGTGAAAAGCCAAATCAAAAATCCGACCATCACAAGCATGCAGATATACAGCCAAGGTGTTGTAAGCATCCGCCAGAGGGTTTCCTCAATTGTAGGAAATCTTCGTAAAAAATCCCGGAAAACCTTCATCTGCAAGAAAAATGTTATAACAGTAAGAAAAACCAATGTTAACGTATCACACAAACGTTCGGATATAATAGAACCCAAAACCTGCGTAAAAGACATTTTTTCCCGACGCGCCAAATAAGTACAACGCCACACTTCCCCTACACGGGGAATCAACAGATTCATGGCATACATACCGAAAACAGCGTTTGTCAGAGCTTTTACCGAAGGATCTACCCCTAAGGTCTTTAACTGCAACTTCCAACGCAATGCTCTGAATATATGACTCATCAACCCGATAATCATAGAAAGGACGATCCAAAAGTAATTAATTTCAGATTGTAAAATGACTCCTATCTGGTATATGTCCAAATGACTGTACAGATACCAGAAAAGAGCCGCTCCGCATAATAACGGAATAAAAAACTTCAATATACTGCCGAGTAATTTCTTCAACTTATCGGGATAAAAAAATATTATTGTACCTTTGTGTATTGCAAAGATAGATTTTTATCCATAAAAGAAACATCTCTTTACCGGATTTAATTAAAATCTCTTTGCAAATTATACATTGATTAACGATCCTGCTATCTGAATTTTTATGACAGACTCGGTAAAACCTAAAAAATTTTTAGGACAACATTTTTTAAAAGATCTCGATATAGCCCGCCGAATAGCAGATACCGTAGGCGATTACAAGGATATTCCCATTCTCGAAATAGGCCCGGGAATGGGTGTATTGACACAATACCTGATACAAAACAATCATGATCTCACTGTAGTAGAATTGGATTCTGAATCTGTCAGATATTTAAATGAGCATTTTCCTCAATTAGAAGGCAGAATATTGGAACAAGACTTTTTAAAACTGAATCTGACAAATCTTTTCACGGGAAAATTTTGTGTTATCGGAAACTATCCTTATAACATATCGAGCCAAATATTTTTCAAAGTTCTCGATTACAAAAACCAAATTCCATGTTGCAGCGGAATGATTCAGAAAGAGGTAGCAGAACGTATAACCTCTAAGCCGGGATGTAAAGCTTACGGAATATTGAGTGTACTTATGCAGGCATGGTATGATATAGAATATCTGTTTACTGTTCCCGAACACGTCTTCAATCCCCCACCAAAAGTCAAATCTGCCGTAATAAAAATGACTCGAAATAAAACAGAACAACTGGGGTGTAACGAGAAATTGTTCAAAACCATAGTGAAAACAGGCTTTAATCAAAGAAGGAAAACGCTTCGGAATTCACTCAGACAACTATTAGGAAAAAAAAGCGAATTACTGGAAGATCCCGTTTTCGACAAACGTCCTGAGCAGCTTTCGGTAAAACAATTTATCGACCTTACCAACCAAATAGAAAAGTTCATTCCTCAACCTTAAGCTTAATTTATTATGGAGCAATTTTCAGAAGAATATATCAAGGATGTACGAGATATTATTAAAAATAACGATACAGAAAAAGCCAAAGAACTGTTGAAAGGTCTGCATCCTGCTGACATTGCGGAACTTTATCAGGCTTTGGACTTGGATGAAGCAGAATTCATCTATATGCTTCTCGACAGCGAGAAAGCAGCCGATGTATTGATTGAATTAGATGAAGACGATCGTAAAAAATTATTAAAACATCTTCCCAATGAAGTCATAGCCAAACAGTTTATAGACCATTTGGACACAGACGACGCTGTTGATCTGATCCGAGAAATGGATGAAGAGGCTCAGGAAGAAATTTTGTCCCATATCGATGACGTAGAACAGGCTGGAGATATTGTCGATTTATTAAAATATGACGAAGATACCGCCGGAGGTCTCATGGGTACGGAGATGGTTGTCGTAAATGAAAATTGGAGTATGCCCGAATGTCTGAAAGAGATGCGTATTCAAGCAGAAGAAATGGACGAAATATATTATGTATATGTCGTCGATGACGATGAACGGCTGAAAGGTGTTTTTCCTCTAAAAAAGATGATAACCAACCCATCGGTATCTAAGATCAAACACGTCATGAAAAAAGATCCTGTATCGGTAAAAACAGACACTCCTATCGAAGAAGTTGCCCAAGTATTCGAGAAATATGACCTTGTCGCCGTCCCTGTAATAGACAGTATCGGACGGTTAGTCGGACGCATTACGGTCGATGATGTCATGGACGAAGTCCGTGAACAAGCAGAAAGAGAATACCAGTTGGCTTCCGGTATCTCTCAAGATGTAGAGACTACCGACACCATCTATACACAAACTTCTGCCCGGCTTCCTTGGCTATTGATAGGCATGTTCGGGGGACTTACCAATTCGGTTATTCTCGGAAATTTCGAAACCGGATTTATTACAAATCCTGCAATGGCCCTTTTTATCCCCCTTATCGGAGGTACTGGCGGAAATGTCGGGATACAGTCTTCCGCTATCGTGGTACAAGGTCTGGCAAACGGATCATTAGCATTACATAATGCAGGGAAACAGATATTAAAAGAATTGGCAGTCGCTTTAATCAATGCCAGCATGATTTCTTTTCTCGTATTCGGATACAACTGGTTTCGTATGGGTATTGATGCCGTCACTATAGCTGTATCTTTATCTCTTTTCTCCGTAGTCATATTCGCTTCGATTTTCGGAACGATAGTACCTATCACTTTAGAAAAATTCAAAATAGATCCGGCCATTGCAACCGGTCCGTTTATCACTATCACAAACGATATTATAGGAATGCTTATTTATATGAGTATTTGTGCCACCCTTGCTGCCTGAAAATAAAATTCAAATCCCCTTATTTGCCTTTTTCCAATTCAGGCAGATAAGGGGAACACAATACAAACAACGTTACGCACGAATCCAACGTTTCATATCTTCCTCTACCGAAGAAATTGTCGTTATTCCGAATTTTTCAACTAAAACTTTCAGGACATTCGGTGAAAAGAAAGCAGGAAGAGTCGGACCAAGATGAATATTTTTCACTCCGAGACTCAATAACGCTAATAAAACGATAACAGCCTTCTGTTCATACCATGCAATATTATACACAATCGGTAAATCATTCACATCTTTCAATCCGAAAGCGTCACGCAAAGCAAGAGCTATGACTACCAAAGAATAGCTGTCGTTACATTGACCGGCATCCAATACACGGGGAATACCGTTTATATCACCCAAAGGCAATTTATTATAACGATATTTAGCACACCCGGCAGTAAGTATAACATCGTCTTTAGGCAATTCTTCTGCAAAATTCGTATAATATTCACGAGACTTCATACGCCCGTCACACCCTGCCATTACCACAAATTTCTTAATTGCCCCAGACTTAACAGCATCGACAATTTTATCAGCCAACGCTAATACCTGATGATGAGCAAAACCTCCGATTATCTCACCGTGTTCTATCTCTACAGGAGGCTGACACCGTTTTGCATGAGCAATCAGCTCAGAAAAATCCTTCTTCCCGCCTTTCTGACGATTCGGAATATGTTTTGCACCCGGTAATCCGGCAGAACCGGTAGTATAAATGCGGTCGGCATAAGTCGCATTTTTCGAAGGAGGCACAATACAATTGGTTGTAAAAAGAAATACCCCGTTAAATGTCTCGAATTCTTCTTTTTGACGCCACCATGAATTTCCATAATTACCGACAAAATGCTTATATTTCTTAAAAGCAGGATAATAGTGCGCCGGTAACATTTCACTATGGGTATAAATATCTACCCCCTGACCTTCCGTCTGCTCAAGCAATTCCTCAAAATCCTTCAAATCATGTCCGCTTACCAAAATTCCCGGACGCTTACCTACTCCAATATTGACTTTCGTAATCTCAGGATTTCCATAAGAAGAAGTATTCGCCTTATCAAGAAGAGCCATAGCCTTTACTCCGCACTCCCCGACATTCAGTACTAAGGAAACGAGCTCTTCGGCAGAAATATCCGGACGAGATATTTCTGCAAGAGCATTCTCTATCATTGCATATATATCTTGATCCTCAAATCCGAGATTTACGGCATGTTCTGTATAAGCTGCAGCACCCTTTACTCCATAAATTACCATTTGCTTCAAAGAACGCAAATCTTCGTTCGGTTCACTCAACACCCCCACTTCAGCAGCTTCAGCAAGATAATTCTCTTCAGAAACAAAATAACCGACTTCAGGCATATCCGGTAAAATAATATCCCGTTTTTTTGCCGTTCCAATAAGTATATTTTTTATTTCAAACGCTTTTTTTATCCGCTCTACTATAGCATCATCATCAAAATTGGCATTAGTTATCGTACAAAATAAAGCATCCAAAACAAAACGGTCTATTTCGCTATCCGCCGCACCTTTTTCACGCAAAGTCCGGTTCACAACAGCTATTCCCCTGACAGCATACAACAATAAATCCATATAGGCTGCCGTTTGAGGCTCTTTACCACAAACACCTTTTACCGTGCATCCTGTACCCCGAGCAGCTTCCTGACATTGAAAACAAAACATATTCATAATTTTCGATATTTAATAGGTTAGTTTAAATCCATTTTTCATATTTCACTCCACCCCGTAAAGAAAGAACAATCAACTTCAACGGAATGTTTACAAAAGCTCGATCCTTTGCCGTTTGTGCAATAGCCAATAATCTCCGGCAACATGGAACTTCCATTATAAGCATCTCAAAGTTTCAATTCGTGCCTGATCGATCATTTCGACAAGTTTATCTATATAAATTTCAGAATGGGAATCAAGTTTAGGACAAGCGATAGCCAAAGCCTTTCCTTTCAAAAAACGATTATGAAATTCCCCACTGGCAAAAGCTGAACAATCGGCAGCCAAAAGTAAATCCGAAACTTGTAAAAATCCGGACTGAGGATTTAACAAATGCTTTCACACAAGACCCGTAACCATTACAAATGTCTTCTTTGATTTTCACTATCATACGTTTCATTATGATACCCTTTATTTTATGCAAAAATACCTTACAAAAGATTCTTATTTTTGTAACATTTGTTACACACAATAAAATATTTATACCTAAATTCGCTCATTATGGAAAATGGTATATATAAATGCCCTATATTCGCTGGTCTGAACAGAGAAGAAATAGACAAGTTACTAAATGGTAAGTTTCAGACAAAGAGATATTCTACCGGAGAAATTGTCGCCTTTCAAGGTGGTCACTACCATTCTTTGTTAATTGTCGACAAAGGTGCTGTTCGAGGAGAAATGATAAATTTTGCCGGAGATCGTGTCGTAATAGAAGAGATAACGTCTCCCCGTCCGATTGCTCCGGCTATTTTATATGCAACCGACAATCATCTTCCCGTTGATGTCGTTGCCATCGAAGACACAAAAGTATTATCCATACCAAAAAATAATTTCACATGTATTTTACAAACAGATACAAGGGTACTACACAATTTTATGCAAAATATGTCCGACCGTAGTAAATTCTTGTCAGACAGAGTGCGTATGCTTCGCTTCGGCACGATAAAAAGCAAATTAGCCGGGTATTTACTTGAACAAATGCAACACAACAACTCCTCTGAGTTTGACATTGTCCATACTCAACAAGAATTAGCTGACATTTTTGGTGTTACACGCCCTGCGCTATCTCGTGCCCTCAGCCAAATAATAGAAACAAGAATCATAAACTCTAAAAACAAACATTTTCGGATAAATGACAAGGACAAACTCATTGCTATTTTCAAAAACATTTGATTTTCCTGAGAAACTACAAATCCCCATTGAATCTTCTTTTTTTGAATATAATACAGAATAAAATAAGCCTATTTATATTACAAAAATATTATTTACATTTTAGAAACACATACTCTAAGAGCCTGTTTAAATTTTACACGGGTCAGTTTTGAGAATTTCTTCCGAGTATGTTTTTCTGTTTTTACGAGGATGATAGCGGGCTATCTGACGAGGGAAAACCAGGGAAAAAGACCGGAAGAGAACATAAAAATGACCTGATAGTATTTTTTATTGGAAAATTTAAACAGGCTCTAAAATAACTTTCGGCAATTGCATATTAACAAAAAGATACTGTATATTTGTTCTTCAAACTTTTAGATATGAATTTTTTATATTTAGGGATTTGTTTTTTGCCACCATTTTTCGAGCACAAAATCTTAACATGAAACGTTTGAATATATGTTCGGAACGAATAACATACAAACATGTCATACTATTTAAATTCACATATCGAGAAAAAAACATATTTTCATAACCCATTTCGACCATGCCAATATTTTTATCGGCCTCGAAAAAAGTTTTAATCTTATGAATTTGCCGTCATCTTCTCGCCAACGCATTCATGTAGTTTCCCTGCAAGTTCCTTTCCCTCCGGATTACGGAGGAGTTATCGATATTTACTATAAATTAAAAGCGTTAAAAGATGCAGGCTACGAGATATGGCTGCACACGTTTCAATATAGACGGGATCAAGCTGAAGAACTGAAAGAAATAACGGCTAAAGTTTTTTACTATCCACGTCACCGATCTGCAATTCAGCAGTTATCCCTATTTCCATACATCGTTTCCAGTCGACGGAGCACAAAACTTCTCGATGATCTACTTCTCGATGATGCACCTATATTGTTCGAAGGGCTGCATTGTTGTGCATTTCTTTCTGACAAACGGCTGCAAAACCGGCTCAAATTAGTCCGGATGCATAACATCGAACACGAATATTATAAGGGATTAAGCAATAAAACATCAGGGTGGAAAAAACTTTACTATAAACTCGAATCCCTTAAACTGAAAAAATACGAAAAAATACTTCTGCATGCCGATGCTATTTTAGCGATTACCGAAAACGACCGATATTACTTCTCTTCGAAGTATCCGCAAATTCCTATAATGCTACTTCCGGCCTTTCATGCTCATACAACAGTAGCACCCATAGGCTCAAAAGAAAATTATATACTTTATCACGGGAATCTTTCTGTTGAAGAAAACATCGAAGCTGCCGAATATCTATTGCAATATGTCGTACCGCTTACTCACGGCATATCGTGGATATTCACCGGAAAAAACCCTTCTAAAAAGCTTATGCGACAGATAGAGCAAATACCTGATACTCAACTTATTGCCAACCCATCGGAAAGACAAATGAACGAGCTTGTCAAAAAAGCGGCGGCTAACATACTCATTACCTTCCAACCTACAGGATTAAAACTTAAATTACTGAATGCTCTTTTCTGTGGAGGACACTGTATCGTAAACCACCAAATGCTGGTCGGCACAGGATTAGATAATGCCTGCACCATCGCCGACACTCCTCAAAATATGGCTTACTCCATCGAAACAGCCTTGAACGAACCGTTCGACCAATCGAAACGAGCCGAACGGATACAAGTACTAGAACAATATAATAATGAAAAGAATATCCATATCCTTTCCTTATTTATTGAAAAACAAATAAATAAAAAGTGATCACTTGTGGTAATCGTAATTAAAACAGACCGGAAGAAAACATAAAGATAATCTGATAATATTTCCTGCATCGAAAAATTCAGACGAAGCTTTAAGTCTATCTTTCCAATATTTCCCGTACGTAATTCCGGTAAATATCCAAATTACGGGATTTAAGAATACATTTTCTTAATTTTCGATCCATATCAGGACATAAATATTCCCACAAAGTTTTCATTTTTATCAAAACCTGATGATCCCCTCCTTGATAATGCAACGAATAATATTGCAATAACGCATCGTGAAAACAATATAAACGCTCTCTAAATTCACTATCCGATAACTTAATTCCCGATTTATACGTCAAAGCTAACGACGGATCAGCCAATAAACCTCTCCCCAACATGACACCGGCAAGATGAGGATAATCTGCAATAATATATTTTATATCTTCCAAAGTTAGCAGATCACCGTTATAAATCAACGGAACAGGGCAAATTTCATAAAAACGGGAAAAAGTTTTCAGATCGGTTTTTCCCTTATATTGTTGAATCCCTAAACGGGGATGTAAAACTATTTGTGAAACCGGATATTTTTCCAATAAAGGTAACAAACGAAATATTTCATCTGTGCTCTCCCATCCTAATCTTGCCTTAATAGAAAAGTCGATAGCAGGAAACTCCAAAAATACTTTAAGGAGAGCTTCTACTTCTTCCGGAAATGGCAATATTCCCGAACCTTTATGGCGTTTTGTCAAAAGAGGAAACGGACATCCCAAATTAAGATCTGCTCTTGTATAACCTTGTTTTTCGAATAAACATAGTATAGAACGTAATTCTTCCGGAATGGAAGCTATAACCTGAGGAATAAGAGATGGTACCGAATTCTGTAATGGATCAATATCCAGAATATCTCTATTCCGAAATTTATTCCCATTCTCTAAACGAACAAACGGCGTATAATAAACATCCACTCCACCGAAATAAGTGTGAAAATAATTTCGATAAGGAGCATCGGTATAACCTTGTAGAGGAGCAAAATAAATGGGACAATCTATCATAAATACTTTCACAAAAATACGGCATCTACGTAAATAATCGCAGATGCCGTATTACTATTTTTAATTCATATCGCCACACGTTAATCGAACATGTGTTTCAACTTGCTGAATATACGGTCTTTCACAGACTTAGAAGGCGTAAAGTTGGAAGCACCTTTCATTTTCTCTATTTCCTGTCTTTCCGATGTACTTAGGCTCTCCGGCACATATACCGAAACATTTACCAACAAATCTCCTACACCGTAACGGTTAATAGATGGCAAACCTTTCCCTCTCAGTCTCAACACTTTGCCCGGCTGAGTTCCGGGTTCTATCTTGACTTTCGCCTTACCGTCTATCGTCGGGACTTCAAGAGTCCCTCCCAAAGCCGCTGTCGGGAAATCAAGAAGAGCATTGTATATTAAATCATTCTCATCACGTAATAATTCAGGATGCGGTTCTTCCTCTATCACGATCAACAGATCACCGTTTACCCCTCCATGCCGAGCGGCATTTCCTTTTCCGCTCATTGAAAGCTGCATTCCTTCAGCTACACCCGCCGGAATATTCAATGTGATAACCTCATCTTCCTTTAAAATGCCTTCCCCATTACAAACATTGCATTTTTTGGTTATAATGCGACCTTCCCCTCCGCATGTGGGACATGTAGTCGTCGATTGCATCGCACCTAAAAATGTTTGTTGTACCTGAGTAACGACACCGCTTCCATTACAAGTAGAACATGTCGTGTAAGCTGTACCGTTCTCAGCTCCTGTTCCATGACACGCCTTACAAGCGACATATTTTTTTACCTTTATTTTCTTTTCGACTCCGGTCGATATTTCTTTTAATGTAAGTTTTACTTTTACCCGAAGATCCGATCCCCGATTAACATGACGTCGTGTTCGGCCGCTGCTACCGCCACCGAAGCCGCTGAATCCGCCGAAACCGCCACCGAAGATATCTCCGAAATGAGAAAATATATCTTCCATAGACATTCCTCCGGCGCTGAATCCGCCACCACCGGCTGCACCGTTCAACCCTTCATGTCCGAACTGGTCATAACGACTCCGCTTATCAGGATTGCTCAATACTTCATAAGCCTCGGCAGCTTCTTTAAACTTCTCTTCAGCTTCCTTATCGCCGGGATTTTTATCCGGATGATATTGTATAGCTTTCTTACGATATGCTTTTTTTATCTCCTCGTCCGTTGCATTCTTGGCAACATCCAGCACTTCATAATAATCTCGCTTAGCCATTTCTTACCCTTTCAATTATTCACCGACAACAACCTTGGCAAAGCGAATCACTTTGTCATTCATCGTATATCCTTTTTGCACACAATCGATTACCTTGCCTTTCATCTCAGGACTCGGAGCAGGGAACGTCGTTACAGCCTCATGATATTCTGTATTGAAATCTTCATCTTTGGCTGGAATTTCTTTTATACCATGTTGATCAAGGAAAGTCTTGAACTTATTATATATCAAAGTCATACCTTCTTTAACCGCCTCAATATCCGTACTTTCGTTAATAGCAAGTAAGCCGCGTTCAAAATCATCTACTAACGGTAACATCCGTTTCAGACAATCCTCGCCGCCGCTTTTGATAAGATCAGCTTTTTCACGAAGAGTTCTTTTCCTATAATTTTCAAAATCGGCCATCAGCAACAACTTGTCCTTATTAAGCTGTTCGATTTGTACCTTCAGCTCTTCTACTTCTGCTGTCAAACTGGCAGCATCAGATGCCGTATCTTCTACTTCAGGAAGATTCTCATCCGCTACATTCTCCGGAACTTCAGAAGTTTCAACAGCAGCCTCTTCGGTCGATTGAGCACCTGACTTCTCATCATGTATCTCATTCTTTTTGTTCTTTTTATCACTCATAGCTATCTATATTTTTCTTTTCTTATCAAATTTTACCGAAGCATTCAGAGAGATGACTCTACAAATTATCGTCACTTGACAAAATACCTCAACTCCTGTTCAACAAAAATGCTGCCAAATAAGAATCGGCAGCATTTTTGTCACCTCTGCGAGGTTGTTTTGTCAGTCTTTATATTTTAATATTTTTTAATAAGCTCCACATCCATCATATAATATCCGTTTTCGTTCGTCATACGCTTTAGGTAGGTAATAATCTGAGAAATCTCGGCTTCTTCTTTCACTTGGTTGAGCACGAACCAATCCAATACAGCCCGCGTAGTTCTATCCTTTTCATCACAAACAACACCAAGCAAAGTATCAAAAGTATCCGTAATCCGCATTAGATGTACCAAAACCTGTTCAAAAGATTCTATGGGATCACCAAAATCAGAAGGGATGTCCACTATATCTTGCAACTCGACTTTTCCTCCTTGTTCTATTACATAATCCATCAGTCTCAAAGCATGCCGATGCTCTTCCTGATGCTGATATTTCATTCGTGCAGCAAATCCGGGATAACCGGTTTCCGCAAAGTGAAGGGATATGGCCAAAAAGAAATGAGCCGACCATATTTCGGCATTAATTTGAGCATTCAAAGCTTCTTCTACCCGTTTCTTCAACATAATAACAATATATAAGTTCTCAGAAATTCTTCTTTGAGCTTATAACAGTTTAACGGGCAAATCGTTCAGATCAATATTGACACTTTCCTTGCCAGACAAAACATCCGGAAAAGCTATTGTCTTGCAACTCCGGTAAATCCCTGAACAAACCATAAACCGAAGAACCTGATCCGGACATAGATGCATAAACAGCTCCAATATCATACAATCGAAATTTTATCTCTGCAATATCCGGATAATGAGAAAATACGCTCTGCTCAAAGTCATTCGTCATAAGATTTTTCCACTCTTCCACAGGTCTCTTTACAATTTCGGATAACGGTATCTTCGGTTGCCCGGGCTTCACCAAAGAATAAGCTTTTGCCGTAGCAATCATAATATCGGGCTTGACAAGCACCAGATAATAATTTCTTAGAGTAAGGGAAACCGGTGTGAATTCATTTCCTATACCCGTAGCCAATACCGGTCTATTCAAAAGGAAAAAAGGACAGTCTGCCCCTAAACGAGCGGCTAAAGACAATAATCTTTCTTCTGAAACAGGCAACTTATATTCATCCTTCAAAAGACGGAGCATAAATGCGGCATCCGATGATCCGCCTCCCAAACCTGCACCAAAAGGAATCACCTTATGTAAGTAAATATCTATAGCGGGTAAATCAAAGCTTTCTTTCAATAAATCATAAGCCCGAATTATCAAATTTTTATTCGGTTCTCCGTCTATTTGTAAACCTGAAATATGCAAACAAGCATCCGTTTTTCCGGGTAAATCGACAACCTCCAATGCATCTTCCAACGGAATAGGGTAAAAAATCGTCTCGATATTATGATAATTATCCGGACGTTTTGCGACAATATTCAGTCCGAGATTTATTTTTGCATTCGGAAATGTAATCATAGCTTAATTGGGTTTATTTGCAAAAATACAGATTATTTATCCATATTTCGATAAAGATAGAGAAGAATAATCCGTTAATAAGATTCTATTTCTTAATTTTGTCAGGCTAAAAAGTTTATCTGCATTTGCAATATATCTTCAATTTTACTCATGGAACAGAAACGTAATTATCGATCTGCAAAAAATAATTTACCGTCTATCACCGACTTAGGAAAACTTCAGCCTCAGGCAAAAGAACTCGAAGAAGCGGTATTAGGAGCTCTTATGCTTGAAAAAGATGCTTATTCTATCGTCAGCGATATTTTAAAACCGGAGTGTTTTTACGAACATACTCATCAGCTTATTTATTCGGCCATCGTAGATCTGGCACTCAGACAGCAACCTATCGATATGCTTACCGTTACCGAACAACTCCGGCGGAGAGGCGAATTGGAAGAAGTCGGCGGCGAATATACGATAACCGTACTTACCGGTCGGGTGGCTTCTGCCGCAAATATAGAATTCCATGCCCGCATTATCGCGCAAAAATATCTCGCCCGCGAATTGATCCGCTTTTCCAGTGAAATACAAACCAAAGCTTTCGATGAGACAAATGATGTCGATGACCTGATGCAAGAAGCCGAAGGCAAACTATTTGAAATATCTCAACGAAATGTAAAAAAAGATGTCACTCAAATCAACCCGGTTATTAAAGAAGCGCTCAATATTCTGGAAATCGCATCGAACCGAAAAGACGGATTAAGCGGATTGCAATCGGGATTCCATGATTTGGATAAAATGACATCGGGTTGGCAAAACTCGGATTTGGTGATCATCGCCGCTCGTCCTGCAATGGGAAAGACCGCATTTGTTCTGTCCATGGCAAAGAATATGGCCATCAATTATAATACTCCGGTGGCTATCTTTTCTCTCGAAATGTCTAATGTACAATTAGTTAACCGTTTAATCGTAAATACTTGCGAAATTACCGGAGAGAAAATAAAAAGCGGACAATTAGCGCCATACGAATGGGAACAATTAATGGCAAAAATCAAGGACCTCTACGACGCACCTATCTATATAGACGATACACCGAGTTTATCGGTGTTCGAACTCCGCACCAAGGCACGAAGACTCGTCAGAGAGCACAATATAAAGATGATCATTATCGACTATTTGCAGCTCATGAATGCCAGTGGAATGAATTTTGGAAGTCGTGAACAAGAAGTAAGTACGATCTCCCGATCATTAAAAGGATTGGCGAAAGAACTGAATATTCCTATCATCGCTCTTTCCCAGCTGAATCGTGGTGTAGAAACCCGACAAGGCGACGGAAAACGTCCCCAATTGGCCGACCTGCGTGAATCGGGTGCAATCGAACAGGATGCCGATATGGTGTGTTTTATCCACCGTCCGGAATATTATAAAATAACCGAAGACGAAAAAGGAAATTCCCTGATCGGACTTGCAGAAATAATCATAGCCAAGCACCGTAACGGTGCTGTAGGCGATGTGCGATTACGTTTCAAAGGAGAATATGCAAGATTCCAAAATCTTAACGACGATACTGAGATATACGGAACATTCGGATCAGGGATGAACAGCGGAAAAACATTTTCTTCCGCTCCTATTCCTTCTCATACGTCTTCTAATGCCACAGAAGATTTTCTACAACAACAAAATAATGATGTCCCGTTCTAAAAATCTATTTCCCGAACAATATTGCAATTCCGAATAAAATTTCAAATATGTGAAATAAAGCAAGAATAGCGAGGGAGGAAAATAACTTTTCCTCCCTCGCTATTCTTATTTTCCGAATTATCTTTTAAAATACACATATTTCGGCTCAGTAGGCACATAATCGTCATTGTCCCATAGCGTGCTCGTAATCATTAAATCGGCACTATAACGGTTACAAGCAATAGGTACATTATGAACCCGACACTGACGAAGCAGCATTTGAATGTCCGCTTCATGCGGCTGAGGATTCAAATCATCGATCAGAAAAACAGCCAGATTAATCTGATGCTTTACTACCATCGCCGCAATTTCCGCATCTCCACCGAGAGGACCGGAATTCATACAAGTTATATCTGCCTTTATCCCATGTTCATCAAACGCTTTTTTAATCAAACTTCCGGTAGTACCGGTACACACCAAATGATGTTTAGAAAGCAATTCGGCATTATGCACCGCCCATTCGACCAAATCGGCCTTACGATTATCATGTGCAACTAATGCAATAGTCAATGTTTTATTCATAATCAACACCTTTTTAGTTAATAACAAAGATAAGGAATAATTTGTTATTCTACCATTTCAGCAATACGAATATAATATTATATAATAGATAACTCTCTATTACATTTGACCGGCAACCGAAGTATAAAATTTATCTCTGACAAAATATTTGCAAGCAACTTCTTGTAACTCCTCCGGCGTTATATGCTGAACAGTCGTAAATTGTCTGTCATAATATTCAAAATCGAGTTGATTTGCAATCAAAGAGATATAAGCATCACAAACAGAAAACGGTCCATCGAAAATGCGTGCCAACTCTCCCGACAGATAACTTTTTACCATCTTCAATTCTTCCATAGGCACTTTCTCCTCCCGTAACCTCTCTATTTCATTAAACACCTCTTCTATAAGAGGCCGTACATATTCCGTACCGGTTTGCGTCAATACAGAAAGATAAGCATCCTCTTTCAAACCGATTACAGAAGATGATATTCCATAAGTAAAACCTTTATCTTCACGAATATTCAACATAAGACGACTTCCGAAATATCCACCTAATACAGTATTCAAAATCCTAAGTTTCATATAATCGGGATGAGTTCGGCTGATTACCGGCATACCGATTCTCACAGCCGACTGCAAAGCTCCGGGTTTCTCAAAATACCTGAAACGCTCCTCCGACCGTATAATCGGATAAGTCTTCAGCCCGGTACTTATCACAAAAGATCCCCTTTTCTGTCCGAAACAATCGGAAACTCTATCGATCATAGACTCCGTAACTTTTCCCGAAATAACGATTTTGCAATGTTCAGGACAATAAAAATTTCTATGATATATCTTCAAATCTTCTATAGTCAAACGATCGTAATCCTCAACTTCTGCCGGACGACCATAAGGATGATTCTTCCCGAATAATTGTCCGAAAAATTCCCGATTTACTAAAGTCTGCACCTTTTCTTGTTCAACCAATAATCTTTGCTTACTCCGTTCTATATACGTCCGAAATTCTTTCTCCGGAAACACAGGGTCATAAATGATAGACTCGAGCATAGGCAAAACTTCCGCGAAACTCCGATTCAACGAATAGAGTGTCATATATGAATTGTGATAAGAGACAGAACTTTGCAACCATGCTCCGTAAAAATCGAGTTTTTCTGCAATATCGACAGATGTCAGCCCCCTACATCCTTCCCTCAACATGGCATTAGCAGCTTCTGCAGCTAACGGAACATCCTGTTCATATCGTCCGGCATTGAACATTATATCGATACGGTTCACTTCCTGATCTCCCATATCGATCACGTATAACGGAACTCCATTCGGAAGAATACGGCAATCTGCCTTAGGCAATGTTAATAAATCGAAGTCATGTACTTCCGGCTCTGTTTTCCGGTCAAGCATATTTATAATCTCCTCTAATAAATTATTCTTATTCTTCAAATAAAATCTCAAAGAAACTCTATAAATATTTCAAAGCTCTTTCGAGATCTTCCGGCGTATCGATTCCTATCGTTTCCTGCGTCGTAATTCCTACCTTTATGCGATAACCGTTCTGCAGCCATCTCAATTGTTCCAACGATTCGGCTATTTCAAGCGAAGACTGAGGCAAGGCAGTTATTTCAGACAATATATCTGCCCGGTAAGCATACATACCTATATGCTTATAGAAAGTATGGTGATCGAGCCATGTATCATATTTATAATTACGAATATACGGGATAATAGAACGGCTGAAATAGAGTGCTTCATTCCGATTATTCAGTACGACTTTGGGTGAATTGCTATTGAACAAAGCATCAAAACCGTCTTCTTTCGTAAACGGCTTTACCAAAGTTGCGATTTGCGTTCCCTCAGACTCAAAACACTCCATAATCGCCTCTATTTGCCGAGTTTGTATAAACGGCTCATCGCCTTGTATATTGATAATGACATCTTCTCCCTCTCCTATACGGGAATAGGCTTCGAAACATCGATCTGTACCGCTTTTATGATTTTCGGAAGTCATCACGGCCTTTCCCCCGAAAGAGTGAACCGCATCAAAAATACGCCGGTCATCCGTAGCAACATAAACCCGATCCAAAACAGTCTTTACCTGCTCATATACCCGTTGAATCATATATTTGCCTTTCATATCGGCAAGCGGTTTTCCCGGAAACCGAGTCGAAGCATATCGTGCCGGAATAATCCCTATAAATTTCATAAATCTCGTTTTTATTTCTCTTTATTATCGATAGTTACTACATATAATTGCGCATTCTCCACTTTGACCACCCGTACGGATGTACCTCGTTCAATAAATTTATTATATAAAGAAACCGCATCATAATCATCATTCCCGATACGAACTTTTCCGGAAGGTCGTAAAATCGTTGTCGCTATACCCTCTCTACCTGCCAAATCCATATACTCCGGAGATATCGCGATAAACCCTTTTTCCACAGGTTGGGACGAATCTAACGCAAGACGATGCAAAATCCCCTTACGTCCGATTTTATGAGCCAGATAAATCACCAGAATAAAAGCACAGACAAGTCCGGATATTACGGTAAAAATACCACGATTCATTTCTCGGGAAGATACCCCTTCAAAATCAAAATCCACATTATTTACCAACGCAAGAACAAGCCCGGCAAGCATGCAAATAATACCCAATATACCCGCCACTCCAAATCCGGGAATCACAATCAATTCCAGAACCATCAAAATAACTCCGACGATAAATATTAAAATCTCCCAACTTGCCGCCAGTCCGTCCAGATACAAAGGTGCAAAATAAAGTATGGCAGCAATCAAGGCGGCAGCAGATGGAAAACCGATGCCGGGAGTTTGCAGCTCAAAATAAATTCCTCCGATAATTATCATTACCAAAATCGCCTGCAACGCCGGATTGAGTAAAAAACCGATAAGATTATCATATACAGACGGTTCGAACGTCTGCAACGTATATTCCGGCACACCAAGCCGTTCGGTCACTATTTCATGAACATTATTCACGATTGCTTCATTATATCCCCATTTAAGAGCTTCCTGAGCTGTTAACGTAAGAACTTTGGTAGAATCTACCAATCCGGGAACAATAATTCGGGTATCGACCATTGCTTCTGCAATAAGAGGGTCTCTTACCCATTTGATAACCGTATCGCCCGACAAGGTAATTGTCGTGTCTTTTCCGTGAGCCTCGGCAGTAGAACGAATCGTCGCCCGCATATAAGACTGATATTTATCCGGCATAGCTGCCCCTGTTTCATTTACAACAGTTGCAGCACCGATATTTCCTCCGGGACGCATGTAAATACTGTCACAAGCTATAGCGATCAGCGCACCGGCAGAAGCCGCATTATTATCGATAAAAGCATATACCGGTATCGTACTGTTCAGGATAAGAGTTCGTATAGAATCTGCATGAACGACAGTTCCCCCGTACGTATTCAGATGCAATATTATTCCTTGCGCATTATGATCTACTGCTTCCTTATAACCACGCTGCATATACCTCCACGTAGTACTTCCGATCTCTTTTTTAATATCGATCTTATAATACAACGGTTTTTCACCGGAATATCCTACCTGAATGTAAGTAAATAGTGAAATAATAGTTATAATCCAGAACTTTTTCATCACTTATACGTTATATAAAAAGATGTGTCCGATTTCAACAAATGGATACAGACTATTTCTGTTATCCGCTTTTCTTTCGGAACGCATTGCCGAAGTTACGATTTTTATTCAGAAAAAAGCGAATAAAAACGACAAACTCAGATCTTGAAAATCAAAATTCGACCATTGAACATAAATTATTTATATTAACCAAAAAACAAAATCTACAACAATGAGAAAAACTACAAGTCAAACAGATCTCGAAGAAGAGGCATCAAACAAGCAATCAATGTCAAAATGCCCTCAAAAAAGCTCAACACATTTCAAAAAAGCACAACTTTTGTTATTTAACTATACAAAAGGGATTTTTTTAAGAAAATATTTTTTGAACTCTCCCTTTATCTTAATAACTTCGATAAAAGAGCAGTAGCAATATAAGACAATATCAATTAATTAATCTAAATTCTTGAATGTATGAATTCAAATTCGTTTCAACAGAGATTGTTGGGATTACAGGACAATCTGCTAAATTTTGCTTATATGCTGACATCGAACCGGGAAGAAGCAAAAGATCTGCTTCAAGACACTACATTAAAAGCCCTCGATAATGAGGAGAAGTATATCGATAATATAAATTTCAAAGGTTGGGTATTTACAATTATGCGGAACATTTTTATAAATAACTACAGACGCATAGTCCGCAATCAGACCATTGTCGATCAAACCGAAGATTTATATCATCTTAATCTCCCTCAAGAATCAGGATTCAATACTCCCGAAGGCTCTTTTACCGTGAAAGAAATTACCAAAGCAATAAACAGTTTTACGGACGAATACAAAGTTCCGTTCTCTATGCACGTGGCGGGATTCAAATATCATGAAATTGCAGAAAAGATGGAGTTGCCGTTAGGCACAGTCAAAAGCCGCATCTTCTTTGCCCGTCAACGTTTACAAGAAATGTTGAAAGATTATAAGTAACGCTATTTTAAAGCCTGTCTCATCTTTTTATTGGGAAAATTCCAGACTTTATACCGAAACAAGCAGGGTGACCGAGAAATAAATTTTCTTCGAGTCACCCTGCTTGTTTTATCAACGGTTAACGATTAAAATCCGTCGGCAACTAAACGAATATCTTGTTGAGAACCTTCGAACTCGAATGTTATCCAATACCTTTTATCGGAAATCTTATTTAAAACGACTTTTTTGGCAATCAAAGAACGATCCGGTTGTCCGGCTTCACGAATCAAAACCAACCCGTCTTCCAATATTTCCCCTTCTTCTGCAAAGTCACCGGAAGCGCTTATCCGAAAAAAAGTCGCATCATCTTCCAACGGAGCATAATCCCAGACAATAGATTTGCTTTTTATCAAACCCAATGCGTCAAATCCCTTCTCTCTCGAGAATAAATATCCCTCTTCTTTTTCCGGATATACAATATCGCTCTTCCAGCCTTCGATACGGACATCCGTTTCCTTATAAAAATTTCCGGAGACAGTAACAGGGCATGAGACAGTATATTCTCCGGAAGATACCGTCAAAGTTCCTTTACCGGCCTGTATCCCCTTGACTCGAATTACATTCCCTGAGACTCCGGCACTCGCAATATTTTCGGGTGCTATAGAAGCCGTAAAACTCTCTACACCGGAAACGGTCACCACGACAGCCTCTCCCTCTTCTACAATAATCTCAGAAACATCGAGCTGTATTTTGGGCGTATCATTTTTATTTTCATCCTTGCAAGAAGCAAAAAGGATAGAAAACAAAAATAAAGTCATTATTCCCACATAATTTATATTGTATATTTTCATCATTACCTGTTTTTATCATTTAACAACAACCTGCACCGACCCGCAACCGGATGAAGACTTCCACCTTAATGTATGTGTACCCTTACCGGCTTTTTCCGGAGTAAAGACATTCGCACTCACCCCATCGCCTTCCCATGTACAACCGGGAAGCGTTTCACTCAATTTCAAGGCTACTCCCGAATCACTCAAAGAATATTCTTTTTTCAATCCCACAGGAACAACCCGCCTTATCGTTTGAGGAATGGATACTCCTCGTAATTCAACAGCAACCGAAGCGATATTATCTGCAGCCAACGTAAGCGTTGCCTTATGCAATCCGGCTGAAGAAGGCATATAAGCAGCACTGACATTCGTCCCGGCATTCACCTCATCAGCCGAAAGCGCCGATACAGAAAAAGAAAACATATTTTTATCTTCACCATCAAGGATCAACGATACGGCCGATGCAATTTGTATTCCCTCAATCCTGAATGACTTCTCGACAGACTCTCCGACAGTCGAATTCGGAAAGATAAAATAATCTCCGGTCTGCCAGTTCGTAATTCCCGCTCCCAAATAAAAAGCCTCGTCCGTCTTCGTACCCCAGATATATTCGGCAAGATCAGGAAAATCTATAAACGGATTACGGTTATGCTGAAACTTATAAACACCTTCATTCCGGTCTATCTCTTTCTGGCTGACAGGATCTTGACGACTCCACTCCAACAATAAATCACGGGCATAATCGGTTAATGTAGGATAATCGTTTCTCTGGAACATTCTTGTACCGAGACTCACCCATGTATAATCTTGATAACAAGTTACAAAATAAAAATACATCCGGGCAAAATCTCCCTTATACTCATCTGCCGGTTCAAATATATTCGTTGGCATACCATTGATATATCCGGTACCGACTTTCGTAACTCCGTTAGTCCAAGATTGAGTAGTAACCACTCCCAAAGGATAATTGCTTTTCTCTTCGTTAGCATCGGCATCGGCCGGTGTCAAGTGGTGTAAATCATACGATGCCTCATACTTAAAACGTGTAAGCGGAGTCGTACCGTTATAATCTGCCGCATCTCCCCACCAACTCTTCGGTACGGAATGCTCGATATTCATATTTTTCGTTGCTCCATAACTTCCCGACGTAAAATAACGTACCGTATTGGAGTACATATCCCAAACTATTCCTCCCGGTTTGGCATCGCTATACCGGAACACAGACCAAGTTCCGCCCATCCCGCCTCCATATCCGATACGGGTATGGTCTTTGAGTAATAAATGAATAGCCGTTTTCAGCTCCCGTTCTTTCTTTCCATTTAATGTAACAGGATAATACCCTTCGGGAATTTCAGCACGGATAAGACCGAAGATCGATAAGAATAAAAAAAATATCTGAAATTTTTTCGACATAGGTTTATAACTCCGAAATTAATTAATAAAGCGAGCAAATATACTGAAATAAAAAGAGCTGACCAAACGGCCAGCTCTTTTATTATCTTAAAATCTGCGATTTATTTTATATCATCAACATTACGAATATTTAATTGAGGTGTGTTATAATTAACACCAGCAATACCCGTAATTGTTTTTACCCCGGTAGGAACTGTTTCTGAATAAAATTTAGCATATCCAGAAACATACGAATTGATTGTTGTTTCACCGTCCTTAATCGTATTCGTTGTTGCTTTTTTATCAGCACCAAACGTACCCGTATCAAGTTTAGGAATATATTCTCCCTGTACTGTAACCAAAGTTGACTGCCACTGATCAATGTTGTCTATTACTTCAGCCACAGTTGTCTGACGAGGAGTTATCGTTCCCGTACCTACCTTCCGGATATTAACCAAAGGTACACCGTTCAACTCCAATAATCCATTATAATTTTCCAACGACAAATCTTTTACTCTGACCTCAATCTTATCTCCGAGATTAAATGAAGCATTTTCACTACAGAACACAACAATACCGCAAGAGTTATCTTCGGCCGCAACATATATCTGCTTCAAAGAAGAAATATTATTGTTTACAACATCCGAAATCACCACACCGACAAGTTTTTTATCTTCGGTGATGGTAATATCAGAACCTTGATGCATAGCTCGAACATCAGCAATAGATATTTCAGGAACATTAAAATCTCCATCCGGATCTATTATAGCACCGAATTCCTCACTGCTCTCTACCAATATCGCATAAGAAGTACTTTTCATTCCGACCACACCAAAATATTTCTCAAGGTTTCCTTGTAAAATTACTTCTTTACCCAAAACTTTAGCAGCATTACCTTCGGTAATCAGATTCAAACCTGTACGCAAAGCACCGGGATTCAATTGTACGACAAGACAATTGTTCACATTTTTTTCATCTGCGGTTGCTGCAATCAAAATATTCTGACCTTCGGTCAGAGGTTCACCAGATACACTGGTTCCACTAAACGGAGCCTCGAATTGAGCTTCTTCCAAATCTCCACTGGGAACTTGTCCTACAATAAACCCTTTTACGAACTTATAATCGGTGTCTTGATTTTCTTTTGCTGCGGCAACATTCCAAGGATCTGCATAAGTACCGCTACCCGAGGGAGTAACAACACCTCCTTCGTCCGAACCGCCACTGCCTTGTCCGCCATCATCAATCCATTCATCGTCATCATCGCTGTCACAAGATGCAAATCCGACCATCGAAACAGCAAGAAGCATCCACACTAATTTTCTCATTGCTTTCATAGTTAAACTCAATTTAAATTATAATTATTGGTATATTTATATTGTCTTATTTTTATTGGGGTCTTTCGCCTTCGGCATACTCACGAGGACCATTATAATATTCAAACCCTTCGAGATCATCCAAAGAACGAAGTGTCAATTGATATTTTCCTCCGTAATTATCATTCTTATCATGAAACCATCCCAAAATAGCCGTTACAGTTCCTACACTTCCCTTTTTCGGAATAAACGTTTCGGCAAAATGGGCATATTCACTCGTCGAAATATATAGCGTTCCCGTGCCGTCCGATACCTCTCGAGACATTGGATAACCGATATTATATTTCTTACTCATATCATAGGTAGAAGGTGCAAAAACCGGACTCAACTGATGGGCATTTACATTCCCTGTTTTCTCGATAGAACGACGTAATGAAACAAATTCGGTCTTTAAATCAGCATCTCGATCATTTTTCCATGTAAATTTAACATTCTCGATTTTGATCAATCGTCCGTACCAAGTAGAATCCAAAGTTGCAACCTGAGCCATTGTCAATACTGCATCATGAGGGATTGTAACCTTGCTTTTATCCGGTAACCCGATACGTTGAAAATGGTCATACACCATGGAATAAGGAATACGTCCCGGTTCATAACGGGTCTTGTCATCGTTCCGGAAAGAGTAAACTCCTAATTGCGGCATTTCGGCATAACGTCCCATCATCAAACCGTTACATTTCACGGCAACCACTTGCCCCAACGGGAAAACACCGCTCAAACTTCCGGCATCTATCGCTACTTTCAACGATTGGCGAGTATTCAAATCTTCCAAAACAAAATATTTGTAAATATTCGAGGCTGTATCACAAGAAATAATACGTCCCTTTATATAAATATCTTGCGGACCTTCGATCGGATTCAGTGTAAAGAGATCCTTATAGGTATCTCCTTCTTCCCGATAAATAGTAAATTTCTTACCTTTATACTCGATCGGCAATTTAAGACGCCCGTCAACATATTCCGCTCCGACAATCGGGTATTCCACATTACTTTGATTAACAGTATAATAAGCATTTTTTATGCTCCCTGTTGCTCTGTCCAGCGGTGCATGGTAATGCAATGTATCGTCTTTACCGAACACATACAAGCTATCGATTCGGTCATACATTGCCACCAACTCGCCGATAGACATATTTGCCGGCCAAACCCGAGGATCGTTTTCCGGTAAAACCGCCATTTCCTGCGTGATCTCATCATAATCATTCACACACGAAGTAAATGATACTGCCGTCAATAATGCACAAACTATATATTTAATCTTTTTCATAACTATTCTTCGCTAAAATTTAGAACTTGTACCCGAGATTTAAGAAACAATTGAATCCCCATGCATAATAATATTTATTCGGATAACGATCTACCAACTGAATATCTTTGGTCTGACTCTTATTATTACGAGCTATACGTCCCTGCTGGTAACCGCCGGTAACCATATCTTTATTATTCAAGATATTACTAAAGCTCAAATTAATATTCAACGATTGCTTGCGATTATTCAGATAAAGAACTTTCCCGACCGAAGCATCCAACATAAATCCGCCTTTCAGTTTTTCCTGAGTACCGAACATTTCCACCAAAGCCTTATCTTGTGCGTAAATTCCCGATTTAATCTCCTCTGCTGTATAAGCTCCACGCTTACGATAACCGCTATAAGTTATATTTTGTCCGGCTTCATCTTGATAAGTACCTCCATAATAGTTCATTTCGGTAAAATGAGAAGGAGAGAAATCGAGATAATTATTATCGAAATATGAAAGCGTTATATCGGCAAACCACATTTTCGGATGGAAATAATCCAAAGTTATACTGGCTGCTAATTGAGGACCGTTATTTATCTTCAAATCTTTGATATATACTCGTTCACGAATATCCGACTTTTTAGCGGCTTCAGCATTTACAGGCAGTTCTCCGGTCAACAGGTTCGCACCGTTTTCTGCACTCATCGTTCCCATTGCGTCATCGGTATAACGATAATCACCGTAAGTTCCCGCTAATTCGACAGAGAAGCTATTGTTCAGTTTTACGGAAATCCCGGCTTCGACACCCATATAACGTTTATTTACACCCGATAACGTATGGTTAATGTATGTACGGAATTCATCATTGTAGTATCCGGTACCTTCCACTCCGTCACGGGTAATCGTATGGAATCCTGTAATACGCCCTTTAACAATCGGAGTCGTAAACTGGTAAGTCAGGTCATAAGAATAAATTTTTTCAGAAGGCAAATCTTCCAAACGATACTGTTTCGGATTCTTCGGATTCACCACGACTTTTTGTATTTGCGTGTCCTTAACACGAGGGGCGACATAAGCATACCCGGCATAAGGAGCGCGAGTCTCTACCAAGCCGTTCAAAACCAAACGTTGGCGACCGTTGATCTTATATACCAATCCCGCCTTGAAACTCGGATCATAAAAACTTAAAGATTTTCCTTTCCCATAAGATTGAACTCCGATAACCGCTGCACGACCGTTCTCCATCTTTCCTTCACGCCAGAAAGTCGTATAAGTAAATCTCGCCGCATAAGAAAGATCGAACTTCGTCCAATTCCACTCATTCTGAGCAAATACTCCGGCTTTTACAATATGCATGTTATAATCATACCCGAAACGATCCCCTTCTACAATTTTCCGATTCGGATGACGAAGGTCGTTTTGTATGATCAACATATTCCCGGTAAAGTCGCGTTCGGCAAACTGGTCGATATCGATCCATTGATTACCGCCTAACAAATCGTTCATCGTTTTGTAGTGCATACCCCTCGAATAGTTGGCTTCGACTCCTGCCGTAAGTTTAAGACGACGGTTTATCTGATTTGAATAAACAGAGTTCAATGCCGTAGTCATCAAATCGTTATGACGTTCTTCCAATACATATTTCGCACTTCCGTCAGGGTTAGCGACATTATTCAGATAATTGGACTGATACAAGGAGTTCCAATTGATTTGCGTTACATCCGTATTATTATTTACCCATTGCCCGGTCAGTTCATCCACCAAGTCCTGATCGACATTACCCATTATCATGTCCATGTGATTTTGTTGGTTTTCAAGACTATACGATCCAAGAACATCATTGATTTGATAACTCGGCAAATTGCGGTAATAATCGGGACGCGGATCGGCTGCATTATAAAAACCGAGAGCCGTATTACTGTAATTGCTATAATGGAATCCGAAACCGGTTTTCAAATTTTGCTTATCCGTAATCTTAAAATCCCAATTGGCAACGACAGTAGGATCGAAGCTGTTCACCACACGAGAACTTCTTTTTTCTCCATTCTGATATCCCCAATACGGATTATAATAAATACCTCTGAAATCATAAACCTCCTGAGTCACTGCAGCCGATTGCGAACGTTTTGTAGGAGCTCCGTAAGTTGCCAATGAAATGCTATGACGATCATTGATCATTTTTTCTGCCGAAAGAAAATAACCCCAAGAATTATAGAATGTTCCTTCTATAATACCCTCTTTTGCCCAACGCCATACTGCAGATCCGGTAAATGCCCAGCCGTTATTCATCAAACCGGTAGAGTGTGTAGCCGTAGCCCGCATATTATACGAACGATTAGAATAGGCAACGCTTGCTTTCGTTCCGGCTGCAAATGCCGTAGCCCGAGTATTGATATTCGTTGTTCCCCCCAGACTACCGAAAGCAAACGGAGCATTTTCAATACCATTAATTACATCCTTATTCCTGAACGCGTCATTCAGTCCGCCAAGGCTCGAATAATTGAAACGTCCCCGTTCCTGATCATTGAAATTGATACCGTTTATATAAGTCGTAGATGCCGACTGGTCATAACCTCTTATAGAAAAACGCATCGGACTGTAATTGTAACTGGCTGCATTCAGATAAATATCGTCTGAAGCCCCGGACAAATAAGAGGACGATTGAGAAGAAGTCTCGTTATCATCATCCAAAACCGATTCATCAAAAAGCTGTATATTCTCTTCTTGCTGACTGGCTTTCTCTACTCTAATTAAGGCGATATTGCCAAGATCGATTTTTTCATCCTTGCCAATCAGAACATTTTGTTGATAAGACTGATAATCTGCCGAAATGACCAAAAGCTCATCGGCACCGGAAGACAAATTTTTAAAAATAAATACTCCGTCTTTTGAAGACGTTACCGAAATGTTTTTGTTTTTTAAAGAAACCTTAACTCCGGCAACCGGCGTCTTAGTTCCAAAGTCTATAAGCACTCCTTTCAATGACGCCTTTTGAGCAAAAGCGGAAACACTGAAAAAAAGCATTATAAACAGCCATAAATTTCGATTCATAAAATACGTAGGTTTAGTTTATAATTTGTTGTTGTTGTGTCTCTATCATACTTCCCTATATTTTTAGGAGCGAAATAGTTGGGCAAATTAATATATTTTTTTTGATTATTCATATTACATTCGCATTATATTTTCTATGCAGATGTGTTAAAAGTAAGTATTTGCTTATCTTTTCAAAAGATGAGACCGTTTGCCAATTATCGATTAAAACTACATATAACACTCATTATAAATGTATTACACGATACATACAGATAAATTCCTTACAATTTTCTGAAATTTCATAGAAACGAGATGTTTATTTCAATTTTTTTTCGAATCTTTGTATTACGATATGCTGTCCTTACGCGGTTTTCAAAATTCGTTTTCCCGTAAAGCATGTTTAGTATGCAGATACCGGTTATAAATTGTAAGGAATAATTTTACAGATTAGAAACTAAATATTTTGACTTATGAAAAAATGCAGCTTACTTCTGGCATTAATCTTTTTATGCTTCTTATCGCTAAGTGCTCAAAACAATGAACAAAGGAAACAATTCGCCGTATATGCCGTTGCTTTTTATAACCTTGAAAACCTGTTCGACACAATCGACCAGCCGGACGTTTTGGACGAAGAATTCACTCCTCAGGGCGGAATGCGTTGGACTTCACTGAAATACAACAACAAATTGAAAAATATGTCTTATGCTATCAGCCAACTGGCTACCGACGGACCTTTTCCTCTACCGAACGGCCCTGCAATCATCGGCATATCCGAAATTGAAAATCGGGGTGTAGTGGAAGACCTTATCAAAACCGGCAAACTGGCAGAAAGAAATTACGGAATCGTTCATTACGACTCACCCGACAGACGTGGCGTAGATGTAGGTCTTATATACGATAAAGACCAGTTTACTCTCGAAAACAGCGATAGTTTCAGACTGGTATATCCGGCCGATACGTCAATGCGTACTCGCGATCAATTATTAGTAAACGGTATCCTCGGAGGAGAACGGGTACATATAATCGTAAATCACTGGCCGTCGAGATTAGGAGGAGAGAAACAATCGAGACCTAAAAGAGAAGCTGCCGCTGCATTGACTAAACATATCGCAGATTCGGTTTTGACCGCAGATCCGAACTCTAAGGTCATTATTATGGGAGATTTGAACGATGATCCGAACAATACCAGTTGCAGAGTCGTTTTAGGAGCTAAAAAAGACCAGAAAGATGTTAAGTCGGGTGGTTATTATAACACTATGTGGAGCTTTTTCGACAAAGGTATCGGATCTTTAGCTTATCAAGGTTCTTGGAATCTTTTCGATCAGATCATTATTTCATCAAATCTTTTAGGTAAAGATCGTTCCACATTAAAGTTCGTCAAAGCAGAAATTTTCAACCGGGATTTCCTAAAACAGACAGAAGGCAAATACAAAGGATACCCCAAGAGGACTCATGCCGGAGGTGTATATCTGAACGGATATAGCGATCACTTTCCTACCCTTATTTATCTGGCAAAAGAGGTAAACCGATAGTAAAACAAAGCGTATCGATTATTCGATAACCCAAAAATCACACACTCTTTAAATGGGTGTGTGATTTTTTTATCTACTCCAGATATTCTCTAATGAAAAAACACAAGAATCAGACAAACAACAAATAATTTGTTATAATCTGAGTCTATCCCAATAATAAATCTTATTTTTGCACCATCAAAAAATTATAAGATATAATATAGTGAGAAACATAATAACATTTTCCGGCTGTTTCTCATTGTATTTTATATAATGACAATGTTGCAGAAACTCAAAACATACATGCTGCCTATCGCCATGATAGTGGGAGCGATATTTTATAAATATGTCGAATTAGTATCATTTTTGACTCCTTATCTTATTTTCTCTATGCTGCTGATCACTTACTGCAAGTTGTCTTTACGCAATATGAATATATCCCCATTACATTTCTGGTTACTGCTTATACAAATATTCGGAAGTTTGCTGGTCTATTACCTCTTGTTACCTCTCGACTCGATGGTAGCAGAAGGCACTTTTATCTGCATATTCGCACCTACGGCAACGGCAGCAGCCGTTATTACAGGTATGTTGGGGGGCGATATAGCCTGTCTGGCAACATATAGTCTTCTCAGCAATATGACTGTAGCCCTAACCTCTCCTGTTATTTTTTCTTTTATGGGCGCACATGGGACGATGCCATTCATGGAATCATTTTTTATTATATGCAAACAGATGATCCCCCTCCTCATTTTACCGTTTGTTGCAGCAATTTTTCTGAGAAAATTTTTCCCCAAAGCACATAATGCTTTACAAAACCGCCAAAGCATATCATTCTATATGTGGGCTATATCCCTCACTATAGTTATGGGAAAAACAGTTTCTTTCATAATCAATCAGGGATCAGGAAATATCAAGGAAGAAATTTTAATCGCTCTTTTCGCACTAATCGCCTGCGTTATTCAATTTATTATCGGGAAATGGGTCGGATATAAAAACAATAATTTAATCGCCGGCGGTCAAGGACTGGGGCAAAAAAATACAGTGCTTGCAATTTGGATGGCACTTATTTATCTGCATCCTTTAGCTTCCATAGGACCAGCATCTTATGTCGTGTGGCAAAACAGTATCAACTCATGGCAACTTTGGAAAAAACAAAAACGACAATAATAAACTGGAATGTGTTTATTGCAAGTCTTTCAGACTTCTTTCAAAGAAAAAAGAACATATAAATAGCCTCAGACAAAGTTCCAAACAGATTCTAAGAGCCTGTCTAAATTTTCCGACAAAAAATATTATCAGGTCATTTTTGTGTTTTCTTCCGTTTTTTTTCCCCGTTTTCACTCGTCAGATAGCCTGCTATCATACTCGGAAGAAATTCTCAAACCTGACCCGAGTAAAATTCAGACAGCCTGTAAAGCCCTTAAGGCCTTGCATAATTGGTCGGGACAAGAAGTAGAACGTACTCCGCAACGAATCCCTTCTAAACGGGAGATAACATCTTCGACTCTCATTCCTTTCACCAAAGACGATATTCCCTGTAAATTACCATTACAACCTCCTTTGAAAACGACTTTTTCTATTCTCCCATCCTGCACTTCTAGCTCAATATCAGTACTACACGTTCCTTTTGGTTTATAGTTTATTTTCATTACATCCGAATATATTTACCGCTACAAAATTATAGATTATAAACGATTAAGACAATAAAACTTTTTAATCTATAAAGTCTTCACAGTACAAAAATCGGGGAATAATAAAATTAATTATCTTTGCTGATATATGAATATCCCATTTCTTCATAAAGGGAGTCTGTCTCGAAAAATATAATTTACAATATGAAAAATATATTATTCATTATCTGCATGGTCTTGTGCAACACATTACTCGCATTCGCCCAAAACAATCAAGAAATTGTATATCTGAAAAACGGAGACAAAGTAAAGGGAATCATCATCGAAGAAATACCCAATACATCTATAAAAGTAAAAACATCGAACGGCAGCATACTTGTCTATTCTATACATGAAATAGAAAAAATCATATCGCCCGAAGATGAAATCTTTCAAAAAAAATTCCGACTCAAACAGTACAATAACAGTCCGACTTATGATAAAACAGGTTACAAAGGATTCATAGATTTCGGAGGAGTAATAGGGATCGGAAATAGAGGAGACGGGGCAATTGCCGTATCAACAACTCACGGATATCAGTTTAATCCATATTTTTTCTTCGGAGCTGGTATCGGAATAGAATACCACATGAATTGGGAGACTTTTTTTATTCCTGTTTTTGCTGATATTAAAACGTATTTTCTCAACAAAAATATATCTCCGTTTTTAGGACTGAAAGCCGGATACTCAGTTTATGACGGCAAAGGTTGTTATATAAACCCTCATATTGGAGTAGCTCTTTCCAGCTCTCCCCGATTCGGTATGAATTTAACAATAGGATATAATATGCAAAAAGCGAAAATCAACGACAGACCGGAAAATAATAAAAACTATAAAGATAATATGGCAATCAACGGAATATCCGTAAAACTCGGTTTTGAATTCTAAGCAACTGTCAAAGAGCCGGTCGACTAAATTTTCCAATAAAAATACTGTCCGGTCATTCTTTCGTTTTCACTTGTCGTATAGTCTGCTATCATCACTGTAAAAGCAATAAAACATTTTCGAAAGAAACTCTCAAATCCGATCCGAGCAAAATTTAAACAGGCTATAAATGAACTATTCAAGACATAAAAAGAGATCTTTAAAAAGATCTCTTTTTATGTCCTATGCCTAAAAGATATTATTCCTCGTCGTCAGCTTCTTTCATATTATGAAAAACGTTTTGTACGTCTTCATCATCTTCAAACTTTTCAAGAAGTTTTTCAATAGAAGCACGCTGCTCTTCCGTCACTTCTTTAGTATCATTCGGAATGCGTTCAAACTCAGCACTTTCTATCTCGAATCCATTTTCTTCAAGGTATTTCTGAATGTTGCTGAACGATTCGAACTCTCCGTATAATACAATCTCTTCCCCGTCGGCCTCAAGTTCATCTACTCCATAATCAATAAGTTCAAGTTCAAGATCTTCAAGAGAAACTCCTTCCTTAGCCTTAATCTTAAACACGCTCTTATGATCGAAAAGGAAAGATAAACTACCACTGGTTCCTAACGATCCGCCGAATTTATTAAAATAACTACGCACATTGGCAACGGTACGGGTAGGATTATCTGTCGCAGTCTCTACTACAATAGCGATACCAAAAGGTCCGTATCCTTCATAAACGATTTCTTTATAATCGCCCTCATCTTTTGATGTCGCCTTTTTAATTGCACGTTCTACATTTTCTTTCGGCATATTGGCAGCCTTAGCATTTTGCATAAGAACACGCAAACGCGGATTAGCATCGGGATCAGGACCGCTGGCCTTCACGGCAATCGAAATTTCTTTACCTAATTTTGTAAATGTACGCGCCATGTTTCCCCAGCGCTTTAACTTTCTGGCTTTACGATATTCAAACGCTCTTCCCATTGTATTTTATTCTTATATTTCTTATTTATATAAACAATTATCTGAGTTTCGCATTAAGCTTCTGTTGCAAATTACCAATAATCCGGTTCATTATCGATTCGATTTGCTTATCATTCAATGTCTTGGTTTCATCCTGCAAAATGAATGAAACTGCATAAGACTTTTTCCCCGATTCCAGATTCTTTCCTTCATAAACATCGAAGAGATACACATCTTTCAATAACTTACGTTCAGTGTCATAAGCAACCTTCTCTATTTCGGCAAACTGTACGGAAGCATCGACCAATAACGCTAAATCCCGTTTCACGGGAGGGAATTTAGAAATTTCACTAAACGTGACTTTATTTTTTACGGCTTCTTTTACAAGGAGAGTCCAATTCATTTCAGCATAAGATACCTCAGTTTCGATATCGAATGACTTCAATATTTTTTTTGAGACCAATCCGAACTTCGCAAGAATTTTTCCTCCGTTCCGCATCGTATAAACCAACGCAGCATCAAATATATCGTCTGAAATCTGAGAAAATTGTAATTTCTTCATATCCACACCCAAACGGGCAAAGATATTCTCTACATACCCTTTCAGCTCGAATACCGAAGATTTTTCATCCGGATGAGCCCAACTTCCCGATACACGATTACCCGTAATCCATAAGCCGAGATGTTGTGCCTCCGAATAAGAGGCCAATACATTTTTCGACGTATCAGCATCCGCATCATAACAATAACAATTTCCGAATTCGTAGAACTTCAAATCAGGATGCCGACGGTTGATATTATAAGCCAAACTTTCCAATCCTCCGAAAAGTAAAGTTTGTCTCATAACATTGAGGTCATTACTCAGCGGATTAAGAAGCGGAACACAGTTCTTTTCAGGATAAGTCGTCAAAGAGGCATAATACGCACTTTTTGTCAAAGAATTATTCATGATTTCATTGAATCCGCATCCGGTCAACTGTTCTGCAATCAAATTATACAACCGATGATTCTCATCTGTTATCGTTTTGTATGAAAGATTAGAATGTACAGAATCTGTAAATTCGACATTATTATATCCATATATACGGAGAATGTCCTCTATAACATCGACATCTCTTTGAACATCTACTCGATAAGTAGGGACACTCAATGTCAGAACTCCGTCTTTTTCGTCTAAGATTTCGATTTCAAGGCTGGAGAGAATACTTTTTACCATATCTTGAGGAATTACCTTACCGACAAGACTGTTCAAACGGTCATAGCTGAGCTCTACCCTGAAATTATCGATTTTGTTCGGATACACATCTACGATTTCTCCCGTTATCTTTCCTCCGGCCAACTCTTTCACCAATAACGCCGCACGTTTAAGTACATAGACTAAATTATTAGGATCAGCACCTCTTTCAAAACGGAATGAGGAGTCGGTATTAAGCCCATGACGACGCGCCGTCTTACGTACCCACATCGGACTGAAATATGCCGATTCGAGAAATACGTCCGTAGTCTGTTCAGTTACACCCGATTTCAGCCCGCCGAACACTCCGGCAATACACATTCCTTCTTTTTCATTACAAATCATCAGATCTCGATCTGACAAAGAACGTTCAACACCATCCAGAGTTACAAATTTAGTCCCCTCCGGAAGCGTTTTGACAATAACCTTTCCTCCCTCGATATGATTCAGATCGAAACAATGTAAAGGTTGTCCGGTTTCATGCAACAAAAAATTGGTAATATCTACAACATTATTGATAGGCCGTAAACCTATTGCCAATAAACGTTGTTGCAACCACTCGGGACTCTCCGCCACCTTTACACCTCGCACCGTAATTCCGCAATAACGAGGGCAGGCCTCAGTATTTTCGACCGATACCGATATGGCTTCTCCGTTTTTATCATCGACAGCAAATGCCTCTACGGAAGGACGTCTCAAGACGGCATCATACCCGTTTTGTTTTAAATAAGCCGCCAAATCACGAGCTACGCCATAATGTGAAGCGGCATCGACACGATTCGGAGTTATATCGACTTCTAATACATAATCACTTTTTACATTATAATAATCTTTAGCTAATGTACCGGGAGCGACCGTATCGGGCAATACGATAATTCCTTCGTGACTATCGCCGATCCCGATCTCATCTTCGGCACAAATCATGCCGAAAGATTCTTCTCCGCGTATCTTTGATTTCTTAATCGTGAATGTTTCGTCTCCCGAATAAAGTACTGTACCGACAGTTGCGACAACGACATGCTGACCTGCCGCAACATTAGGAGCTCCGCAAACAATTTGCACAGGTTCACCGTTACCCAAATCGACAGTAGTTATATGGAGATGGTCAGAGTTAGGATGATCTATACAAGTTAACACTTTACCGATTACCAGACCTTCCAATCCGCCTTTTATCGTTTGTACCTCTTCCACTCCTCCCGTTTCGAGACCTATCGAGGTAAGGGCAGCTGCAACTTCTTCCGGAGTCTGCGAGATATTCAAATAATCTTTCAGCCAATTATACGAAATATTCATTTTGTATATAATTTTAAAGGTTCAGCAGGACAAAGGTTACAAATTTTACTGGTCAGGTAAAGAAAATTCACCTTGCTGCTTATATAATTTATTTTCTCAACGTCATAAAATAATAAAAACAAATGACCATAAAACCGTACTTTAATAAAAAAGTACGCAAAGTTAATAAGATTATTTGTGTTATTAAAAAGTAGCGAACGAAAAGTATTCTCAAAACGAGCCTCTTACCCGGATCTTTTTCATCGGTCTTTTACAATATACCTGAATTTAGCGGGAATCGGCGTTTCAAAAAACATGTCTCTTCTCGTTACGGGATGAACGAACCTCAAACGAGAAGCATGAAGAGCCAAACGCCCTAAAGGATTACATGTAGCTCCGTATTTTTTATCTCCGATGATACTGTGCCCCAGATCTTTCATGTGTACCCGAATCTGATTTTTCCGTCCGGTGGCCAATTGCAATTCTACTAAAGAAAATTTTCCATTGCTTTTGAGCACCTCATAACGGGTAAGCGCATATTGCCCTTCTTCTTTATTCTGAGTAGAATAAACCTCATAAGCGGCATTTTCGGCAAGATAAGAAGATACCTCTCCTTTATCTTTATCGAAAGCACCTTCCACAACTGCAACATAACGTCGATCCAGCACCATATTATTCCAAGACCGTTGCATAGTTTCCTGAATTTGTTGACTTTTGGCAAACATCATCAACCCGGAAGTATCTCGGTCGAGCCGATGGATAATGAATATTCTGCCGGCAGGGTTATCTGCTTTCACATAATCACTAAGTATATGATAGGCTGTTTTTTCCTTAATACGATCTGTCGACATCGAAAGAAGCCCGTATCCCTTATCTATGACAATCAAAAATTCGTCTTCATACACAATGCGTAGACGAGTATGTTTAAATATTCTGAATCCCCTTTCAAAATTTATCGCTAATTCATCACCGGGATGCAAAAGATCATCGAATTGTGTCGTAGGAATATTATTTATTGCAACCTGACGATGGGACAAAAGAGATTTTACGGTGGTCTTACTCTTTTCAGGAAACAACATAAACAGATAGTCTAATAACTTGACAGGACCTTCCTGCACCGAATATGTCTTTATCGAACTTGCCTGATCATGTCCTTTATTGCTTTTTCTATTGTTACGAGTTTGTCTCATGTAAGCATTCTTTTTATTTTAAGTTACAAAGATAGACATTCGGTAATATTTTACAGGGTATATTTCATAAATTCAGAAAAGATATTGAAAAAGTCTGAGAGCCTGTCTGAATTTTGCTCGGGTCTGATTTAAGAATTTCTTTAGAAGATGTCTTTCTGTTTTTATAAAGAAGATAGCGGTCTACCTAATGAACGAAAATGGGGAAACAGTCCGGAAAAAACGCAAAGATAACTCGATAATATTCCTCAATGAAAAATTTAAACAAGCCTTGAAGATAAAATTTATCAGAAAATCAAGACAGGCTCTTAAACAGTCTATAAGATTTTAAAAGAGTTCTTTTGCTATTCCATAAAATGTCATTACTTTTGCATGATAAATTTTTACGTTGCGATATTATGAAAATGAAAATACATCAGGAAGGACGAAACATACTTATTATATTATGTATTATCTTACTGATACTGAATAGCCTCATTCACTATTTTATAAACATACATTATGTTTCTATTCCTTTTCTTGTAATTTCGATCATATTTTTTTTATTGGTACTCAATTTTTTCAGATCTCCTAAAAGACACTATAAGGGAGATATGGAAAACAGCATCGTAGCCCCTGCCGACGGTACAATCGTAGCCGTAGAAGAAGTGATGGAAAATGAATATTTCCATGATAAAAGAATTCAGGTATCTATTTTTATGAGTATATTCAACGTACATGCCAACTGGTTTCCGGTAAACGGAACGGTAACTCATGTCAGCCACCAAAACGGACGTTTTATGGCAGCATATCTTCCCAAATCAAGTACAGAAAACGAACGTTCTACGGTAGTTATCAAAACAGATAAAGGTGAAGAAATTCTTATGCGTCAAATTGCCGGAGCTATGGCACGGCGCATTGTCACCTATGCTGAGGTCGGAGATAAATGTCATATAAACGAACACATGGGTTTCATAAAATTCGGTTCCCGAGTAGATGTATTTCTCCCTTTAGGAACAGAGGTTCTTGTCAAATTAAATGACAAAACGACAGGGAATATAACTCAAATCGCCAAATTATAGCTTTGTCGAAAAATAGGAGAAGACAATGCCTAAACGACATCATTATGAAAAAAATTATAGCCCACATACCCAATACAATTACATGTCTGAATTTACTATCAGGATGTTTTGCTTGTCTTTTCGCATTTAAAACAGACTTCGAAATATCGGCTCTATTTATCTGTTTGGCTGCACTGTTCGACTTTATGGACGGATTTGCCGCCCGTTTATTAAATGCCTATTCTCCTATGGGAAAAGAGTTGGATTCTTTAGCAGACCTAATTAGTTTCGGCATGGCTCCCGGCATATTGATATTTTCTTTTACCCAACAATTAATTACTACCGAACATCCGATGTTTATTCAAACATACTTTCCTTATTTGACATTCTTAATACCGGTTTTCTCCGGTCTGAGACTGGCCAAATTTAATATCGATACACGTCAAACTACGTCTTTCATCGGATTACCGGTTCCGGCTGATGCGCTTTTCTGGATCGGAGTCTGCTTCTGGGGACTTGAAAACGGATTCAATATTTATGTATTAGGTTGTTTGATTCTAATTTTTTCCTATTTATTAGTCTCCGAATTGCCAATGTTTTCTCTAAAATTCAAAGACTTTTCATTACACAACAACTACATACGGTATATTCTTTTATTAGGAGCAATAGTTTTTATTACATTATTCGGATTCGGCGGATTTGCCGCAGCTATTGTACTTTACATCGTTTTATCAGTTATTAATATAAAACTGTGAAAACAAAAACGGAACGGTTTTTGTTAAAATATAATCGATGCACACAAAATATTCTCAATTATGATTTTTATCTATAGTCTCCTATTTATATTCATCTTTATCCTTATTTTAGGATTAGGTTTTATCGGTACGATAATACGTGTCCTTTTCGGAAATACACGACGTAACTCCGATACGACAAGAAACTCCGGCAATCGGCAGGACGGACGCAGTTCAACGAAATGGTACACTTACCAAAAAAGAAGAGAAAAAATATTCGACAAAACAGACGGCGAATATGTCGAGTTTGAAGAAATAAAAGAAGAAAAGTAAGAGCCTGCCCTAATTTCGTACAGACATTTTTTGAGAATCTTTTGAGAGCGTCTTTCAGTTTCGATAAAGAATGTCGAATTACATGATATACAGAAACAGGAAAACAAAGCGGAAAGAAATTCCAAAACCTGACCCGAGTAAAATTCAGACAGGCTCTTAGATTATTTATTTCTCCCCTATTTCCATTCAATTGCAACGAAAAATTCTCCGAATTTTAAATGTTTTTTCGTTCCGAAAAATAAATACACAAAAACAAAATGACCGTAAAATGTGTTTAATCAACAAATCATCCGGTTTGTTGAGAAGACACTTGAACGAACAAACAGTACACAGAATACGGTTCGTATCCTTATCTCAAACCGCAAAATTATAACAACATGAAAAAAATACAAGAACCTATCATAGGAGGATTCTTTGCAACCCTTGCTTTATTACTGGTCTCTTTCATCGAAAATATCAGCGGCTCATTTAATTATATTTCTCCTATATTTTTATCGTCAATAGCCGACAATTCAATTTTAGGGGCTTTCTTCCTGCAATTAATTACAGGCTGGATATTGGCATTCATATACAGTCTTTTCTTTATCAAAATACTAAGCTGGGCAAAAAACGACTGGATAAGAGGATTGATATACGGGATCGTAATAGCCATATTATTGGAAATAGGACTATATATAGCAGTAGATAATATACTTATTCCCAACCTTATATTAGACACAATCGGCATGCTTATCGCTTATGGAATATTCGGTATCGTTCTCGGAGCTTTCATTCCTCTGTCAAAAGAGAAAAATAAATAACGAATTATCGGTTTCGACATTTTTTCAGAAACATTCAAAAAGAAAAATCGCCATATTATTTGCAAATAATAATATTTAGTGTACATTTGCAATGTCAAAATAAAATACTTATGACAAATATTACTTTACATCACGGTCATCATCATTCTTAACTCAAATGAGGTGAGCTGTAATTGTATTGTAAAAAAGAAATATAAATAGAAGGCTTGCCAATCGGGTAAGCCTTTTTTTATGTCCGGAACAAAATTAATTTATAAACTTATAAAAACAATTTATCATGTTACGCATTGCTGTTCAATCAAAAGGTCGTTTATATGAAGACACAATGGGACTTCTCATGGAAGCCGGAATCAAATTATCTTCAGCTAAACGGACTTTATTGATTCCCGCCCGGAATTTTCCCGTAGAAATTCTTTTTCTGAGAGACGATGATATTCCTGATTCGGTCGCTTCCGGCGTTGCCGATATAGGAATAGTGGGTAAAAACGAATTTATGGAAAAAGAAAAGCAAGCTCGCATCGTTAAAAATCTGGGATTTAGCAAATGCAGGCTTTCTCTCGCAATCCCTAAAGATGAAGAATATCAAGGTTTAGAATGGTTTTCGGGACGTAAAATTGCAACGTCTTACCCGGTAATCTTAAATAAATTTCTAAAAGACAACTGCATAAATGCAGATATACACGTCATTACTGGATCGGTAGAAATAGCTCCGGGAATAGGTCTCGCCGACGCGATTTTCGATATTGTCAGTTCAGGAAGTACCCTTGTCAGTAACCGGCTGAAAGAAGTCGAGGTCGTTGTAGAATCAGAGGCTATACTCATTGCCAACAATAATCTGACGGATGAAAAGCTCGAAATACTTGATGAACTGATATTCCGTATAAATGCTGTTCAAGCTGCAGAAGATAAAAAATATATCTTAATGAATGTCCCCAATAACTCTTTAGATAAAATACTTGAGGTTTTGCCAGGAATCAAAAGCCCCACCATCATGCCTCTCGCAAAAGAGGGTTGGAGTTCGGTGCATACGGTTCTTGAAGAAAAACGTTTTTGGGAAATCATCAATAAACTAAAAACTGCCGGAGCTGAAGGTATATTGGTACTGAACATCGAAAAAATGGTATTATAAAATGGAAATCATCGAATATCCTTCTCGAGACGAATGGAGCAAAATCACAGAACGTCCTCATCTGGATACTTTAGCCTTGCATGAAAAGGTTAGAAACATATTAAACGAAATCCGGGAAAACGGAGATTGTTCGGTGCGTTCATACACAGAACAATTTCAAGGAGTCAGATTGTCAGAACTGGAAGTTCAGGAAAACGAATTCGCCGAAGCCGAAAATCTGCTTGACGAAGAGTTGAAAGAAGCAATTTTGACCGCAAAAAAAAATATAGCTAAATTCCATGCTTCACAGGCTATAATACCTCAAAAAATAGAAACGACAGAAGGTGTAACATGCTGGCAAAAAGCAATAGGCATAGAACGAGTCGGACTTTATATTCCGGGAGGTACAGCACCTTTGTTCTCTACGGTACTAATGCTTGCCGTACCGGCTCGCATCGCCGGCTGCCGTGAGATCATCATGTGCAGCCCGTGTAACGCAAACGGAAACATCCACCCGGCAATTCTCTTTGCTGCCCGCTCCGCCGGAGTCGATAGAGTTTTCAAATTAGGAGGCGTTCAAGCAATCGGGGCAATGGCATACGGCACGGAAAGTGTTCCCAAAGTTTATAAAATATTCGGTCCCGGAAACCAATACGTAACCGCAGCAAAACAGATCGTGAGCCTGAAAGATGTAGCAATAGATATGCCTGCCGGACCATCAGAAGTCGAAGTTATTGCGGACAGCTCTTCTTTTCCTGAATTTGTGGCTTCGGACTTTTTATCACAAGCCGAACACGGTGCAGACAGTCAATCGATATTGCTCACTACCGAAAAATCGGTGATCGAAAACGTAAAACAAGAGATCGAACGTCAACTCGAACAGCTTCCCAGAAAAGATCTGGCTCAAAAATCATTAGAACACAGCCGTCTCGTATTATTAAATAACTGGGATGAAGTCATCGACCTTACCAATAAATATGCTCCTGAACATCTCATCATTCAAAGCAGTAACTATCGAGAATTGGGAGAGAGGGTCATCAATGCAGGATCTGTCTTTCTCGGACCATATACTCCCGAAAGTGCCGGAGACTATGCTTCGGGAACAAATCATACCTTACCGACAAGCGGATATGCAAAAGCTTACAGCGGAGTAAATCTGGACAGCTTTATACGAAAGATAACATTTCAGGAAATCAGCCGAAAAGGGCTGCAGAATCTCGGAAACACCATAGAAACAATGGCCGCCAATGAAATGCTCGACGCTCATAAAAACGCCGTATCGGTAAGACTCGCAAAAATAAACCAATAATAAACACGACATGAAAGAATTAGAAAAACTGGTTCGACCCAATATATGGAGGCTCAAGCCTTACTCCTCGGCACGAGATGAATTTAAAGGCGAAGCATCTGTTTTTCTCGATGCCAACGAAAACCCGTATAATACTCCGTATAACCGCTATCCTGATCCCTTGCAATGGAAAGTTAAAGAAAAAATCGCCGACTTAAAAGGGGTAAACATAGAGTCTATTTTTCTCGGCGTAGGAAGCGACGAGCCGATCGATCTTTTATACCGGGCTTTCTGTGAGCCGGGTGTGGATAACGTTATCGCTATCGATCCGACCTACGGAATGTACAAAGTTTGCGCCGACATCAATAATGTGGAATACCGCCCTGTCCGACTCAACAACGATTTCGATTTCGAACCGGACAAACTTCTGGCAGAAGCCGACTCTAACAGTAAATTGCTATTTCTATGCTCTCCGAATAATCCTTCGGGGAATTCGTTTTCCTTTGAAAAAATCCGGTATATATTAAATAATTTCCAAGGTATTGTTATTGTCGATGAGGCCTATATAGATTTCTCCGCTTATCCTTCTCTTTTAGAAAAACTCGACCAATACCCTAACTTGGTGGTATTGCAAACTTTTTCTAAAGCATGGGGAAGCGCGGGAATACGCTTAGGAATGGCTTTTGCATCAAAAAATATTATTCAGATATTCAACAAAATAAAATATCCTTACAATATTAACCGATTGACACAGGAACACGCTTTGGAGTTACTGAAACGAAACGGAGAAATACAGGCATGGGTAAAAGAACTTGTCTCAGAAAGAGAAAACCTTCAAAAAGAGTTATCCGCACTTCCGGTCATACTGCACATATATCCAAGCGATGCAAATTTCTTACTGGCAAAAACCCGGAACGCTCAAGCCTTATATGATTATTTGGTCGCAAAAGGGATCATCGTCCGTAACCGCAACAAAATCACCTTATGCGAAAACTGCCTCCGTATTACAGTAGGTACACCCGAAGAAAACAAGGCATTGATCGACGCATTAAAAAAAGTAACGTTATGAACTCTATAAAAAAAGCCTTATTCATAGATCGAGACGGAACTCTCGTGGTAGAGCCGCCTGTCGATTATCAACTGGATAGTCTTGAAAAATTAGAATTTATTCCGAAAGTATTTCGCAACCTGCATTTCATTAAAGAAAAACTCGATTTCGAACTGGTTATGGTAAGTAATCAAGACGGTTTAGGGACAGATTCTTTTCCGGAAGATACTTTCTGGCCTGCACAAAATAAAGTCATACGTGCTTTCGAGAATGAGGGAGTGACTTTCGATAATATTTTAATAGACCGTTCTTTCCCTGAAGAAAATCTCCCTACTCGAAAACCCGGAACCGGGATGTTAAAAAAATATCTTGACGGAAGTTATGACATGGATCAATCTTTTGTCATAGGAGATCGCATCACAGATATGCAGCTTGCAAAGAATATGGGTTGCCGGGGAATATTTTTAAAAAATGAAGAACAAGGATCACAAGAAATAATGGATAACGGGCTCGATCAAACCTGCGTATTGGTCACCCACGATTGGGATAAAATCACAGAATTCCTTTTTGCCGGAGAAAGACGTGCAGAAATAATACGTAAAACTTCTGAAACCGACATACGTGTAGTGATCAATTTAGACGGTAACGGTAAATGTAATATCTCTACCGGACTCGGATTTTTCGATCATATGCTCGATCAGATCGGAAAACATTCGGGAATAGACCTGACAGTTCAGGTCAAAGGAGACCTGAATGTCGATGAACATCATACGATCGAAGATACAGGTATCGCTCTTGGTGAAGCTATCGGTAAAGCTTTAGGAGATAAAAGAGGTATAGAGCGTTATGGTTATTACTTGCCGATGGATGACTGTCTCTGTTCTGTCGCATTGGATTTTGGAGGACGAGCATGGTTAGTATGGAACGCAGAATTTAAAAGAGAAAAAATCGGAGATATGCCTACGGAAATGTTCCTCCATTTCTTTAAATCATTCAGCGATGCCGCCCGAATGAATCTCAACATCAAAGCCGAAGGAGACAATGAACACCATAAAATAGAAGGAATATTCAAAGCTCTGGCTCGTGCTTTAAAAATGGCTATACGACGAGATATATTTCATTATGAGTTACCGAGTACCAAAGGTGCGATCTTCTAAAATCGGGTTAAGCTCCTGTCTGAATTTTTCAATAAAAAGAATCACCGGAATACAATTTATTCTTTCCGGTGATTTTTTTATAAACTATTATTATTCCGATATATTCCGGCGATAGACTTCATCTTTAATTCGCTCTATATACTGCGGTAAAGAGTCAGAATTCTCGTTCCCCATAATCCATAACGGACATGCATCTTCTCGCTTATGATAAGAAGGTTGCGTATATTCTTTTTCAAGAACCTTATATCCATTTCTGCGATAATATTCCACACGTCGTATAGCGATTTCATCATCAATCGCGGGCTCTACTTCAAGCAACCTCAATCCCGGAAGATTCCTCGCCACATAATCTAAAACCTGCTGTCCGATTTTCTTATTCCTTAAATGAGGATATATGGCAAAATGTTCCAGATAATAGAACGTTTCGAAATCCCAAAACACAAAAAGTCCGCATAATTCTCCATCCAAAACGACAGCATTAAAATGCATCGAGTCGGCAGATTTTATCAAACGTCTCAATTGTTCTACCGGACGCCTTTCTTCCAACGGAAAAGATTCCTCATATAAAGTAATGAGTCTTTTCAAAAAAGCATCATCAGGATCAGTAATTCGAATTAATTGCATCATAGATTATTTATATTTATTTAGAACGGTTAAACAAAAATACGGGAATAAACCGTTTTACAAAATCACTATTTATCCTATTCTCGGATATAATAATAAACACTGCCGATAAAATAACAAAGATACCGATCAACTGTTCCCCATCAAGAGTCTCATTTAAAAAACATACACCCAAGAATAAAGCGGTAAGAGGCTCCATACAACCCAAGATAGCAGTAATAGTAGACCCGACTTGCTTAATTGCTAAAATCAAGGTAAAATCAGAAATAAGAGTCGGGATCAGTGCAAGTAAGAATAAGTTTATGCCTGCTTTATAAGACGGAATTGCATCTAAACCGTTTCCCTTTATCAAAAGATTTCCTCCAAAAATAAGTGCCGATGAAAATAAAACATAAAAAGTCATCTTTAACCCGTCCATTTTTCGAACACAAGACTTATTTACACCGACAATATATATCGCATAAGTGAGCACCGTTACTAAAACCAATGCCAATCCCCTTACATTAATGACTCCTCCGTTCTTGCCTCCACTTAAAAAATAGACTCCGGCAATCGCCATCACCGCCGCCGTAACGACAGGCAAAGATACCTTACTCTTGAAAAATAATATCATAATAGTCGTCACTAACACCGGATACAAAAAATGTACAGTGGTTGCAACGCTGCTGGGAATATACAAATAAGATGCCGTCAGGCATAAAGAGGTAAGGGCATAAAAAACTCCAAGAAAAAATAATGTAACAAGCTCCTTGATCGTAATACGAAAATCGGTTTTTACAAATAATAAATAAAGCCCCACCAGAATCGCCGATATGGCAAAACGATAAAACAATATAGAATCGATACCCACACCCTCTCGTATCACCGGTAAAGCAAAAAACGGAATCATTCCGAATGTAGAAGAAGACAATATCGCCAAAAATATACCTCTGAATTGTTTCATTTATTCTCTATTTTTTAAGTATAGTATTTTTCGAGGCGCAAAATTGGGAATAATAAAACAATTATCAATTTACATATGTAAAAAAAGAATAGGATACTCATTGTACACCGGCACGTATCCGGCTCAAAGATACCTGAGAAATACCTAAATAAGAAGCAATGTGTCTGAGCGGCACTTTTTGTAAAATTTCCGGTTCTTGTTCTATCAACAGATGATATCGTTCGGAAGCCGAAATAAAACAACGTTCCATAATCAATTTTTCCAATTCTAAAATTATTTGGTCAGACATTCTTCTCCCCCAATTGGCCAATTCGATATTGCAGTCGAAAAGTCGGTTAAGAGCATCATTCGATATTTTCAACAAGTCACAACTTTCAAGTAATTCGATATTTTCGTATCCTGCAGAACCGAACATATAACCATTCATCGATAATAACGACATCCCTGACGAAGCAAACCAAATAGTCACATCCCGATCTTCTTTATAAAAAAATCCCCGTGCATATCCCTTTATAATGAAATAAGAATATTTTTCTTTAACATCGCTTCGTATCAACAAATGACCTTTCGGAAAAGATACTCGTTCTGTTTCTGCAATAAACAAGGACAAAGCTTCATCCGAAAGAGGATATACTTTTCTGATTTTTTCTATAAAATCTTTCATTCGATCTGTTTAACAAAAGAATGCCCGAACAAGCCGGGCATAAAAAATATTACATTCTCATTCAATAAACCTTTAAGAGCCTGTCTAAATTTTCCGATAAAAAGATTCAGTTTCTTATCAGAACTTAAAACCGAGAGTCAATATAAACGAATTATTTTTAGCATGCAAAGTAGCTACTTCCGAAGTCAGGCCCGTACTCGGAATCGGAGAAAACGCTAAAACATCGCTTTTTGCGTTTTTATGAATATAAGCCATATCTGCATAAAAAATTCCGAACCGATAACCCAAACCACAAGTATAATATTGCGTACCCCGATCAAGCGTATAGTGAGGAGCCATACCCGCGATATTCAATTCATCTCCTGTACTCACTTTCATAGGAGATAACTGGTTGGCATATCCCAAACGAGCACTTAACTGAGGAGTAATGCGATATTCTCCCCCTACCCGGAATGTATGTCCGGCTTTAAAATAAGAAGAAATATCATCATTGACATCATTCATTTCCAATCCGTCAGTTTCGCTCAAACTCATTTTGTCATACGCCGTATATTCATAATCAAAACTGACAATACCCTTTTTCCCGATTATAAATGCCGTACTCGCCATAAATTTCCACGGAGTAACCAAACTATAATCATAACGGCCTTCCGGGCTATCGGTAATATCATTACGCAATTCATTACTATTATTTTTTAAATAAGTATATCTATTGTCCACACTCGCCATATAATAATCGCTCATCGAATAGTAGGTCGGAGTGTGAAACGCCAATCCTAATCGCCAATAATCGGTAACACGAGCTATTAATCCGAGTTTGACATTGAAACCCGTACCTTCCGTTTTCAAACGATTCCATAAAGAGAAATTACTGCTCGTTATCGGATAATTATAAACCTGACCATTATCATCATCTTCCTCCTCATATATAGGAACAAATCCTGATGTATTGGATAAATTTTCATCATGAGAAGAAATCATTTCATAATCCAGATCCATTATACCGAGCCCTATTCCGAAATAAACTACATTCGACACATTTCCCCCGAAATTGAACGTATATTCGTTTGTCCGACCTCTTTCCCTGACATAAAGCGATCCCGATCCGGAGGCTTTTGTCCCGAACAAACCTTCGTAGCTGTCATCATAATAGCCTCCCTCCGGATTTTCCTGAGGAGACATCAGCAACGACTCATATCCTAAAATACTCAACCAAGGAAGACCGTTTATATCATAAGCATCCCCGCTTTGCACATTAGCTCCGGCCAAATCGTTCTCCAAAATTCCGAAAGATTTATCGGCAATATAATTCGTGACAGAGGAACGAAGATTGCTATACTGTACCCGATATGTCTGATCATAAGAATTACGACGATTATACGCAAACCCGAAATTATAAGAGACCATTCCCAAATCTTTTCCGGTATTAAAAGTTCCTATTATACCGACATTATCAAAAGCAAATTTTGTCAGATTATTATTCACATTTACAGAAGTTTTTGTTTCTGCAGAAACTCCGGTTATACCCAAAGTCGTAACGATTTCATTACTTCTATACACTCCGATACCCGCCGGATTTTGCGACAACGTCGATATATCACCGCCTAAAGCTCCAAAAGCCCCTCCCATTCCCATATAACGGGCTGTACCTTTTATATCGGTACGAGAATAATTATAAGCATTCATACTGCCTTGTGCGAATAGCGAAGTTGCGCCACACATCGTTATCGCCATAATACAAATTGACCGTTTCATTTTCATAAATATTTCTGATATAAAAAACGGAAGCCCACATCACTCCTCGAATTCTCATTCACAATGATTATGGGCTTTCATTACACTATTTCATTATCGAATATTATCTTAAATTTATCTTTTTATCTCGTACGCCCACGGGAACCTCCGCTACTACGACCAACACTACCGCTCGATCCGCTACTGCGAGATGTGGACGGGCTATAACTACTCCCCGATTCCCGCCTCTGGCTGCTTGATGGAGTATATGTGCTGCGTCCTCCGCTACTGTTCCGTACTCGCGATGAAGAGCCGGAAGTACGTCCTGAAGAAGATCCCGGAGTATAAGTTGACCGGCGATTGGTTGTTCCTGAAGGACGGCTATACGTAGAATTACCACTTGATGTACCGATACGAGTACGTCCACGATTCGAATTGGTTTCTCTCATTATAGGTTGCTTACTTGAAGAAGAAGACCCTGGAGTATATTTGTTTCCTGTAGAAGACGGACGAGTATTTACCGTACTTCTTCCCCCACTGTAACGATTTGAAGAACCATAATTTCCATAAGTCGTGCGTCCCCCATTCGAATAACGAATATCCCGCCCGTTATTCCATCCCGGACGATGTCCCGGATAATAGCCGGGATAATGGTGATGACCTGCCCAGCCCCAATGCGGATACCATGGTCCTGCCCAACCCCAATAAGGATTGTAGCCCCATCCCGGATAACCATATCCCCATGAGAATCCCCATGAACCGAACCCGAAATTCCAGCGCCAAGACAAACTCGAATAACTGTAAGGCGCCCACATATAATTCCAATACCATGGATTGGTCCATGTCGGTGTCACAAATGCATACGAATTATCAATATATACATTCCAATCCGTAGGATTCAAGAAATATATATCTGTATAAGCAGGATCAGAAATATGTATGGTAAATTTCGGGTTGTGAAAACGGCGTATCCGTTCGGCATATTCGAGGTCACTTTGAGTACCCTCAAAACCGTTAAGATAATATCCGGTATCGTCATCATCCACATCCTGCTCATTCTCCTGAGTCATTCGGGTAAACTCATCAAGAGTAATAGACGGAATCGTATCAGTGGCCTCCAGAGAATAACGGCGATTATATGCATCGACTTCCCGATCATAATCAGATTGAGCAGTAGTTGTCGTAACTGTTGTAGTAGTCGTCGTTGTCGTCGCTACCGGCTGTTGATAAGTCGAAGTCGATTTTTCCTGTTTCTTTTTTTCTACAATCGGATTTTTATCTTTCGGCTGATAATATAAATCGTCTTCGGGAATATATTTTTGCCCGAAAGCAACAATCGATAATCCTAAAAATATCAGGACAGACGATAATCTTTTTATTTTCATTGCAATGTCCTCCCTATAATAATTTCTATTTTGACTTGTCCTGTCGGCAAAAGTTTAACTATACTGTCACACTTTACCATATATTATATTTTATTCAAATGTCTATACATCAACGAATAAATATAAGAACAAGCATCATCTTATTGTAAAGATGCAACAATTCGAATATTTCGCTGCATCCCGAAGCAAAGATAAGATTTATACCGGTCAAAGAATACTTAATAATGAATAATTTACCCTATAAAATACATTAAAAGGCATGCTTTGCTCACGCAAAACATGCCTTATCGATAAAGAAAATAGGAAATATATAAAACACAATTGGCCTGATTACTTAGGCTGTTCTATTGTCTTGTCCGGCTTTACGTCATAAGAGAAGATAATCAATGCCACTCCCCAATAAACAAAAACAAATGAACAGAGAAATACGATACTGTAAGCTGCAGTAAAAGGTGTAAAGAAAAACAAGAATGAGATCAAAAGCATGATAATTCCGTTAATCAAATACAGCCACCAATATTTATAAGACGATGTCATAGAAAATGCAGAAATAATATTGCTAAGTCCCTTAAACAAAAATATAAAAGCGAAAAAATAAGGAAGAGTCAGTTCGCTCAATGCCAAATTGCTGATTAGTAAGAACCCGATAAATATATCGAATATTCCTCCTGCCAGCCACCAGCCCCATCCTTGTCCTCGTTTTTCTATATCTCCCGAAACAGTTAACTGAACAACACCGAAAAGGATCAGTCCCCATCCCAACAACATCGAAATGACAGCATATCCTATAACAGGTTGAAATAGTAGCCATAAACCGGCAGGTATCAACAAGATTCCTACCAGCATTATTCCCCACCAATATTTGGTCTTTCCCCAAAAATTAAAAGTCGTAAGTTCCATAATCTTTACTTTTATTGATTTACCATATTAATTCGAAACGCTTAAAGCCTGTCTAAATTCTCTGATAAGAAAATGTTATCAGGTTATCTTTGTGTATTCTTCAGGTCTGTCATCCCGTTTTCATTCATCAGATAGCCCACTATCTTCCCTCGCAAAAACGACAAAACATCCTCGAAAGAAACTTTCAAACCCGACCCGAGCAAAACTCAGATAGGCTCTCAAGCTGCATGTATAACAAGAATAAATGCCGTTTAGATTGATTTATACACGTTAAAGATTATCAAAACCTAATCAACCCTCTCTTTACGAAAGCCTTTTTATAAGCCCGACACCTTTAATTCTGATTTTTTAATTTTATCTTTGCAGCCGTATGAAAAGAATTTCGGTACTTTTTATTATCGGTATCTGCTGTATTTTCTCGGTATTTGCCAAGAAAAAGCCGGTTATTGCAGAACCGTATGCATGGCGCAATACACAACCGTTGGGCAACAGGTATCGTGTACCGATGGACACGCTTCAACTCAATTTTTATCAGACCGACCAACCCTCTTCATATTCGACTGCTTACGGTTATACCGGAAATTTAGGAGGTCCGGGATATTCAAAAATATTTTTCGATCGCCCGCAGATGCCTCAGTTCATATTTAAAGCTCCTTTTTATCCATGGATAACAACCCCTGAAAATTTCGACTTTTATAACACCCGCATTCCCATGACACTTTTATCCTACCTTACAGGGGGTTCTAAAGTGAAAAAACAAGACGACCTAAAAGCCGTCTTTTCAGGAAATGTAAATGCCAGATTAGGATTCGGGGCTAATATTCAATATCTCTATTCTCGGGGAAGTTATGATCATCAGGCAACAAACGAGCTTTCTTGGCAACTTTCATCTAATTATATCGGAGAAAAATATCAACTACAAGTAATGTTCAACACATACAATTTTGTATGTCAAGAAAACGGAGGGCTTGCTGACGACAACTACATCCTTCATCCTACCGAAATGGATGGAGGAACGGGTATCGATTCACAAAGTATTCCGATCAACCTAAGCGATGCATACAACCGTGTGAGAGGACAAAATTATTATGCCACACAACGTTATAATGTAGGTTTTTATAAAACAGAGACAAAAGATACGACAACAATAGAGACATTTGTGCCTGTCACCAGTTTTATTCATACAATAGAATACAATCGAAATTTCCGTCGTTTTGTCAACCTCTCGGCAGACGAAGATCAAAAATTTTTCAAAAATACTTATTTCAATAAAAACGGATCGAACGACACAACTTCTTATTGGTCTCTCAAAAATACATTGGGAATTTCTCTGCTCGAAGGCTTCAACAAATATGCAAAAATGGGATTGGCGGCTTATATGACATACGAAATTCGCCAATTTAAGCTAATGCCGGATACTGTTCCTTCAGCCTTCGCTTTCGCACCTGAAACACCGGTACTCGGAGAACCCGTAACATTTATAAGACGATCATCAAGCCGATATTACACTGAAAATTTATTATGGATAGGCGCTGAAGTTTCGAAACGGCAAGGGAAAATACTGACCTATACTGTAAACGGAAGATTGGGATTAACCGGTCCGGAAGTAGGATCGTTTGACGTGAATGGAGAAATACAGACTCGCTTTCCCTTATTTAAAGACACGGTGCAATTACGCGCTTACGGATTTTTCAAAAATCTCGAACCAGCATTCTATTATAAACACTACGTCTCTAACCATTTTATATGGAACAACGACTTTAATAAAATCAGGAATTTTCGAGTCGGAGGAGAATTTGAAGTAGAACGTTGGGGCACTCGATTGAACGTCGGTGTAGAAAACGTCCAAAACTATGTCTATTTCGATGAAAACTGTATGCCTCGTCAAGAAAGTTCGATCATGCAAATTTTCAGTGCCAAACTAAACCAATCATTCAAAGTCGGTATTCTCAATTTAGATCTCGAAGCAGTTTATCAAAAATCGAGTAAACCTTCTATCATTCCCCTTCCCGACCTCAGCGCATACGGAAATCTGTATTTATCTTTTCCAATAGCGAAGGTACTGAATACCCAAATAGGCGTAGATTGTCGGTATCACACCGAATATTATGCAGAAGGATACCAACCGGCAACTCTATCGTTTTATAACCAAAGAGAATTTAAAATAGGTAATTATCCGATGATGAATGTTTATGCAAACATGAAATTGAAAATGGTGCGTTTTTACGTTTTATACTCGAATTTCAATCAAGGAATGTTCGGCGGAAACAACTATTTTTCTATGTTGCATTACCCAATAAACCCTGCAACACTACAATTCGGAGTCTCAGTCGATTTTGCAAATTAAACCTTTATAGAGACAAAAAAAGAATATATGAAATACAAAACACGGTTTATTCTCTATATCGTTCTGTTGGTTATGGTACTTTTCATTATGTACATGATACGTACCAAAATACTCGTTCCGTCATATACTCCGAGAGATATTCCGGAAATCAAGCAAGACACACTACGGATTGTAACAGACTATACTCCGATAAATTACTACATATCTGATGACACCATATCGGGATTTGATTATGAATTATCTCAACTGATTGCCAAGCGGAGCGGTCTGCATGTAAAAGTATATCCCGAAGTCAGTTTAAGCAAAAGCGTAGAAGGTCTCGAGAAAAACCGCTACGATATTATCGGCCGTCCTATTCCTGTCACTACGGACAGTAAAGAAAACTTTCTATTCACCGATCCTATCCTACTCAACAAACAAGTATTAGTACAAAGAAAAGCCGAATATAATAATGGGAAAGATCCTATACGAAATCAACTTGATCTGGCTCAAAAACATCTGAACATTATCAGTGACGCTCCTACCCGTTTGCGGATTATGAATTTAGCACATGAAATAGGCGATACGATTTATGTCAATGAAGAAAACACATACGGTGACGAACAATTAATTATTATGGTCGCCAAAGGTGAAATCGAATTTGCCGTATGCGACGAAACAATTGCCCGAGAAATGAGTAAGCATTATCCGGAAATCGATTTCAGCACCGATATAAGTTTTACACAATTCCGCTCTTGGGCTTTACGACTCACATCGCCTTTACTTCTCGACAGTCTCAACATCTGGCTAAAAGATATCAAAGAATGTCCGGAATTTCAAAAACTGAAAACAAAATATTATAAGCAAAAAAGATAATAAAAAAGGAGACGAAAATTCCGTCTCCCTTCTTTCCATAAAATCATTTCGATTCACCTTTCGCCTTTTTCCATGCTAAAGCATATTCATCCAATATCAGCCGTACTCCTTTCCCGATCTTCTTATAATCATCTTTATCGAGATTGGCCAAAGATGCACGTATCGACCAATCAGGGCCATCAAAACCACTACCATTAAGCAACACTATACAAGTATCTTTCGCCAAATGAATTACAAAATCAAGAGGGTCATAATTAGCTTCGAGATAACAAGCAAATTCATCTCCGTATAATTTCTTCGCCCATACCATAATATCTATTTCTGAATAATATCCGGCACGCAAAGGATCAGGAACAAGCTCGAAACCTGTATTTTCCCACATGGCATCCAGTCGCTCTTTAATTATTTTCTGCATCTTTTTCTTATACCGGTCTTCTTTATCAAAAAGAGCATAAGCTGCAAAAAAAGCCATCTGCATTTGCTGCGGAGTAGAAAGTCCTGCCGTATGATTCAATGCCACCATACGGCTATCCGCTACCATACGATCTATAAATTTAAGCTTCTCCGGATTAAGAGTTATAGATTCATAACGTTTATGTAAATCTTCAATATCCGATTTCGGAAGCGCAGCAATCATCTCATCATAAATATTATTCTCGCTCAATGCTATTACCGCCAAGCGCCATCCGGTAGCTCCGAAATATTTAGAGAAAGAATATACACACAATGTATTCAATGGTAATTCATACATCAAAGATTTGAAATGCGGCACAAATGTCCCATACACATCATCCGTAATAATCATCAGATGCGGATTATCTTTCTTGACAATATCTACGATCTTATCCAAAGACCGTTTGTCTAACGTATAAGAGGGCGGATTACTCGGATTGACGATATAAAGAACCTTTATCGATTTATCTTTCAATTTATCGAGCTCCGAATCAGGATACTGCCAAGTATGCAGTCCTGTTTCAGTCATTTGACTTGCCTGAATTTTAGTCACCTGAAACTGAAAACGATCAAGTTCCGGAATTTCGATATAAGGGGTAAATATGGGTGTCATAAGAGCGACCCGATCACCTTTGTCCAGCAGACGATTTTCTTGCAAAGAATCGAAAATATAACACATAGCTGCCGTACCTCCCTCCGTAGCAAACAGATCATATTTGAAATTTACCGGCTGACGATCACACATCTCCTGTAACAGATAATCGTGTACAATCATTTCGGCGTATTTCAACATACGATCAGGTACAGGATACTGATCTCCGATAATCGCTTCAGCCCATTCGTGTATCAACGAATCCGGATCGACTTTTTTCTTATCGACAAAATAACGATACGTCTCGTTCAACAAATCAGCACCCGGCAAAGTCTTGTGCTGCTGAATAAAATCTTCAAAACGTTTAGCAATACCTTTCTCTACAGGAATACCTGCAATCCCTTCAGAGAGATCGAATACCCGACGACACTCTTCCAGTCCGAATTTTCCTAATAAAAAGAAAGCTTCACGAGGGACTGTCGCGATCCAGTTAGGATTTCCTCGCCCGGCATTTAGAAATAAACAAAAAGCTTTTCGAGTATGTTCTTCGGCAAACTCTATTAACTTATTCTTAATCTCGAACGGACTCATCGATTCAAGTCCTTTTTCAAACTTCCGGCTATATCCTTTCATTAAAGCCGAAGGTAATTTTTCTTTACAATCCATATTACAAATTTAAATTATCAATATTATTCTACACTTATTATTTACGACATCAGCAATACGATAACCACTCCCCAAAGAATCAATAAAGTATTCCCGACGGCATACGTTACCGTATATCCGAGAGCCGGGACTGTACTCTCTATCGACTCCTGTATTGCACCTAAAGCCGCTGTCGTAGTACGAGAACCGGCATTACATCCCAAATTAATGGCCGGATGGAACTTAAATATCTTGTCACCGATCCATATTCCTAATATCAACGGTATGGAAGTGGACAAAATACCCGCAAAGAAAATTATGAATCCCATTTCTTTTATTCCGGATAAAAAAGTAGGTCCGGCAGTAATTCCGATTACTGCAATAAACATATTCAATCCGAGATTATTAAAAATCCATACCGCTGGATCAGGAATACGGCCAAAGGTCGGATGTTTGGTTCTCAGCCATCCGAAAAACAAACCCGATATCAGAGCCCCGCCACTGGTACTTAAACTAATAGGAATACCACCTAAACGTATAGTCAATGCTCCGACAATACCACCGATCAATATTCCCAAACCGACAAAAATAAGGTCTGTTTTATTAGTCGGACGATCTACGTATCCCAATTTCGGTGAAGCTTGCTTTATATCATTTGCCATACCGACAATCTCAAGTAGATCCCCAGCTTGCAACTTCGTATTTGCTAAAATAGGTAATTCAACCCCTGTTCTTTTTACTTTCTTAATAATAATGCCATGCATGAACGGCTGTTGGCGCAATTCTCTTATCGTTTTTCCTTTTGCCGTTTTCTGAGTAAGCATGACAAAAATATCTTCAACCGGAAATGTCAACAATTCAGGATCATTTACTTCATCACCGATCCAGCTTTCATCTTCTATAACAGTCTCCCGTCTTCCGCTCAAAACAAGCTCATCGCTTTTATGAATGATTTGATCAGGAGTCGCGTCTACTATTTTCCCTGCAGAGCGAACCCTTTCTACAAAGATTCTCCGTCCCAAAGTTTGCATTTGTTTCTCCACATCGGCAACTGTTCTCTGTGTATCGAACCAATCACTACAAGCACAATAAGCTCGAAAAACAACCGGACGATTGGCGTCGATCAAAGCCGGATCATCTTCAATAGAACCTTTTCTCATTTGAGCTTCAAGTTCCCGGGTTTTCTGTTTTACTTTTTCCAACCCACCCAGCATTTTAGGTCCTAATGTCCCCAAAATATAAGCAGAACCGATTGTTCCGTAAATATAGGTCACTGCATAACAAACAGGAATAATATTCAACCAAGCTTGTTTTTCTGACTCTGAAACACCCAATGTCCCGATCGTATCAGTCCCGACTCCGATTACAGCAGAGATTGTCTGAGCTCCGGCGAACAATCCGATGGTTTCTCCGGGATTATAACCCAATATCTTGGCTATAATAACAGTCACGCCCAAACAGAGAATACATAGTACACAGGCAAATATGACTTGAGGAATACCATCGCTTTTCAATGACTGAAAAAACTGAGGACCGACACTGTAACCAATAGAGAAAAGAAACAATAAAAAGAAAACCGATTTTACTGGTCCTGGTATAGGAATATCCATTTGTCCTACTACCACACCTACTAAGAGCACAGATGTTACCGTCCCCAGAGAAAAAGATTTATATTTCAATTGTCCCAACCAGAACCCAATGCCGATTGTAAGAAATATAGCCATCTCCGGATAGGTACGAAAAAAATGTAAGATTGTCTCCATATCACAGATTATTTAATAAATAATTTTTCTTTTCACTTTCAGATAACAAGCATAACCGATATTTTGTTGACTATTTCTAAAAGACAGATATAAGAATAAATCTCTTAGAGTCTGTCCGGTATAAACGAAGTAAATCAGAAAGATCTATAATTTACTTTAACCGGATCAACATTTTTAAACTTCATATTGTATTTATATCGATTAATTTCTAAATAGTAAACAAATATGGAAAAACTGGAACAAAAAGTCTATGCAATAAAAGAACAGACTAAAGATGCCGCAAATGTGGCCACAGCTAAAACAAAAAAATCTGCCGATAAAATAAAAGAAAAGGCTCAGGAAAAAACTCAAGAATTGAAAGAAAAAGCCCAACATGCAGCAAATATAGTAAAAGAGAAAGCGACACAAGCTGCTGACACCGTCAAAGAAAAAGTACAACAAGGAATCGACTCTGTTCATGAAAAAAGTAAATAAAAACCGACTCTAAAACTTGTTTAAATTTTACTATGGTCGGTTTTGAGAATTTCTTCCGAGTATGTTTTTCTGTTTTTACGAGGATGATAGCGGGCTATCTGACAAGTGAAAACGGGATGACAGACCGAAAGAGAACGCAAAAATGACCTGATAGTACTTTTTTTATCGGAAAATTTAAACAGGCTCTAAACAGGTTCTTAATCTTCTTAAACAGATCTGCCTGAGTAAAGAGTATGTCTAAATAGGATATAAGTCCTATTCTTGACATACTCCTTATTTTTTTATAAAAGAAACTTCTCTGTTTTTTCAAAATAAAACGTAAGTTTGTAAATTATCTGATATTAATTATGAAACTATACATAGAAACAGAAAGGCTTTTATTACGAGAATGGAATTTAAATGATTTGCCGATCTTCATTAAAATGAATCAAGATCCGGAGATAATGGAGTTTTTCCCAAAAACATTGGATAGTAAAGAATCTACAGACTTCTACCAACGTATTTGCAAAGAGCTCGATGAAGCGAAATACGGACTGTTTGCCGTAGAAAGAAAATCAGATCATAAGTTTATCGGATATACAGGATTGCATAAAGCTTGTTTTCCTGCTAACTTTACCCCCTGTATCGAAATCGGATGGAGACTTATAAAAGATGCATGGAATCAAGGTTATGCAACAGAAGCTGCCAAAGCATGCCTTCGATATGGATTTATTAATTTAAATATTAAAGAGATATACTCTTTCACTGCTGCTATCAATAAACGATCAGAACGCATCATGCAAAAAATAGGACTACAAAAAATCGGAGAATTCGATCATCCGAATGTAGTTCCCGAGAATCGTTTATGCCGACACGTTTTGTATAAAAGCTTTCATTCGGAAGATAAACCTCTCACATAATCAAAATAACAAAACTTTGTATTAAAATCGACTTATTATGAAATACAACTTTGATACAATAATAGACAGAAACAATACAGATGCTATAAAACAAGAAGCGTTGCTTATCCGATGGGGAAGAAATGATCTTATTCCTCTTTGGGTTGCCGATATGGACTTAGCTACACCTCCATTTATTATGGAGGTACTACAAAAACGATGTCAACACCCGATTTTAGGTTACACGAGCAAACCAGATTCTTATTATTCGGCAATTATCGGTTGGTTGAAAAAACGGTATAATTGGGATATAGAACGCAAATCGATTTCTTATACTCCGGGTATCGTACCCGGACTTGCTTTCGCAATAAAATGTTTTACTTCACCAAGAGATAAAATATTGGTAATGCCTCCTGTTTATCACCCGTTCTTTTTAGTTACGGAAAATGAAAACCGTGAGGTCGTATTTTGTCCATTGATTTTAAAAGACGGACAATATCAGATCGATTTCGAACATTTCGAAAAACAGATAAAAGACTGCAAAGCCTTTATTCTTTGTAACCCCCACAATCCCGGCGGACGGGTGTGGAGCAGGGAAGAGTTGAAACGGATCGCCTCAATCTGTGCCCGAAACAACGTACTGGTCTTTTCGGACGAAATCCATGCAGATCTCACCTTCCCGCCATATCAGCATATCCCTTTCGCCTCAGTATCAAAAGAAGCCGCAGATAATTCGCTGGTTTTCATGTCGCCCAGTAAAGCATTCAATATGGCAGGACTCGCCAGTTCATTTTGCATAATAAAAAACGAGTTCCTTCGAGAAAAATTCAAAAAATTCACAGAAGGAAGCGATCTTACCGAAGGACATGTATTCGCGTTCAGGAGTGTAGAAGCGGCCTATACCTACGGAGAAGAGTGGTTATCACAAGTATTGGAATACCTTCAAGAAAATGTAATTTATACCGAACAGTATCTAAAAGAAAAAATGCCCCGTATAAAGGCTATAATTCCACAGGCCTCTTTTTTAATTTTTTTAGATTGCAGAGAATTATACCTGTCACAAAAAGATCTGGTCGAATTTTTTGTCGATAAAGCTCATCTCGCTCTGAATGACGGAAGCATGTTCGGAAAAGAAGGAGAAGGTTTTATGCGTATGAATATCGCATGTCCACGAGCTATTCTTAACCGTGCTTTGCAACAACTTGAAAGGGCCTATTACGAAAGATTCGAATAAACTGGATAACTTATAGCATGCCTCAAAAATATTACATACTGGCCGATAATCAAGACATTACACGAGCCGGATTAAATTTCATAATACGGGAATTACATCTGTCCGAAAATATTGTACATATATATTCAAAACGAGAATTACCGGACTTATTGAAAAAAGATTCTCAGGCTGTAATCGTCTTAGATTATACACTTTTCGATTTTTCAAGAGTCGAAGAATTGATAAACTTGCACGAACGATTCCCTCATGTCCGGTGGATTTTATTTTCCGAAGAACTTACTACCGAATTTATCCGTAATATTTATTCTGATAAGGCATTCAGCATCTTATTCAAAAATTCCTCATTTCAAGAAATTTCTGATGCTTTAAAGCATACGACTTCCGATAGACAATATCTATGTGCTCAATCAAAAAATCAACTGCAAAATAATACAGAACAAGGAATCACCGAACAATCTTTATTAACCACTACAGAAATAGAAATACTAAAACTGGTCGCACAAGGAAAATCCGTTAAAGAAATCGCGGCAATCCGCATATCAAGCGTACATACCATTATTACTCACAAAAAGAATATATTCCGAAAACTGAACGTTAACAATATACATGAAGCAACCCGGTATGCCTTTCGTGCCGGAATAATCGACATGGCAGAATACTGCATATAAAAAATAAGGCTGTCATGAAGACAGCCTTAGAACCTGCTATTTACCTTTTAATCCAAAGGATATTCTTCAAAAGCATAAAGGACTGTGGACAAATAACGTTCACCGGTATCAGGAAGTAATGCAACGATAGTTTTTCCGGCATTCTCCGGAAGCTTCGCCAATTCAGATGCAGCAAAAACTGCTGCTCCGGAAGATATTCCGACTAAAAGTCCTTCTTTTTTTGCCAATTCTCTACTGGTACGTATAGCATCGTCATTCTGTACCGGAATAATCTGATCAACAACTTCCCCTTTATAAGTTCGAGGAATAAACCCAGCTCCTATACCCTGTATTTTATGCGGTCCGGGTTCTCCTCCAGATAAGACAGGAGAATCCGCAGGCTCTACTGCAACAATTTTTATCGCAGGATTATGCTTCTTCAATGTTTCTCCGACACCGCTTATTGTTCCTCCAGTACCTACTCCAGCCACGAATATATCGATTTTACCATCAGTATCCCTCCAAATTTCTTCTCCAGTAGTTCTTCGATGAACGGCCGGATTAGCAGGATTCTCAAATTGTTGCAAAATAACCGATCCGGGAATCTCATCCCTTAAAGATTCTGCTTTGGCGATAGCCCCCTTCATTCCTTCTGCTCCGGGAGTCAGTACAAGTTGAGCCCCCAATGCCTTGAGCAAGTTTCTACGTTCAATACTCATAGTATCGGGCATTGTGAGAATTAGATTATATCCTTTAGAAGAAGATACAAAAGCCAATCCGACTCCGGTATTTCCACTGGTCGGTTCTATAATCGTAGCACCCGGTTTTAAGACTCCACGTGTCTCTGCATCCTCAATCATTGCCAAAGCAATACGATCTTTCACACTACCTGCGGGATTAAAATATTCCAGCTTACCTACTACTTTCGCCTGCAAATTCTTACTTGCATTAAAATTAGAAAACTCCAATAATGGTGTATTCCCGACCAATTCGGTCAAACTTTTAGCTATTCTTGCCATATCATTCTCCATTTAACAATTATCATATCATATTTGACAAAGGTAGGTTTTAAGAAAAACTCATCCTATACCACATTTATGGTATTTTATCTCTCTCATTCATAAAATACTGAATAATAGGAGGTTTAGTCACAATAAAATCAACGATATGTCTCAGTTCTAAAAAAACAATTTTTCAATAAGATAACCCTCTCAGATCTTTTTTACGTTTTCACTCGTCAGATAATAGTCCACTACTTTTCCTCAAAAAATAGAAACATCTTCTAATTAAACGGATTTTCATGGAAAATTGTTTATTTCTTTACGTCATCAAGTTCAACCAATTTATTAACTATGGCATAAATCGTCAATCCTGCAGGAGAATGTATCTGCAATTTACGTACAATATTACGACGATGAGTAATAACGGTATGGATAGACAAACACAATTTTGATGCAATTTCTTTGTTAGTCATTCCCTTAACAACACAAACCACGATCTCTTTCTCCCGATAACTAAGTGATTCAGATTCTTCTTCAACATCTTCATTTCCGGAATGTTTTTGTAATTGAAGAATCTTTCCGGTTATCGTATCCATATCATCGAATATAGAAATAACCTCATCATATTTATTCAAAAGAGTTGTATCTAACAAAGAGCCTTGCAGCGCAACGCATTTAATATGAGAAGTACGAGGATTTTCTCTAAATCGGTTCAAATCGAAATATCCGTCAAATACAGGGTTGACAATCAATATGTCCGGTGTATGCATCCGCATAAACTCTTGCAAAGCATCTGTACTCAACACCTCCATCGGCTGTATTTTTAAATTCGGAACACGTTTGAGTACTGCGGTCATGCCATTCCGAATAATTACAGAATTTTCAGCAATAGCAATCCTTATTGCTTCATTATTTTTCATTTTTCTCGAAATTTTTTTCAAGTTGGGCTACAGCCGGGACAAACAACAAATCTTCCAGATTACAATGTGATGCCAAATCTTGTTCACAAGAATAAATATCAAACAAAACAGAGTTCAAACTATTATTGCTTTTTTCCGCCGGATAATATTTGATTATTATATTTTTCAGTTCGGTAAGTTTCGTCTCTATCTGATTATGCTTTCGAGCAAATACCAATATATTATAATCGGGTTTTTTCTTCCCTTCTAATAAAGATGAAACATATCCGAAAACCATATTGTCTTCATATTCCATGTGCCGGCGCACTTCATGAACATATTCATCATAAAACTTCAAAATCAGAATAGCGACACCATCTTGGGAGCAATCTATGGCTTCAATCAACTTACGGCGAATTGCCGGCAAACAAAAATCGAGAAAATAAGAATGAGAATTTTTCAGATACTCCATTAATGCTTGGATAGAAAGATCTGTGCCTCCGACAACAAATTGCTCGGTATCCATAAAATTGACGACTGCCAAAAACGTTTTATAATCTACGTTACAAGCATCGCAAACCTCTTTTACATTTTTATCCCCGAACCCTAACGGCAAACCGAAACGGCTCATCACCATCAATAGAGTATAGTTTTCACAAATAAGATCGCTCATCTTATCCGTCGCTTTATATTTGGGAACGTTATCGCTCATATTTTCACTTTTATATGTTTAAGTACAGGCGCAAAATAACGGATTATTAGCTAAAAATACAATCCCTATTTATAGGTATTTCAACAAAGTTTTTTCAGTACAAATAATGACCCATTAGAATCCCGATTTATAATGAGAAAAAATAAGACAATACTTATTTTTAGGTATTGTCAACACTTTACAACACTTATACCTTTGCCTCCTGTAAAAACGTCAAAAAAAATGAAAAGATTTACTACTTTAACATTCCTTATTCTGCTTTTATGTCAGGGAATACAAGCCCGAAATTTTCAAAATAACGATACTACAAAAGTAAAAAATCACGAAGAATATAAAAAATTCAGAGTCGGTAGTTACGGAGAAATGCTTTTCCAACATATGGATTATGGCCCATATCGTTTTGGAAACGGCGGAGCTGGCTCTCCGAGTGATAAACGATCTTCTATATCGCTTCCCCGTTTTGTATTAGCTTTCGATTACAAATTTACTCCATCTATCATTTTATCTGCTGAAATAGAATTCGAATACGGAGGTACGGGTGCAAGTATAGAACATGAATACACTGAAGGAGGCGAATACGAAGCTGAAATAGAAAAAGGTGGAGAAGTCGCATTGGAACAATTCCACATTACTAAAATATTTCATCCGGCATTTGCCGTACGAGCAGGACACATGATCGTTCCTATAGGATTGACAAATGCACATCACGAACCGATATTCTTTTTCGGTGCTACACGACCGGAAGGCGAAACACAGATAATCCCGTCTACTTGGCATGAAACCGGGATCGCCATTTTGGGAAAAGCCGGAGATTTCGACTATCAAGCAATGGTCATCAGCGGATTAGATCCCAACGGATTCGATGCTGCCAATTGGATTAAAAACGGAAAACAGAACAAATTCGAAATACCGAATATGACCAATCCGGCATATGCAGCACGGGTAGATTATTCGGGCGTTAAAAATACGAGATTCGGTATATCGGCATATTATACTCCAAGCACCGCCAAAAACTCGACTAAACCGAGCCGAATGGAAGGGATAAAAGGTGCAATCACCATTTTATCTGCCGATGCGCAATATTACAGCCGCGATATTATTGCACGAGCAAACGTTATATACGGAAATTTGACCGAAAGCGACCTTATTTACAAAGAAAATTTAAGAAATCCCACAGCTCTGGGATATTCAGAAACCCCTGTTGCAAAAGATGTTTTGACATACGGTGCAGAGGTAGGATACAACATCGGTGCATTTTTTAACCACAAATTCAATTTATTTCCATTTATACGTTACGAATATTATAATTCGATGCACAAAACAGCAAGCAGTATTTCTGCCGATCCTCGTTATAAAGTAGATCTTATTACTGCAGGCTTAAACTATTATATACTCCCCAATCTCGTTGCCAAAGCAGACTATACACGCAGATGGATCGGAGGAGGACGTTTCAATAATGAAAGTACTATATCATTAGGATTAGCTTATATCGGTTGGTTCTTTTCTAAATAACAAAATAAATTAATAAATAATCTACAAAACGTATGAAAAAGAAAAATTGGTTAGTAATGAGCTTATTCATAAGCTCTATGGCATTTGCCGTATCATCATGTAGTGATGATAATAACAATGATAACACAGTGGATGATTCGGCTATGGATCCGGTTAAAACCGCCCTTATCAATGATTATATCGATCTTACCGTATTGCCTACTTACGATGACATGAAAGCTAAAGTATGGGATCTGATGGACGCCGTAACCGTTATGTTCGAAAGCGAAACAGCAACACAAGATCAGCTCAATGCTGTTTGTGCGGCATGGAGAAATGCCCGTGAACCGTGGGAATTGAGCGAGGGATTTCTATATGGTCCGGCAGCTAATTACAGCATAGACCCATCTTTAGACTCATGGCCTCTCGACCAAGTAAATATAGAGGCGTTGTTAAATAGTAGCCAAAACATCGCGGAACAAACTTTCGCACAAGACAATTCAGGGTTTCATACACTTGAATATCTTATTTTCTTAGACGGAAATCCCCGAGATATTTCATCCATTTCTTCCCGCCAAAAAGAGTATATCTATTATGTAACAAAAAAATTATTGGATGATACCGTACGTCTTTGGGCAGAATGGCACGGTGAAAAAGCAATAAGCGATCAACGCGATGCAGAGTTGATTGAAAATGATGAAATCACAATTGCCGGAGGAGAAGATGGATTTGCCGAATTATTGAGAAATCCGAACATGTATCAAAAATATAAAACTCAAAATCAAGTACTTGAAGAAATAATCGATAACGGATTGTGTAACATAGCGAATGAGGTAGGAACACAAAAAATCGGAAATCCTTATCGCGAACAAGATGTATATGCCGTAGAATCATGGTATAGTTTCAATTCTTTGGACGATTATGAAAATAACATAATCAGTATTGAGAATTCTTATTTGGGAGGACCGGCGGCAACCCGGAAATCAGAAACTAGCATGTCGGCTTATGTAGCATCAAAAAATAGTGACTTGGATGCGGAAATAACCAAAGCGATTTCTGATGCAAGAAAAGCGATTCGGGACATTCCAGCACCCTTCCGCGATCAAGTCACAAAAGGAAAAGTTGCAACAATAGATACAGCAATGGATAAATTAGCCGAATTGAATAAATCACTTGAAAAAATTAAAAGTGTTCTTTAAAAATATTTTTTGAATTCTTAAAATGACAAAATACAGATTTTTTAAAAATTTGTTCTCGTTTCCCCTTGTACTCAGCATTGCCCAGACTATTGTCCCGGCAATGCTTCTCTATAGTTGTAGCGAAGCTCTCGATGACACGGTAATACTGAAACCGAACGGAACTGTAGCCAGTTATAAAGAACTGTCCGCCGGAACTTCTACAATATTCTCATCCTCCAGCCGTGCATACGACACCGAAGCTAACTGGGTAACAGGCGATCTGGAAACAATGTTCACCAATGGAGATATGTTATATGATGACCCCAGGGTTAGCGGGAACGATCCTTCTACAGGAGGATTAGGACCGATATATGGAGGCTATTCTTGCGGAAGCTGCCATAATAATGCAGGAAGAACCTCTTCAACTTTGTTTACTCATGGAGGTTCGGGAAACGGCTTTTCCTCCATATTAATCTACATAACTCGTAAAGATGGCGGTTATTTTCGCCAATACGGGCGCGTACTGCATGATCAAAGCATTGTGGGTAGCCAAGCTGAAGGAAAACTTTCTGTAACATATACAACAGAAAAGTTCAAATTTCCGGACGGAGAAGAATATGAACTACAAACACCGCATTATCGAGTTACCGAATGGTATGCCGATAGTATTCGTCCCGAAGACCTATATATAAGTCCTCGTATTCCGTTGCGCCATGTAGGGATGGGACAAATGATGGCACTCAGCCAAACGGAACTCATAAAAATTGCAGCCCAAAGTAATTACCCGGAATACGGAATCAGCGGAAAACTAAATTATGTAACCGAAAAAGGGGTACGAAAAATCGGAGTATCCGGAAATAAAGCCAATCATTTGGACTTGACGGTAGAACTCGGCTTTTCTTCGGATCTGGGTGTTACAAATGACCGTTATCCTGAAGAAGTTTGCGAAGGCCAAAGCCAATCGCCTCACGGGTTACAGGGGATACAAATAAGTACGAAAGATATGGAATATGTCGATTTCTATCTGCACGCTTTAGGCGTACCTGCCCGAAGATATGTCAATAACGCCGAAGTAAAAAAAGGTGAAGAAAACTTCTATAAAGCAAAATGCGATTTGTGCCATATGCCTACTCTACACACCCGTGCAGATGCGCCTTTATTACTTAACGGCACTCGACTGCCTTGGCTCTGCAATCAGGTTATACACCCATATTCAGATTATCTTCTACACGATATGGGACCCGAATTAGACGACCACCTTTCGGCAGGTCTGGCAACCGGAGCTGAATGGCGGACAACTCCATTATGGGGTATAGGCTTACAAGAGGTGGTTAACGGACATACAGAATTCTTACATGACGGACGTGCACGCAACTTAAAAGAGGCGATCATGTGGCACGGGGGCGAAGGTGCCGTATCGCGCGAACTGTTCAAAAGAATGAGCAAGGAAGACCGGGACGCACTGATTCTTTTTATCGAAAGTTTATAAAACATTCATTTTATTACGATCTACAAATTATGAAATATATCTATTCAAAATTAAGTATAACTCTGCTGTTATTTTCTTTCTTAATAATTCCGGTAACAGCTCAAAATAATACTGACGATAACGATATCGATAACGGAGTAATTTCTTCGGCAGGAAGGCAAGGATTCAGCTTTCAAACAAAAAACAAAAAATTTCTATTTAAACCGTACGCTCTCATACAAATAGCCGGAAAATTTAATTATTATGATGATGAAGGTTTAAATCTTGCAGATCAGGATAAAGTCGCAAATTCGGGGTTTGCCATACCAAATGCGATCATAGGTTTTTCAGGCAGGGCATTTGGCAGGCTGACATTCAACTTTGCCCTGAACGCATCCCAAAGCGGAGGAGCATTGTTACAACAAGCTTGGTTCGATGTAAAAATGAAAGAGGCCTTGCAATTACGTGCAGGGAAATTTAAAACGCCTTATAATCAAGCTTACTTAGTTACTTTAGGAGAAACGCTTTTCCCGGTATTACCGTCATCTCTAACCACAGGAGTCAATCTCGACAAATCATTAAATGCCGTAAAGCCCAATATTGCAACAGGCTTCGACTTAGGAATAGAACTACACGGACTCATCAAACAAAAATGGGGATATCAGGTCGGCGTATTTAATGGGACAGGAATAGACGTAAATACTGCAACCAAAACGACAAGCGATGATCATAAAGGAATCCCGTCTCTTTTATATGCCGCACGTTTTGCATATATGCCGTTCGGTCCGATGCCGACCTATCAAGGAAATCCGGACGATCTGCACAACAACAAACTTTTATTTGCCATTTCGGGAAATTATAATGTAGAAGCCGAAGACGAAAGTAGCGATGATTTGCGTGCCGGATTTGAATTCGCATGGTTAAAAAACCGATTTTATATATCGGGCGAGGCTTATATGTTGCGTATGAATTTCACTAAACGAATGCAATCTGCAGCCGATTTTACAGCTTGGGGAGCTTATATACAAGGAGGATATTTTGTCACGAGCAAACTACAAACAGCTTTACGATACGACTTTTTTGACAGAAACGGAACAGATAAAGACGGAAGCTTGAACATGCCTGCCGTAGGTCTCAACTATTTCTTTTCTCGGTGTAATCTAAAATTGCAAGCAATGTACCAATACATAGGTCGTTGGGGACATGAAACTCAACTCGACAGAGACATGGACGATAATGGAATGGCAATGCACAGCGCCACAGTAATGTTGCAATATACTTTTTAAAAATTTCAAAAATGAAATATTCGTTTATTATAATAGCAGGATTACTTGCATTTTCAGCTTGTGACAGTGGAGACATATATCCTAAGGAAGAAGAGTACAGCGGACGCAATGTAAACGTAACGCTCCATTTCTCCGGTGTTAATGCATGGCCCGAAGAATATGAACTGAAACTCACATCTTTCGGTGATAACGAGGATACTCCGCTAACTACTCTACTGCTGGAAAAAAACGACGAAGGCTCAGGTACTTATCTTATGCACAATGTGCCATTCGAAGCCAAGAATATTGCCGTATCGATCATGAATAACAGAAAATGGGTCTGTAATCTCAATGAACAACAATTACCCGGTAGTGAAACAAACATATCCCTATCTGATATGAATGTAAACCTTGTACAATATAACCGCATCCAGGAACAGGTATTTAACCAATGTTCTGCCTGTCATGGCGGTGCCGGAGGTTTGTATCTTACGGAAGATAAAAGTTACGATGCTTTGGTAAATAAAGCTTCTTCAACCCATCCGGATAAAATGTTAGTCGAACCGGGACTTCCAAACAGCAGTTTTATTATTACGGTACTGACAGACGCTCAAGCTACCAAAACAAACCATACGACCTTATCTTCTTTAAAAAATGACGATATAACTTTATTGAAAGAATGGATTAAAGCCGGAGCTAAAAAAGAATAATTCGCTCGGAGATGTATCTTAAAGGATTATTCAAATATAATTACCCAAAGATACATCTCTATTTTTTTATCTTACGTATATCCGGTAAAAACCAAGCAATCAATCCCAATAAAGGCATATAAGCACACAACTGATATACATACTCTATTCCGAATTTATCTGCCAAACCTCCTAAAACGGCCGAAGCAATTCCGGCAATACCAAAAGCCAAACCAAAAAAAAGCCCCGAAATCAAGCCGAGTTTAGATGGTAATAATTCTTGAGCATAAACCAATATGGCAGAAAAAGCCGAAGAAAGAATCAATCCGATAAGGATACTTAAAATACAAGTCCATAAAAGATTTGCATAAGGCATAATCAAACTGAAAGGTGCTGCTCCTAAAATAGAAACCCAGATTACATATTTCCGGCCTACTTTATCTCCGACCGGCCCTCCCAACAAAATACCGAGCGCCGAAGCGAACAGAAAAGCAAACAGAAAGAATTGCGAATCACGAACAGTTACATCGAATTTCTCTATTAGAAAAAATGTATAGTAGCTGGTTATACTTGCTAAATAAACATATTTGGAAAAAATCAAAATCAACAAAACCGACAACGAAAATATCGTCTTTTTACGAGATAACGGTGACACAACCTCAGTTTTCATTCCATCCTTATTTAACCGTAAAGCCTTCAGTTTTCTTTTGTACCACCGGCAAATGGGTATCATTACAATTATGGCACATAAAGCCAATAGAGCAAAAAACACAATATTACGCTGTCCATAAGGTGCTATACACAACGCAGCAAGTAACGGACCTAATGAACTTCCCATATTCCCACCGACCTGAAAAACCGATTGGGCAAGTCCTCGCTTCCCACCGGAAGCTAAAGAAGTAAGACGAGACGCCTCCGGATGCAGTATAGAAGATCCTATACCCACCAAAAACACAGAGAATAAAACCTGATGCAAAGTTCCCGAAAAAGCTAAAACAACAAGTCCGATAAGAGTAAAACTCATCCCGATCGGCAAGAACCACGGATTAGGCTTTTTATCCAGATAAAACCCGACTAACGGTTGAAACACCGAAGCCGAGATCTGGTAAACCAATGTTATGAATCCGATCTGGACAAAACTCAAAGCCATACTCTCTTTCAACAAAGGATATACAGCCGTAATTACAGACTGTAATGTATCATTCAATAAATGAGAAAGGCCCAATGCCAATAACACTCGAAAAGCTGTACTCTCAGCAGCGTTTGGGAAAGATTGCTCTTGCATAACTCCTAATTTTGGGAGCACAAAATTAGTAAAAAAAGAGGTTCAAAGAACTTTAGCGCAAAAAGTTCTTGAACCTCACACCTCTTTACTCCATTAAATTATTCCAACAACGACCGCAAATATTATTTTATTCAATTCAAAATCATCTCTGAAGGATATAAAAATAATAAAATTATCTGTATATAAATTTGAATTTTTTATGTACATTTAGATCGAATGTTGAAATCAATATATCTATTTCTTGCAATAACGAAACATTGTAAAAGTTTGATTGTAATGGTATTTGCAAATCTCCAATAGCATGATTATGAAAAAGCGAGTTATAAGTATCATCAGTCTTGTGATAGTTGCAATCTTAATATCGTATGGTTTAACGATTTTCGAAACTAAGTCAAAAATTATATGGGGTTTACTATTTGTTGCCTTGACTTATCTTATTTGTGCAATGACCAATAAATTCCTTAAACCAAATACAATTTTATATGCATTATTAACAGGTATTGTTGTTACACATATCCCATGGTGGATAAGTCTCCACATCAACTATAATATAAACTTCGACTCACTAATTAAAAACTTCTTTGAAGGAACAAAAATGTCCTATTCCATTGCAGGAGCAATATCGGGATACTTGTTATATAAATTCTCAAAGCTATTTCACAAAAATAGTATCAGCCCACACTAATACCATAAAAACTATAATTAAAAAGGAAGTTAAGAGCCCTTTAGACATTACTCAACGAAACCTTTTTCTCTTTTAAGAAATCGGAATATTCTCGAATATAATCATTTTCGTCATACAATTCGGAAGCCAATACCAAAGAAACTGCTCCCGAAGAAAAATTATTCAATTCACGCCAAATTCCGGGACGTACCAATAATCCGTAATAAGGACGATTCAACGATACAATACGACGCTCACTCCCATCATCCAAAATAACATCAAAGCTTCCACTGGCAGCAACGATCAACTGGTATAAATCACGATGGGCATGTCCTCCCCGTTCTTCTCCTCCGGGAACATCATATAAATAATAAACACGACGAATATCGAACGGCACGGTTATGTTGTCTTCTACGACCGTTATATTCCCATTGGGGCGAGAATGTTTGTCCAGTTCTATCACCTGACAATCACCGACTCTACTCATTACAAATATATTATCCATGCTCAAGACATTTTAAATATAGATCGTAATCCTCAATATAGTCTGCCGGATCATATAAAGTCGAAGAGAGTACCAAGGCTAAAGAGTTGGTAGAGAAATTTTCCAATCTGCGCCAAATCATATTGGGAACATACACCCCATAATAAGAACGGTTCAGAGGATATACCTTTTCTTGCCGTCCATCATTCAGAATGACATCGAAACTACCGGACAAAGCCACAATAAACTCTTGCTGCTCTATAAAAGCATGTCCGTCTCGCTTTTCACCGCCGGGAACATCATACACCCAATAAGACCGTTTTATAGGAAAAGGAATATGCCGAAATTCTTCTATGAAAGAAAGATTTCCACGCGCATCTACAATTTTAGGCAAATCGACTATTTTAACGGCCTCCAACCCCATCGGCTTCATCTTTAATAAGATTAATCATATATTGCCCGTACTGATTCTTCAACATAGGTTTTGCTTGTTGCAACACAGATTCTTTCGAGATCCATCCTTTTCTGTATGCAATCTCCTCCAGACAAGCGACTTTCAATCCCTGACGATGTTCGATAGTTTCTATAAAAGCCGATGCTTCGAACAGCGAATCATGTGTTCCCGTATCGAGCCATGCAAACCCTCGTCCCATTAACTGTACCTTCAACTTTTCAGTTTCTAAAAAGGCTTGATTTACCGAAGTTATTTCAAGTTCCCCACGTGCAGAAGGTTTTATCGATTTAGCTATATCTACAACCTTATTCGGGTAAAAATAAAGTCCTACAACTGCATAATTAGATTTCGGCTTTTCGGGTTTCTCTTCGATAGAAGTTACATTTCCTTCTGGATCAAAAGCCGCAACTCCATATCGTTCGGGATCACTGACTCTGTATCCGAATACCGTAGCATACCCATTCCCGACATTTTCAACAGCAGCATGCAACATCGCAGAAAAACTCTGTCCATAAAAAATATTATCACCTAACACCAAGCAGACCGAATCATTACCTATAAATTTTTCTCCGATAATAAATGCCTGCGCCAAACCGTCAGGAGTCGGTTGTTCGGCATATTCAAAATGAACGCCAAACCGAGATCCATCACCTAACAAACGTTCGAATCCGGGTAAATCGAATGGAGTAGAAATAATCAAAATATCCCGAATACCGGCTAACATCAATACCGAAATAGGATAATATATCATCGGTTTATCATATACCGGCAATAACTGTTTTGAAACTCCTTTCGTAATCGGATACAAACGTGTTCCGGAACCTCCGGCCAAAACGATCCCTTTCATTTCTTAATCTTTATGTCCGTACATTTGTTCATAATACTTTTGATAATCTCCACTGGCTACTTCCTCAACCCAATCCTGATTTTCAAGATACCAACGAATCGTTTTCTCTATCCCCTCTGTAAATGGAGTTTCCGGATACCAGCCTAATTCTTTCGCTGTTTTCGAAGGGTCTATCGCATAACGCATATCATGCCCCAAACGATCTCCCACATAAATAATCAAATCATAATTTATATTCGAAATATCGGTTCTAAGAACTTTTTGATAATGGGGTTCTTCCTTCATTAAACGCACGACAGTATCGATAATCAGCTTTACAATATTGATATTTTGTTCTTCATTAAATCCTCCTATATTATACACTTCTCCTATTCTTCCCGAATTCAATACCATATCAATTGCTTTAGCATGATCTTCGACATATAACCAATCGCGAACATTCTCACCTTTACCATATACCGGCAGCTTTTTACCCTCAAGAATATTTTTAATAATCAAGGGTATCAATTTTTCCGGGAAATGGTACGGACCGTAATTGTTCGAACAACGAGTAATATTTACAGGAAATTTATATGTTTCATGATATGCTCTAACAATCAAATCGGCACCTGTCTTTGAAGATGAATATGGAGAACGCGGATCTAAAGGTGTTTCTTCCGTAAAAAAATACTTACCGTAGGTATGTATTGCCGAACGTCCTTTCACAACAGACTTCACCGCTTCATCTTTAATAACCAAAGGCTGAGGATCTACAAAATCTTTATTTAATGATCCATATACCTCATCAGTAGATACCTGCAAATATTTTTTACCTTCGCGATAAGTCGGGTAACCATTTGCATCTTTACCTGTCATCCATGCTTTTTTAGCACATTCCAACAGATTTTGAGTTCCCAAAATATTTGTCTGTAAAAATAACTGAGGGTTTGTAATACTTCTATCTACATGAGATTCGGCAGCAAAATTGACAACATAATCTATATCATTTTCTGCAAAAATATAAGAAACCAATTCTTCATTGCCGATATCTCCTTTTACAAATTTTACACGAGGATCTTTCAATTCGGTCTTTATCGTCCCTAAATTACCGGCATAAGTCAACTTATCTAAAATAACTATATGAATATCTTCATACTTTTTAAGCATGTACTTTACAAAATTTGCACCAATAAACCCGGCTGCTCCCGTTACCAAGTATGTTCTCATAAATCATTTATTAAAATAAAACGTTGCAAGATACGAATATTTTTTCATGGAATACCGTAAATTTAACCTTAAATCGGATTCTTTTTTTATAACCTGATAAAAAATTCAGACTGGCTTTTAATATAATATAGATATAAGCTAAAATTATTTTCTCAAATAAAAATCGTCATTTTTTACACATTTATTGTACGAATATAAGATACAAAGAAATAAAAATTTTCTATATTTGCCCCATAATTGCAATGTCGAGATAGCAAAATGAATAATACTATAAAACACGAAGGTATCGTAGAACGAATTGAAAACGGTATTGCTTATGTAAAAATCATACAACATTCCGCATGTTCAGGATGTCACGTCAAAGCAGCTTGTACGATAGCAGATCAACAAGAAAAAATTATTGAAACAGTTTGTTCGGGATACGACATAAAAACAGGAGACCGTGTTTTTGTAGTCGGAAACGAAACAATGAGCCGAAAGGCTTTAAAGCTGGCAATCATATATCCGTTTTTTTGTCTTTTCGGAATACTTTGCATTGCATACGCTTTTTCTGTAAATGAATTGCTATCCGGTATTTTATCAATCATAGCTCTAATACCCTATTACACAGTTCTATATTTTCGTAAAAGCAAACTAAGAAAAGATTTCATATTCACATTGGAGAAAGAATAAACAGAACGACTTAAACTTTAAATAGAACAAACACATGAATTTAGTATTAATCGCGACTCTTTCACTTGGAGCAATCGGGGCAATAAGCGCTGTTATCCTGTATTTTGTCGCACAAAAATTTAAGGTGTACGAAGATCCTCGAAACGGGCAAGTAGAAGAGGTGCTTCCGGGAGCTAATTGCGGAGGATGCGGATACCCCGGATGCAAAGGTTTTGCAGATGCCTGCGTCAAAGCCGAATCATTAGAAGGTCTTCTATGCCCCGTAGGGGGTACTCCCGTTATGATCAAAGTTGCTGCAATTTTAGGTAAAGAAGTAATCGAAGACACTCCCAAAGTCGCTGTAATCCGTTGTAACGGCACTTGTAACAACAGAGTTAAAACGAATATTTATGATGGGGCTAAAAGTTGTGCTATCGAAGCTTCACTTTACGGAGGCGACACCGGATGTTCTTTCGGATGCTTGGGAAACGGAGATTGTGTAAAAGCCTGCACTTTTGGGGCTATACAGATGAACCCTGAAACCGGACTACCCGAAATCGATGACGAAAAATGTACAGCATGCGGAGCATGTGTAAAAGCGTGCCCTAAAATGATTATCGAATTGCGGAAAAAAGGACCTAAATCACGCCGTATATTTGTCAGTTGCATGAACAAAGACAAAGGTGGCATAGCACGAAAAGCCTGTACAACCGCATGTATTGGCTGCGGGAAATGTGCTAAAGAATGCCCGTTCGATGCGATTATTGTAGAAAATAATCTCGCATATATAGATGATAACAAATGTCGTTTATGCCGTAAATGCGAAACCGTATGTCCTACCGGAGCAATTCATGCAATAAACTTTCCTCTCCGAAAACCGGCAGAAACTACGGTAACATCCGAAGTATAAACCTGAAAATAACCATTATGAATTATCAAATCAGAATCCAATTATAAACATAATATATATGTTAAGATCATTTCGGATAGGTGGAATACATCCACCGGAAAATAAATTATCTGCCGGAAAAACCATACAAACGGCAGCTCTTCCCAAACAAGCTGTAATTCTTTTAGGACAACATATAGGAGCTCCGGCTCAAGCTGTCGTAAACAAAGGTGATTCGGTAAAAGTGGGAACGTTATTGGCAAAAGCCGGAGGTTTTGTTTCCGCCAATATTCACTCTTCTGTTTCCGGAACAGTAGCAAAAATAGATCAAATTACCGATATGTCAGGTTACAAACGCCCGGCAATATTTATCGATGTTGAAGGTGATGAATGGGAAGAAAGCATTGACCGCAGTAAAACTCTGAAAAAAGAGTGTACTCTTAGTGACAAAGAGATAATACAACGAATCAGTGATTGCGGTATCGTAGGACTTGGAGGAGCAACATTTCCTACTCAAGTAAAACTGTCTCCGCCTCCGGGAACGAAAGCATCGATACTGATTATAAATGCTGTAGAATGTGAACCTTATCTCACTTCAGATCATCAATTGATGATGGAAAAAACCGAAGAGATTCTCGTCGGAATTATGATATTGAAAAAAGCGGTTGGAGTAGAACATGCGGTAATCGGAATAGAAAATAATAAAAAAGACGCTATATCCAAGATGCAAAGTCTGGTGTCTTCATATCCCGGAATCACAATTTGTCCGCTAAAAGTAAAATACCCTCAAGGAGGTGAAAAACAACTGATCGATGCTATTATCCGCCGTCAAGTTCCAAGTGGCGGATTACCTATCGCTACCGGAGCTGTAGTACAAAATGTAGGTACGGCATTTGCAGTATATGAAGCGATACAAAAGAATAAACCGCTGTTCGAACGTATAGTAACCGTAACAGGGAAATCGTTAGAATCTCCGTCTAATTTTCTGGTACGAATAGGAACTCCTATCGGACAATTGATCGATGCTGCCGGAGGATTGCCTGACGATACCGAAAAAATCGTATCCGGAGGTCCTATGATGGGAAAAGCGGTGGTATCGACAGATATACCGACGACAAAAGGATGTTCCGGTATTCTCCTTATTCAAAACCGAGAAGCCGAAAGAAAAAAGATGTCGCCATGTATTCGCTGTGCAAAATGTGTAGCTGTTTGCCCGATGGGACTCGAACCCAATCTTTTAGCGAAATTATCGGATTTTGCCGATTGGGAAAAATCGGAAAAAGAACACGTCATGGATTGTATTGAATGTGGCTCGTGTAGCTATACATGTCCGGCACACCGTCCCTTACTCGATTTTATTCGTTTAGGTAAAAGTAAAGTCGGAAATATTATCCGTAACCGGGCTGTCAAAAAATAACAAAAAGAAATTCTTTAATTTATGGATAAAAAATTTATAATATCACCTTCACCGCATATTCATAGCGGAAATTCTGTAGAAGGATGTATGTACGGTGTTCTGGTCGCCTTGATTCCGGCATTTCTTGTAGCGCTCTATTTTTTCGGGTTAGGAGCATTGATCGTGACCGTTACATCGGTATTGGCATGTGTCTTATTCGAATACCTGATTCAAAAATACATTTTAAAAGGAAAAGTAACTATTTCTAACGGATCAGCAATTCTTACCGGGGTCTTATTAGCATTCAATGTCCCTTCAAATCTTCCGATATGGATCATCATCATAGGAGCATTGGTCGCTATCGGGATCGGGAAAATGTCGTTTGGAGGATTGGGAAATAATATTTTCAATCCGGCATTAGTAGGGAGGGTATTTCTATTGATTTCTTTTCCCGTACAAATGACAACATGGCCAAAACCGGAGGCGTTCAACACACATTATCTGGATGCGACAACAGGTGCGACACCTCTTAGTATGTTAAAACAAGGTATGCCGATAGAAAACACGACTTTAGATTTATTACTCGGAAATGTCGGAGGTAGTCTCGGTGAAATCGGGGCAATCGCCCTACTTTTAGGTTTTGCTTATATGTTATGGAAAAAAATCATTACATGGCACATTCCGGTATCGATATTGGCAACCGTCGCACTCTTCTCTCTTTTAATAGGCATAGATCCTCTGACCCAACTTCTTACCGGAGGGCTGTTGTTAGGATCGATATTCATGGCTACCGATTACGTTACATCACCAATGTCGCCCAAAGGAATGATCATTTATGGTGTCGCTATCGGACTTTTAACGGTCATTATCCGCCAATGGGCTGCCTATCCCGAAGGAATGTCGTTCGCTATATTGATTATGAATGCTTTCACACCGTTAATTAATATGTATGTCAAACCTAAACGTTTCGGGGAGGTCGTAAAACATGGCTAAAACAGAATCTACATTTTTAAATATGCTTATCGTCTTGACGGTCATCACTCTGATTGTCGGAGCGGCATTGGGATATGTGTACAACATCACCAAAAAACCTATTGCCGAAGCAGAACAGAAACAGCAAATAGAGGCCATACAAATGGTAGCTCCGGAATTTGATAATTCACCGATCGAGGATAAATATTCGCTGAAAATCGGAGCGGACAGTTTGGAAGTTACCGTTTTCCCGGCAAAAAAAGGAGGTAAAAAAGTCGGCGCGGCAGTAGAAGCAATCACGAAAAAGGGTTTTGGAGGAGAAATAAAAATCATGGTAGGATTTAATGCAGATGGTTCAATACGTAATTATAGAGTTTTGAAACATGCAGAGACTCCGGGATTAGGGTCTAAAATGGATGAGTGGTTTCGAACAGACAAAAACAATCAAAATATTTTAGGTAAGAACCCTGCAACCGACCGCTTGACGGTAAGCAAAGACGGTGGAAGCGTAGATGCTATCACTGCTGCAACTATTAGTTCAAGAGCATTTCTGGATGCCATACAAACAGCTTATAATGCTTATATGAATCGAACCGACGCACAAAGCGGCGCATCATCTAAAGCGCATACCAAATAAACAGGAGATGATATTATGAATAAAATGAGCATCATACTAAACGGAATTATTAAAGAAAATCCGACATTTGTTCTATTATTGGGGATGTGTCCTACTTTGGGAACGACCTCATCCGCAGAAAACGGAATGGGAATGGGACTGGCGACAACATTTGTTCTGATTTGTTCGAACGTAGCTATATCTTCAGTAAAAAACTTCATTCCCGATAAAATCCGTATTCCGGCATTTATTGTGATAATCGCAGCTTTCGTTACTATTCTAGAAATGTGCATGAAAGCTTATGTCCCTGCACTATACGCAAGTCTCGGATTATTTATTCCTCTAATTGTAGTAAACTGCATCGTATTAGGTCGCGCCGAATCATTTGCGGCAAAACACAACGCATTCGATTCGATGCTCGACGGTGTAGGTATCGGTTTGGGATTTACCGGAGCACTGACTCTTTTAGGTGCTGTACGGGAGTTTTTAGGTACAGGAAAAATATTCAGCACTACAATTTTCCCCGAACAATACGGAGCTTTACTCTTCGTCCTTGCTCCGGGAGCTTTTATCGTGCTGGGATATCTCATTCTCATTGTTAACAAACTTAAAACCAAATAAGAGATGATTACCTATATATCCATATTCATTACCGCCATATTCGTCAATAATATCGTACTGGCACAATTTTTAGGGATATGCCCTTTTTTGGGAGTTTCTAAAAAAGTAAGCACTGCAATCGGAATGGGGGCTGCCGTAACGTTTGTAATGACAATTGCAACAATCGTCACATACTTGTTGCAAAAATATCTGCTGGATGTTACCGGATTACAATTTATGCAGACCATAACCTTTATTTTAGTAATAGCGGCATTGGTACAAATGGTAGAAATTATTCTGAAGAAAGTATCTCCTCCGCTTTATCAGGCATTAGGAGTTTTTCTCCCTTTGATTACCACCAACTGCACCATTCTGGGAGTTGCTATTTTGGTAATACAAAAAGATTATAATCTGATGGAATCTGTCGTATTCGCCATTTCGACCGCTATCGGCTTCACATTGGCAATGGTTTTATTCGCCGGTATCCGAGAACAATTGAGTACGACTAAAGTTCCTAAAGCTATGCAAGGAATTCCTATCGCTTTAGTGGTAGCAGGACTTTTAGCTATGGCTTTCATGGGATTTTCGGGTATAAAAATCGGATAAATACTTGCTCTTAAAAAGCGGAATCGCCGAAAACCATTTAGTTTTCAGCGATTCCGCTTTTTAAGACAATAAATTTCTAATAAGTATGTTCCCCACTCTCCATTTCCTGTTCGGTAATAGGCTTTTTGTCCATAGCTCTCCACGCATAGACAATATAAGCTAAAACAAAAGGAACTAAGAAAGAGACGACAGTCATTACTTCTAAAGTAAAGAGACTCGATGAACTGTTATAAATCGTCAGAGAACTTTGCAAATCAACAGCAGAAGGATAATACGGAGTATTATTATAACCTGCCAAGAAGAATAGGCTCAAAACGACTAACACTGTCCCAATACCGCTATACCAAATACCGCAAATCCATGTCTTGGAAAATGCTGCTCGTATAATTGCATACAATACCGACACGACACCAATCAGAAACATAACCGCAACCCAAGGCATCTCTATCAAATTAAAGAAATATTTATATTTTCTCACAAACACTTCTCCATTTACAGGATTCAGTTCATAACCGTCGGCTGTAAGCGTTACACCAACAAATATAAGAAACAACACGACAAAAGGTACTGCATTGATCAATACTTGCCGACGAGCACGATTAAAGATCGTTTCGTCCGCAATATTATTCATAAAATAAAGCGAGGCCTGAACTCTTGCCAAAAAGAAAACAGTCACTCCTAACAAAAGATTACGCCAATCGGCTATCGCTTCTAATCCATGATACGGATTTACCCACGTAGAAATTACAGGCTGATATATATCCATTAGATTTTCTTTATCAACTTTGAAATCAGCACCGCTGAAAAAAGTACCGACAGCAACCCCTAATAAAATGATTCCGACAACACCGTTAATCAATAAAAATATGTCATATACTTTCGTTCCCAAAAGATTCCCTTTACGAGAACGATATTCGTAAGAAACAGCTTGTATGATAAAACTAAAAAGAATAGCCATCCATAACCAATACGCTCCTCCGAAACTCGTAGAATAAAATAATGGGAACGATGCGAAAAAAGCCCCTCCGAACACCACCAAAGTCGTAAACGTAAACTCCCATTTCCTACCTAAAGAATTAACGAGCATAGTCTTCTCTATCGGCTTCTTGGCAATAGTCGTCAGTAAAGTCTGCCCACCCTGCACAAAAAGTAAGAACACCAATAACGCCCCTAACAGCGAAATAATAAACCACCAATAATGCTGGTAAAAAAATTCATTCAGTTCCATAATCTTCTATTTTTGAACAGGTCCTTTTTTTATTTGTTTCAACATAATTCCAATCTCGGCAACAAGCAATACCGTAAAAAGAACGGCAAACATCCAGAATGTCGTCTGCACTGCAGATGTCTGAATTTTCGATACTGCAGCAAACGTAGGCATAATATCCTGTATCACCCAAGGCTGACGTCCCATCTCCGCAACAATCCATCCCGATTCCAGACAGATATATCCCAAAGGAAGAGATAAGAGAGAGATCCATAGTACCCATTTGGCCTTATCCAACTTATCTTTAGAGATATAAGCCAATATCAATAGAAAAAGCGCAATGAAGAAAAATGCTAACGTAATCATAATATGAAACGAATAGAAGACAAAAGGAACATGCGGTATCAATTGTTCCATATCGGTCACATACCCATATCCGAAATCAGAATAATTTTCTTCCAATCGTTTCCCTGCTTCTTCCATGGCAGCTTTATCTCCGGCTTTTTGAGCTACTTTATAATCGGACAATGCCTTAATAGCCAATTTCCCTCTTTCGATACGTTCTTGCGCAGAAGGGGCGATAATCACTTCTCCCTTTGCATTTTTCATCTCATACCCACCATCGATAATATCATTAATTCCCGGTACAAAACCGTCAATATGGCGAGTAGCGAGGAAAGACAAAAGTCCGGGAATTTTCACCTCGAATAAAAACGGATCGATATTGTCCGTATAACTCTTTTTTTCAGGATTAAGAATGCCGAAAGCGACCAATCCCTGTCTATTTTCTCCATGATATACCCCTTCCATAGCTGCAAGTTTCATCGGTTGTTTCTCTGCAACCTGATACGCCGACCCATCTCCGGTATAAGCAACAACAATCATTCCTATAAGCCCGACCCATGAAGCGACTTTCATACTTTTGACAGCCATAAAACGTTCTCTATTCTTTAATAAATACCAAGCACTAATACTGACAACGAATATAGCCCCGAATACCCAACCTGCAGATACGGTATGAAAAAACTTATTGATTGCAACAGGCGATAATACGACATCTGCAAAACTATCCATTTCATTGCGGACGGTATCGGGATTAAATTTCATTCCTGCCGGATACTGCATCCAAGCATTGGCTACCAATATCCACAAAGCCGAAATCGTAGCACCCAAAGTTGTCAACCAAGTAGCAGCCAAATGCATGCCTTTGCTCACCTTATTCCATCCGAAGAACATAATTGCAATAAAAGTCGATTCCATAAAAAAGGCCATAATTCCCTCGATAGCCAACGGAGCTCCGAATATATCACCGACAAACCAACTATAATTAGACCAATTCGTTCCGAACTGAAACTCCAAAATAATACCGGTTGCAACGCCAATGGCAAAATTTATTCCGAATAGAGTCATCCAGAATTTTGTCATTTGTTTCCACCGTTCATCTCCAGAACGATAATAAATTGTCTCCATAATCCCGACAATAACTCCCAGCCCCAACGTCAACGGAACAAAAAGCCAATGATACATGGCCGTCAAAGCAAATTGCGCCCTCGACCAATCTACAACAGAAAATAGATCATTCATAACTTAGACGTTTATAATTTATAGTATTTATCTGCTTTCAGGAACAGGAAACGTAAGTTCCATGCCTACATGCTCGGCCCGCTCCTCATCAGTATTGAAATTTGCATTTAAAATATTAGGGAAAAAAAACAGCTTCAGTACGAAAAACATAATAAATAATTTAATCAGAATAATTGTCCATAAGGTCTTACCCAAAGTCATATTTCTGAATCCGTCTACATAAAATCGAAATATACGAACAAATATATTTTTATTATTTATCAAGGTCATTCTCTATTCCGTATTAGAAAGCTTACGAATACAAACTTAAAAACTATTTTTCATATTCATAAAATAAATCAGGATTTTTATCTGCAAACAATATCAAAAAGACTCTGCCCGATCACTCAGACAAAGTCTTTTCTTCATCAAAAACACCCCAACATATTAAGCTTTGCAAACTTCCTGGCGGAAAATACGCATATCTTCCAACCATGACTCAATATCTTCTTCATGCTCCAATTCTTCTGCAAGAATATGAGTAGCGATATTGAAAGTCGTAAAATCTTTTCCATTAGTGAAATTAGCGATATCTTCGTATCTCTGAATGGCACATCTTTCTGATCCGAGATTCTGTTTCAATATAGCCTCAATATTAGGATCTACGGGAGGAAGATATTTACAATGAGCTAATTTAAACCATTCTTCAGGTGACAAAACCGGAGTCCCATCCAATTGAATAATTCTGTCAATCAATAGTTTTGCATGATCAAGTTCTTCATCTGCATGTTTCAATAATTCTTTTTCAATATCATCATGCATCGGACCTTTCATTACACGTGCCCCTACCCAATATTGATAATATGCCAACCATTCTTCTGCCAATGCCTGATTCAGAACATCGATCAAACTCTTTACATCTAATGTAAGAATTTCAACTCCTTTTTTTCCCATAATTCTATTTTTATTATGTAAATAAATGTCGATTTATTACTTAAAACAAATTATGAGATAAATTGTTTAGAAGTAGAAATAATAAAAGAATCCCGGAAATTCCGGGATTCTAAAAGTTCATTTAAAATTTCATTCCAAATAAAATTTTAAACAGTCTATAAAACCATTATTTCTTTATCACCTTCTGTGTATTATAACCATTATCTGTCTCTATTTTTATAACATATATACCAGCCAACAAACCCGACAAAGATAATTTACAGATTTTATCATTTATATCCGATTGCTGATAAACGGGCTTTCCGTAAACATCATATAAAGTGACATTTTTTATAGAACTCCCACAGCTAACCGTAGCTTCATCCCCAACCGGATTCGGCCGAATATGAATATCCGTATTTTTATCTTCCTCTTTTACCGTTGTAACAGAAGAAATATCTCCTGAACCCGACACAAATGTTACTACTGAAAGAGGGGGTATCGTAAACACATCGCCTTCTTTAATCTTAGGATAAGCTTTCATATTGTCATCCTCTGAAGTCACATAAGGCGTAAACTCCAAGTCTGTATTACCTGATATATTCTCTACCTTAAACGTAAACGGCCTTTTCACAGTTCTCGAATTTGTCGCAATAATTACGACTTGCTGCGTTTCCTCATTAATGTACGAAGAATACATATCGTTCTTCAACGCATCGACAACACTTAAATTATCTGACCGTTTCGCTTCCACCCGCTTCATTCCAGGACGTACGAATCGGGAATATTGACCTAATGTATAAAGGAGTTTTGTTCCGTGAATAAAACCATCATTAAGATCTTTTACTGTCGGAGCTTCAATTAAAGCAAAGCGGCTTTCTCCATAATGATCACCCGATTCAAAAGTTGTCCACCAATGCCATCCGGTAGCATTGGCTACCACCAAATCGACATGCAGCATACGGGCTAAGGAGATGGCACATTCTATTTCACTGAATCCCCCTTCTGAACCTGGATGCCCCCAACTGTACCCACCGTCTAAAAGACTGTACTCCGACTGAAAATATTCGAGTGATGGGTTTATTGCATCCATAGCTTTCCTAAAATTAACGCGAGTATCATACATGCCCTGAGCATCTTTGTCAGCCCAATAACTATGAGCAGATACGATATTAGAAACATTCGGTAATCCCGCAACCTTCATCGTCGGTTGCTCATTTCCCCAAAATTTCGGAATCTGAGTCTCTGCACTACCGAGAAAACTGGCCTCAGCAAAAGTCAACTGCGTTGTCAGTTGTTTTTCTGCGAACGCACTGCTCATCGCTTTTATCACATCCGCAATCTCTTGATCGGTGGCCGGCGATCCTTCTTGCCCCCCAGTCCAAGCATACTGCGGTTCATTCATCGGACTGATATAATCGAAATGAATACCCTCCTTATCAAAATGATCTACAACCTCTGCGGTAAACAACGCATAATCATCATATTTATCCTCTGCAAGGATATAGTTCGATCCATTGTCCTTATTATAGGCATACCCATGCTTCGTCATATATATAGGTGGAGAGTTCATAAATCCCAAAAGATCTTCCACTCCATATTCCAAAGCCGCCTTTCTAAGAAACCAGAGCTGTCCGGTCTGTCTCTCCCATGTATAAGTTCCGTCGGGGTTCAAGAAACACTCGGTACGTTTCGAATCACCCATTCCGGCATCATCGCCTTGCGTTGCCGATCCCGAACCGATATTGAACCGCCAACAAGAGAGTCCTATACCTTTCGGATTCCCATTTTCATCCAGTTCTTTGCTGAAAAGCAGTTCCGCAAGACGATTTTTCTTCGCTTCAGGCCAAAGTCGACCCAACCAATCGGCATTCCAGGCATCTGACGATCCGAAATTTCGTATTGTCTGATATTCATTTGAACAGTTAACAGTTATCTCGACCGGCGACATAAGCATCGATGAATAGTAATAGGCAACATCTTCGACATCCATCGCATAATCATCGACCATCAACTCATCATAAAGTCCTCCGGCACTCTCAGATGCCGTACTTCCACCTAAACTCCATTTATCAAAACCCAAATTATAAGGATTTACCGCTACCTTCGCTGCGGTCTGTTTACCGTTCTGATAAACGCGTATAATGATTCTGGGGGTTACCGCATGCACTACACTTATCGCATTCCATTTTCCGGACTCTAAAAGCTCACTGCCCACCGTCTCGGTCTTCTCCCCTTCTACAATAGTCTCCAAAACCACATAGGCCGCGTCCCCATCAACCTTTATCTTAAGGCCGTAGCCGTTGTTTTCATCCTTAAAAGCCCGATAAATATATTTGCCATGATCTGCATCGTCAATAGACTCTTTCTTATACAGGAAATTCAACGTCGAAGCTTCATCGGGGATGATATTATCGGAAAACTGCAACTGTCCGCCTGCTTCCAACTTTACGACCTGGCCTCTCTGTGAATCCTCTTCAAATGAATATCCTGACCCCTCGATAGCGATGCGTCCGCCTTCCTCTTTCAGATCATTATCGAAAAGGAAAGTTATAGGGCCTTCCGAAAGAGGTTCCGTTATGGCTTCTCCCGCATATATTTGAGCTACCTGGCTCGCACTCAACGGATAATGGTAGATATTGATATCATCTATCGATCCGGTATTTGGACGCGGTGAACGATCGGGATTCACACCGAAATAAAGATGTGTCAGATCCAACAAAGATATAGGAGCCAAGATCTTTTTCGAACCTACTTTCTTACCGTCCAGATAATAATTCCAAGAAGTCCCGGCAACTACCAAAGTGATATGATGCCATGTATTATCCTTTTCTATTCGAGGACCATACAACAGCTCCCAAATACCATTATTGATCTTATTGGCAGAAGAAACAATACCACTTGAATTATCATCATATATCGGCATCAAATAAATATTACTGCCATTAGTGGAACTATAAAATTCAAAAATCTGTTTCCATTGCACATCGTCATCGAAAGAGCTGCGTTTATACCAGAAAGAAAGCGACAACGTATCCCCTATAACAGGTGCAGGCGTTATCACTGCATACTGAGACTTAACTCTGTCAAATGAAAGCACCTTTCCTCGAACAGGATCATCGACGATCCTCGCCCCTTTTAGCTCCATGCTCGTATTGGACTGGTTGTCCTCCGCCGTACCTTGTTCAAAATTATAGGATGCATACAATTTATAATCCGCATAATTCTGAGCCAATAGCCAACCCGGTAAAATCAAAGCAATAAGTATCAACAGTTTCTTTATATCCATATTTCTTATTTTTAATTACTATTTCTATAAAAACTCTCATTTACAAATAATCGCCATTAGCGAAGACCCAAATATTCAATAATGTAACTACCGAAACAAAAGCGATTGACCGCCATCTAACCCTGAAATATATCATACAAACGGGATACATTCACACAACAAACTCACATTTTTTTTCATGATACAAAAATTATAGTAAAACAATATAGAACTTGCTTAACTCATACCCGAGACAAAACGGGTGCAATGTTTAAAAATCTAATATTTAAGCGAATGACTCCTACCTAAAACTCTGTTATACAAATTTATTCACTTAAATACAAAACAACGGAATAAAAATCAAGCAATAACAGACGTCAAATCATGCATATACAAATTTTCTACTTCGACATATTCTTTTTCTGTAAAATAGCAACATACCAAATCATTCAAATATAGACAGTAAATCATGCAATATATTTTTTTATCATTATCGAAATAAAATAAATTAATCGGTATATTTGTAAATTAGCGATCGAAAGGCTCAGCTCTGATTTAAGAATCTTTTTTATAAGGAGATATTCAACTTTCTAACGAATGAAAACAGAAAAACAGACCGGAAGAAAATGTAAAGATGACCTGATAATATTTTTTTATCGGAAATTTTAGACGACTGACTCTAAAACCAGAAAAAAACATCACAAATAATTATATAACACTATAATTACTTATTTTAAATGCATATAATATCATGAAAATTCTATTGATAAGTCTCGGCATTATTATTCCCACCCTCTTATATTCCCAAAACTATTATGTCAAACAATTGGGAATAGAACAAGGTCTATCAAACAACTATGTCGTAAATATTACTCAAGATAAAGACGGATTTTTATGGTTTGCTACCGAAGAAGGTCTCAATAAATTTGACGGTAGTCGTTTTATTAATTATTATAAACATACCGATCATCTCAGTGGGAACGAATTGAACTGTATTTATGCCGACCCCTCAGAACCGATTATATGGATAGCCACTCAACGAGCGGGAATGAATGCTTATAATTATGAAAAAAACGAATTAACCGTATTCACACATAATGATTCTATATCCAGCAGCCTCATAACAAACGATGTCACACATATTTCCCCTGCAAAAGACGGAAATCTATGGCTCAGTACTTACTATCGGGGAATAGAATATTTCAATAAAAATACCGGAGAGTTCATTCATTTCAATACCAACACATTACCTGATTTGCCATCCAACAATACCTGGACTGTATTAGAAGATGAAAACGGAAATATATATATCGGACATGTAGAACATGGAATGAGTATTATTTCTTTGAAATCCAAACATGTAAAGAATTTCAGACACAATCCCCAAAATAGAAACAGCATACCCGGGAACCGAGTTAATTGCATATATAAAGATAATTCGAATAACATCTGGGTAGGAACTGAAAAAGGTGCGGCCTTATTCGATCCGAAAACAGAACAATTTTTTTCTATAAGTCAATTTATAAACACACCTTCAATATCTGCCGTTTTTGATATTCGTCAAATGGATAATAACAAAATTTGGATTGCCACAGAACTGAATGGAATTTTTATCATAGATCTCAAACATCAATATTATCTGTCACAAAATACGATTAATCCAGAGCATCTTACAGTAGGAAGCGATAATTACAGTTTATCGAACTCGACAGTAAGATGTTTATTTCAAGACTCTTTTAAAAATATATGGATTGGAACGTATGGAGGAGGCATTGACTTTATCGGTCATATTCAGCCTTTTTTTAGAACTTACAGCTATTCCCCGATTAAAGAATATAAAAACAACCTCAACAACAGAATCGTATTGAGCCTATGTACCGATAAAAATAATAAATTATGGATCGGTACTGATGGCGGAGGAATCAATGTCTTTGAAAAAGGTAACCGTACAACCATTTACACTGAAGAAAACAAAAAACTAAGACACAATTCTATTACAAGTGAATATTGCGACTCTCAAAATAATATATGGATAGGAACGTTCATGGGGGGAGTGGATGTATATAATAACGAGAAAAATACTTTTTCTCATATCGACCTGAAAGAAGCTCCTACTCACGATGCCCGTTGCTTTTATGAAGATACTGAACACAACATGTGGATAGGAACTAGTTCCGGAATATTCATCGTCAATACTCAAACACGAGAAAATACATTTCACTATACTTCGGCAAATTCTTCTCTTCCCGAAAACATGATACGTAGTCTTGTTCAAGACGATAAAGGTCAAATGTGGGTCGGCACTTTCGGACAGGGACTGTCTGTTTTTACAAAAGATATGCGACCGATTGATCATTTCAATGAAAATAACGGATTTTGTTCTAATTGTATAAATCATATTTTCAAAGATTCAAAAAACAGAATCTGGGTAGCAACCGGAGACGGATTAGTCTGTTTCACCGCTAATGAAAAACGGAAATACAAAATTTATAACCGACAAGACGGCATTCACAATGCCCATATCCGAGCTATTACCGAAGACAATGAAGGGAATATCTGGTTCAGTACCAACGCCGGGATCAGTTGTTATACAGCAAATACCGAACAATTTATAAATTACAATTATTTCGAAAAAGTCCCAATGGGCAATTTTACCAGTGCAGCCGTAACGAAGGACGAAAATGGAATTATCTATTTCGGATCGATAAATGGAGCTCGTTATTTCGATCCGAGTGCCGTACTAAGTAAGCGCAAAGTATCTCGTGTTATCATTACCGAAATGAAAATATTTGACGGACAGTCTTCATACGAAAATAATAATACTATAAACTTTTATGGACAAAACAATAAAGATATAGAATTAACGTATAAACAAAATACTTTTAACTTGACATACAATATTCAGGACTATTCTCAAGCCGGTTTAGTCGATTATGCATACCGACTAAAAGGATTTGACGACTCTTGGTACACCGTTGACGAAAATACAGCATTGTTTCGCAATATCCCTCCGGGACAATACGAATTCCAAGTAAAAACTCGAATTCGTAACCAAGAATGGACTGAAGAGATCAATACTCTTCCGATATGTATTACTCCTCCTATTTGGTTATCATGGTGGGCTAAAATCCTTTATTTTATTCTTTCGGTAAGCATTATTTTCTACCTTCTCAGACTTTACAAGAAAAAAGTAGATATGCAAAGTTCTTATGAACTGGAGAAAAAAAATCATGAACAGGAACAAGAACTTAATAACGAACGGTTACGTTTCTTTACCAATATCACACACGAATTGCGCACACCGTTAACTTTAATTTTAGGCCCTTTGGAAGATTTGCAAGAAGATAAAGATCTGCTCCCACATCAACAAAAAAAGATATCAATCATTCATAATAGCGCTATTCGACTTTTAAATTTAATCAACCAAATACTCGAATTTCGCAAAACAGAGACACAAAACAAAAAACTTTGTGTAAGTAAAAATAACCTTGCCGCATTGGTTACAGAAGTCGGTCTCAAATACAAAGAACTGAATCCTAAGAAAAATATTGAATTCAACATTGCGATCGAAAGCGATCCTCTCCCCTTATATTTCGATAAAGAGATCATAACGATAATACTTGACAATCTAATTTCAAATGCTATAAAATATACGGAGAAAGGTTATATCAATATATCTCTTTATACTATCCGAAAAAATAATACGGACTATGCAGAAATCAGAGTTTCCGATACGGGACAGGGTATCTCTTCCGAAGAGCTACCTCACATTTTCGAAAGATATTATCAAGCCAAAAACGATCGTCATGTATCAGGTACGGGTATAGGGCTGGCATTAGTAAAAAATCTCGTTAAACTGCATCAAGGAGAGATTCATGCAGAAAGTATTCCCGGGAAAGGCAGCAGTTTTAGGTTTTCTCTTATTATAAACAACATATATCCGAATGCTCTTCATGCAGACTCTGAAGAAAAAGAACAAAACGATAACCTCGATACAGAATCTGCCGAAGATATTATACTCAACAGCCATATTTCCGGAGAAAAACCCATTTTATTAGTAGTAGAAGATAATCCCGATATATGCGAATATATATCTGAATCATTTTCCGATTCATTCGAAGTCATAACTGCAGAGGAAGGTGAGGCTGGTTATCGTACGGCAATCTCTCAGATCCCCGACATTATAGTAACAGATATTATGATGGCCGGTATGGATGGAATCACTTTCTGTAAAATTATAAAAGGAGATGTACGCACAAGCCATATTCCGGTTATAATGCTCACAGCAAAGGACTCTTTGCAGAATAAAGAAGAGGGTTATCTGGCCGGTGCAGACTCGTATCTGACGAAACCTTTCAGTGCGAGTTTATTGAGAAGCCGTATTCACAATTTATTAGAATCCCGTAAAAAATTGGCTAATCAATTCAGTAAAAACCTAAACATCAGTTCCGACAAAAGCATAATACTTCACGAATCCCTAAACCAACTTGATAATGAATTTATACAAAAGATCACACAAATTATCGAAGACAATCTTAAATCAGAAAAAATAGATGTTGCCTACCTTGCCGATAAATTATGCATGAGCAAATCCACTCTTTATCGGAAAATAAAAGCTTTAACCGGTATTTCGACAAACGAATATGTACGAAAAATAAAAATGCAAAACGCAGAAAAACTAATGTTGGAAGGCAGATACACGATTTCTGAAATAGCTTTCAGAGTAGGAATGAATAGTCCCGTCTATTTCAGACAATGTTTCAAAGAAGAATTCGGAATATCTCCATCAGAATATTTGAAGAAATTGAAAAGTAAATAAAAACTGAGTTTTTAGAACCTGCCTAAATTTTCTTATTGGAAAATTTAGGCAGGCTTATTTATCGGTTCTAAAAAGAATATGTCGTACCGACCAAGAGATTAGCCGCCGCATCAAACTTAGCAGAACATTTTTTTCCATCGACTTTATCTCCGAAAAACGATCCCCTCGGTTCAACAAATATACTCAATTTACGGTTTATATTGAATTTAGCCTGCATACCGACAATCGCCGTATATGTCGTTTTTGCATCCGTAGCGTTAGTCGGAAAAGCAGCTCCGACTCCCACAATTCCTATCATATCAAATAATCTATCCGGATCATATCCCGAAAAACAAGAAGTCAGATTTACTAAATAATCACTGCGTAAAGATAAAATTGTCATCTTGTCTGCATCATACCATACCGCAGGACGGAAAGTATTTGTTCCGAAAGACAAACGAACTCCAGAAATAGAATTAAACCAATAACCCAACGATACATCGGCATTAAAAGAAAGTTTATTTTTTACCTTTCCCGTACGGGAAACAACGGTATTTCCCCAAACGCCTGTACCAACTCCAGCCGAAACGAACGTTGAATTATCAACCTCGTCCTTATTTAAATATCGCTCCGCCCTATTTTTAAATTTGTAGGTCAATCCCAAAAGCAAATCTCCGGCAACTACCTGATTCCTGCGTCCATCAAATCGATTGAAATATGCCGAAATTTGAGGCTCTAAAAATATATCCAAAGCAGGAGTTACACGAAATGCCCCTTGCAATCCGGCTGAAACTCCCGGTACAAAGCGTATTTCTTTATAAAAGGAAGTCACACCCAATCCTAATTTCGCCCCTAAAATACCACTTAACGAAAACAATCTATCCGGATTATATCCTGCAGCAAGAGTACTCAAATTCAACATATAGTCGGCATCCAGACCTCCATGCACAGTAAACTCGCCACTTTGATCCTTAACTTGCTCTCCGGATAACGATAAACGCCATGCCGATAAAGGAGAAAACCATCGGCCTAATGAGATCCTGCCAACAGGTCCGACGCTTATATTCCGAAACATTTCATTATTGACATAAGTAGATATTCCACCTGAAACAGAAACAAAATAAGAAGATCCTTTTTCCCCTTCAAATAGAGAACGATTGGTCTCCCGGTCATATCCACGGAATGTATAACCGACACCGATATTTACGGTTGGAAGAACAGTCTTATACGTTGATAATCCCGAAAGAGCATCTCGATCGGCAACCCAAAGAAGATGAGGCTCGAGAAAAAGATTCCAATGAGAAGAAACATTAAACTGCGCCTGCAAACCAGCTTCTAATGCCGGATAGACTTTTTGATTCCGATAAAAAACTGAAGGACCGGCAGCTGCTATCAAATTGAATATGCGATCTTCCTTATATCCGGCAAAAACAGACGTTATATTAAACATATAATCCGCTCCTGCTATAATTGCATTGTAACGAGTAGCTTTTCCTGCAGGAAAGGCCGAACCGATTATCATCCCCGTACCATTAACCCGTAAACCGGAAATAGCAGTAAACCATTTTCCTAAAGATATTGTCGCTCTGGCGCTTAAAGCTTGCCGAGTAGAAAGTCCCAACTTAGGTCTGGAGACTATTTTTCCTAATCCCCCGCTAAGAGCAATAAACATATTATCAGAAAATACGCTATTAACGAATTTATCTTGGTTTCTGCGTATTTCCCGTTCAACCGTATTATATATTATACCAACACTCAAAGAACCTAAAGCATCCAATTTCGACACAGTCTTCCCTCCGGCTAAGCGATTCGTATAAAATGACATACGAGGTTCGACATAAAAGTCGATATCTTTCGTCAGGCGAAGATTCCCTTGTAAACCAATTCCTACACCCGGAACAATAGCCGCCTTATCCATGCTTTTCTTTGCATAAACTCCTTCTACTCCTGCAACTCCGACAACTTCAAATAAACGATTCCGGTTGTATCCCCCGAAAGCCGTATTGAAATTCAATAAATAATCAGCTCTCAGCCCAACAGTTTTTAATCGATAATGCACTCCGTTCACAGGAGCTTTCCAATCAGAAAAACCTCCATCTGCTGAGAAACGAATTCCGGAAACCGGAGTTATCCATCCTCCTATTGCAACTTGAGCAGACGGACCAAAAAAGTCGAAAATACCATTAGAAAACATTTGTCTCGAAATCAATGCACGAGTACCTACCCCTCCGGATATAAACATATTATTTCGGAAAGGACGAAAAAATGCTGTCGTAACACGTTTCTCGACAGGAATCATCTTATATGAAACCCCAAACATTACAGATCCGAAAAGATCATATTTACGCCATGAAGACCTATCATCGATATTATCTCGATAGATCGACAACTCCGGCTCGATAAACAAATCTACCAAAGGTGATAAACTGAACTTACCTTGAAACCCGCCACTCAGTCCCCACACATGGCGATAACTTGCATGACGAAACGCATTATGGTAACTAATACCCAAAATACCGACCAGTTCAAATAATCGATCCGGATTATATCGATTGGCAAATGCGCTCAAATTCATAAGATAATCCCAATTAACGCCGATAATCCCGGCTTTATTCCCAGTAAATCCATTATTAACAGACATATAACTGGCGTCTAATCCTACACGAGAACCTATAACCGGAGTAAACCATTTGCCAACATAAAAAGAAGCCAAAGGACCGACATATATACCGGAAGCTTCACGGCTCAGCTTCATATTAGCCCCTAAACCTCCTGATATGAACATATGGTCAGAAAAACGTCCGGATTCGAACTTCTCGGCTTTACGTCGCTTCTGCAAAGTATAATCCAATCCATTAATCTGAGCTTGAGTAAATCCTGATACGAAAAACAGACTCAGAACAAACAACCAGAAATATCTCGATGATGACATAGCAATATTACTTTCAATCTTTTATTTACGTTCTTTATCACAATAAATCCATCACATCCGCATCCACTTTGGCCACATCTCTTAAGGACGGATCTAATTCAAAAGCCTTTTCTATGTGATTGATCGCATCCATTACTTTATCTAACCGATTGGCCGCTATTGCCTTAACATACTCTGATCGGGCTGTTTCAGGTAAATTCTGAGCCTTTTCCCAAGCCTCGTCATTACGTTTCAATGCTAATAACAACACCACCTCGTTAATGCCACCTTCTTGTCCGAAAGTTGCCAGTGCTTCTTCATAATTGCCGTTTAACGCACGAGTTACAGACTTTAAATATTCCGAAGAAACTCCGTCTGGAATCAAAGAAACGACAGAATCAGCTTTTTCATATTTCCAATTGCTCAACAATGCTACAGCCTGATTGGTTAAGACCTCTTCAGGAGCATCTTTACTAATAAACGATTCTAAAATAGAATCATCGGGTCTACCTTGATTTATATAAAGAGCCGAAAGATTATTCGCCGCTAACATAAATTTAGGATAAACTTCAAGGGCTTGTTTATAAATCGTTTCTTTCTCTTCATCCGACTCAGCGATTTCAAACATCCGCCAAAATTCATGACGTGACAACTGCTTATAATCTTTAAGATAAAGTTCTTTGATCTCTGCATCTGTGAGAAAACGATATATCGAATAATCAAAATTATACTCTACCCGTCTCATTAAAGGCAAATAGTGCGGTACGATTACACTTCTATAATAAGGAAGCCTGATAATCGCCCGCCATTGTTTATCCGGACTATCGGGATATTTATTTACGATATTTTGTAAATCTTGAGCCTGCCCGAAAAGAGAATCTCGTCTCATCATTTCAATTGCAGTCTGCCAAGTTTCAACCTTCGAACCTGTCTGAATTTTCAAAAAATCCAGAGTCTCTTTATTCAAATGCGATAAAATACGATTTACCGCCAAATCCATACGTTTTTTAGCCAAAACAAGGTTTTTATCATGAGGTCCTTCCGGAGAAGAAACACCCAAGATAGAAAAAGTCTGTAATTTCGCATCCGGATTAGTTTCTATAGAAGACAATCGTTCTCTCAATTTCGCCAATTCCGATGCATTTTTCGGATCTCTATCATTAATATCCGCCTTACCGGGTAAAAATGAAAGTTCTACTTCCCCTCTATCATTACGCAGCTGTAATTCGGGTTTTGGGAAATAACGTTCATCCGTAATATTTTTTGCTTCCAATTTATATTCAAAAAAACGTAGCGGATTGACAAGCCCGCGAGCTATTTGAAAACTATCCGTAAATAAAATCCGGTTATAATTTTCAAGAGACAATCGAATATCGGCACGAAAATCTTCTTTAAGATTTTCGATATAAGCAGAATCATGGTATGCAACCAATTCTCCGTTCTTAGTCATTTCACTCTTACGTATATAAGGCTCTAAAGGATCGTTTCTCAAATCAAACTCATACATACGCTCCTGCGTAAGTGTATATTCTCGCCCATCTGTCACCACAGGTTTTAACAAAACACCCTTTTTACGAGTAATATTATATAATGTCGGTTGAACGATAAGTCGGGTATTGCTGGAGAACATCTCCGCAGGTACTTTAAAACGAGTTTTTAAATGAAAATAATTTCCGACAACCTCGATCTCGGAAGGCTCGAAAATAACCTTATTCTTAATTTTTGCAACGACCGAAACTTCTTGTATTTTTACCGCAGTAGAAACCAAAACAACATCAATTATCTGACGTCCTTTTACCTTTATATCTTGCCCGTCATATCCGAGACATGTAAAATTTAAAATGCCGTTTACCGGTACAACAACAGAATACTTACCATCTTCATCCGTCAAACCGACCACATTTTTCGTTTCTTTATTTATAATGGTAACCCCCGCCAAACGCTCTTCATTATTGCCCCTGACAACTCCTGCTACACGTAAATTTTGAGCAATAATATCAACTCCCGAAAGTAAGAAGATCAAAGCAGATAAAAAACATATCTGTATAAAACTTTTCATCGTGTACACTTAATTATATTTTACCACAAATACACCGCATTGTTAACACAAAACACAAAAAATCAGCGTAGTATATAAACAAAAGAGAGAGCTAACTTCACAGGAACAAGCGCCCATCCTCTATCATTGACAGATAAAGGCCGACGTTCTGTATTAGCATATTTATATTGACGGTAACGAAGAGCTCCTATCCCTACCGATGCTTCAAAATTCCAATGTTTATCGATCACTACCGCATAACCGTATGTTACACCTGCAGCGACAGCATCTCCGTAATAGTATTTACGTTTCAGCAATGCATCGTAACTGGTATAAAAAGCTGTTGCTCCTAAATAGTGCCGGGACATAGGTCTACCGAACCAATACCTTAATTCAGGTTGCACTAAAACATGCTTCAAATCTAAAGATGAACCGGGAAACCAAACGTTAAATGAAGCTGAAAGATCTAACGATAAATGATTACTTAATACAAATTCAGCACCTAAATTCGGAGAAACAGTCGCCCATTGTACTAAATTGGTCTTCAACGCCAATTTTTGTGCATATCCATTGATTGAAAACAAACAAAGTAAAATAAAACAAATTTTACGGCAATGTACAATTTTCGCTTTCAAAGAAATAAATTTAAATAAAGAATTTCACACCTAAAACTATACACACGACAATAAATTATCTTTTTATTTTAGTAACTTATTGTCAAAAAATCATGGCAAAAATACATAAATAAAATTGATTAACAATCTAAAAGCGATTTTTAGTACACAAAAATTATATTTAAAATATAATTCTATAAAACACAAAAACAGCATTTATTAATAATCGTTCACCTGTTTACAGCCTAAACTATTTTTATATTTGATTTAAACCTGCCACAATTCTACAAAACCAACTACTTTCCCCTGTCTACAACCTTTTCAAAAAGAAAAGCACTTTTTCATTTTGAAAAGGTATTTTTATAGAATAAATAACCATATTATACTAAATATCAGATATTTATATAAAACAAATTAATATATGGCATACCCTTTGCTCAATTCATAAATATGAAACTATATATTATATCAAATAGATTACCGGCCAAAGCCTGTAAAGAGAAAAACGGCACATTCATTTTTTCTCGAAGTGAAGGAGGATTAGCGACAGGGTTAAATTCTCTAAAAACCACCGACGAGAAACATTGGATCGGATGGCCGGGTATTTGTGTAGATAAAAAAGAGGACGAACAGATCATTTCAGAACAATTAGAAAAATTAAATTTTCACCCCGTCTTTTTATCATGCAATCAATATAAAAACTACTATGAAGGGTATAGTAATAGTACGATTTGGCCTTTATGTCACTATTTTTTCGCATATACAGAATATAAAAACTGTTTTTGGAAAGCTTATCAAGAAGTAAATGCTCTTTTCTGTGAAAAAATTTGCAGTATCGTATCCGCAGACGATTATGTTTGGATACAAGATTATCAGTTAATGCTGCTACCGGGCATGCTGCGAAAACGCATGCCCCATCTGCGTATCGGTTATTTCCACCATATACCTTTTCCCTCATACGAATTATTCAGAATTTTACCTGAGCGAGGAGAAATTCTACAAGGATTATTGGGTGCTGATTTCATCGCATTCCATACACACGATTATATGCGTCATTTCATCAGTGCAGCAGAACGGGTACTCAACATAGACTTCCAATTAGACGAAATTCAAATAGGAAATCGGGTTATACGTGTCGAAGCATTACCTATGGGTATCAATTATGATCTTTATCATAGTGTATCGGAAAATCCTGAAGTACAAAAAGCCATCAATCGCTTTCAAAATTTGTTCGGTAACCATAAAATGATATTATCCGTCGATCGATTAGATTACAGCAAAGGAATTTTACATCGTTTATGGGGCTTTTCTCTATTCTTAGAACACCATCCCGAATACCTTGGGAAAGTGACATTAGCGATGGTAATCGTGCCATCGAGAGATCAAGTAAATCAATATGCAGAATTAAAAACTAAAATAGACGAAGAAATAGGAGCAATCAATGGAAAATATTCAACAATAGACTGGACACCCGTATGCTACTTCTATCATGGATTTTCTTTTGAAGAATTAGCCGCTATGTACTTTGTTGCAGATATAGCATTAGTTACTCCACTGCGTGACGGGATGAACTTAGTAGCTAAGGAATATGTCGCAACAAAACAAAACAATCCCGGAGTACTGATACTAAGTGAAATGGCCGGTTGTGCAGTAGAACTAACAGATGCCATACAAATTAATCCGAACGATATTGAGGAAATAGAACAAGCTATCGTAAAAGCATTAGAAATGCCTGAAAGAGAACAAAAAAACAGAATTAATCACATGCAGGCAATTTTATCTAATCAAACTATTAACAAATGGGCTGCAGATTTTATGACCGAATGGAATGATATATGCAGCAAAAATCAACGATTCAGATTAAAGCGCATTGTAGGTCCTGTTATAAGCGACATACGATCGAGATATAAACATGCTCATAAACGCCTTATATTACTTGATTACGATGGAACATTGACCGCTATACGAAATCGTCCGGAAGATGCCAAACCCGATCCTGAACTGATAGAATTGTTGCAACAATTAGCGGAAGATAAAAAAAATCATATCGTAATCAATAGCGGAAGAGACCATCTGACTTTAGAAAAATGGTTGGGACAACTGCCTATATCTTTTGCCGCTGAGCATGGGGCATTTTATAAAGAAAACGGGAAATGGAATAAAAATATACAATCGACCGAATGGAGTCCATCTTTACTCTCTACAATAAAACTTTTTGTATCCAAAACTCCCCGTTCCCACCTCGAAGTAAAAGATACGGCATTGGCATTTCATTACCGACAGACAGACAGTTGGTTAGGAGCACTACGTGCTCAACAATTAACCAATTCTTTAATAAAAATATGCTTACAACAAAAATTACAAATATTACAAGGAGATAAAGTGGTCGAAATTAAATCTCCATATTACAACAAAGGTTCTGAAGTAAACCGCCTGCTTCAAAAAGATCATTACGATTTTATACTGGCCATAGGGGATGATGTGACTGATGACGATATGTTCCAAGCTCTTCCGGCAACAGCTGTTACCGTAAAAATAGGAACTGCATCAAAAAATGCACGATATAATCTGACTGCTCAATCAGAAGTCATACCTTTTCTCCAAGCTCTAATACATCGAGATTTATTTCAACAAAAAAATCTCGACAGAAAGGAGAATATTTTTTCTATCATGAATTTCTTCAAAAAATTACTTCCAAACAACAAACAATAAAAACAAATATGAGTAATCTGAATTATGGTGTCATAGGAAACTGCCGTACCGCAGCTCTAATCTCCGAAACCGGAAACATCGAATGGTTATGTTTCCCCGAATTCGATTCACCCTCTATCTTTGCAGCATTATTAGACCGTAAAAATGGTGGTAATTTCGGATTTCAGGTATCGAATAAATATTCTATTTCACAATCATACGTACCTCACACCAATATTCTATCTACCCGTTTTTCTTCAGAGGAAGGAGAATTCGTTGTTGTCGATTTTATGCCGTGTTATCATTCCCAAAATAAAGATGAGCATTACCGTCCTGCAGAGATTTATCGTTATATCAATCGCATTAAAGGGCATCCCCGATTTAAAATCGATTATAACCCAGCTCCAGACTATGCAAGAGGTAAAGTAATTTATAACATGACATCTCAATATATAGAAACTTATAGTTCCCAAAATAACAAAGACCGACAATATCTATATTCATCGCTCCCTTTAGAAACAATCTTAAATCATCAAGAAATCATATTAGAAAAAGATGAATTTCTCCTTTTATCCTATAATGAAAAAGTCATACCCGTCAACATCGAACGAGAAAAATTAGAATATTGCAGGACATTAGTGTATTGGCTTAACTGGATAAACCGAACAAAAAAATATTCTATATACAATGATATTATAGAAAGAAGCCTATTAATCTTAAAACTAATGTCATACTACAACGGTGCTGTATTAGCAGCTTTAACGACCAGCTTGCCGGAAGCTATCGGAGAAGTAAGAAACTGGGATTATCGTTTCTGCTGGTTACGCGACGCATCTATGTCTATCGAAACATTATTCCAAATAGGACATCCGGATGCAGCTCGTCGATTCATGAAGTTCATACAATCAACATTTGTTGCCAAACATGAATCATTTCAGATCATGTATGGAATTAGAGGCGAACGTAAATTAACAGAAATCATCCTCGATCATCTCTCAGGATACAAAAACTCGAAACCGGTACGTATAGGAAACGATGCTTACCATCAACGGCAAAACGACTCGTTCGGATATTTGATGGACCTCATTTATCAGTATTATCAATTAATGCCGGGCACTCTCGATGAAATTGAAGACATCTGGGAAATGGTTAAAAGCATTATAGCCATAGTCATCGAAGATTGGCATAAACCGGACAAAGGCATTTGGGAAATACGAGGAAAAGAACAGCATTTCGTATCCTCTAAAGTCATGTGTTGGGTTGCTTTGGATAGGGCTTCTCGCATCGCAATCATGCTCGATAAATACAGTTATAGCGAACGCTGGAAAAAAGAAGCGGACAAGATAAAATCCGACGTTCTAAAATATGGATGGAAAGAAGAAATACAGAGTTTTTCACAAACTTATGAAAATCTATATTTAGATTCTTCTCTATTATTGATGGAGCCATACGGCTTTCTACAAGCAGACGACATACGCTACCATAAAACCGTAAAAGCCGTAAAAAAAGCTTTATTTCATAAAGGTCTGATGTACAGATATAACAATGAGGATGATTTCGGGCTACCATCTTCCGCTTTCACAATCTGCACATTCTGGCTTATCCGAGCATTATACGTCATAGGTGAAAAAGAAGAAGCTCGTTGTCTATTTAATGAGGTTCTCTCCTATTCTAATCATTTAGGCCTGTTCAGTGAAGACATCAATTTCGACACAAAAGAGCAACTTGGTAATTTTCCTCAGGCATATTCTCATTTAGCATTAGTAAATACAGCAATTCTCTTCGCAGAAGAAGAAAAAAGGCTTGATTTTATTCGACCTTAAAAAAATTATGTAAATACAAACAAAACACAATCACCTACTAATCAACAAAATATAAAGAATATATTTCCCATTTAGAAAAACGTCTAAAAAAATACAGAACATAAAGCGTTTATACAAATTTTAAATTACCGACCCGTTAAATATATCGCATACATTTGGCTTATAATCTCTCTTTTGCTACTTTTGCAATAGAGAATTAAGAAATATGATCGCACTCTCAGATATACAACAGGCCAAACAAAGATTCGGCATCATTGGAAATACACCGGGATTATTAAGAGCTGTCAGCCGAGCTTTACAAATTGCTCCGACCGATCTCTCCGTACTAATTACCGGAGAAAGCGGAACGGGAAAAGAATTCTTTCCTCAGATTATACATACAAACAGTCATCGTAAACATGGACGTTATATTGCGGTAAATTGCGGCGCTATACCTGAAGGAACTATCGACTCAGAGCTTTTCGGGCACGAAAAAGGTTCGTTTACCGGAGCTCTTGCCGACCGTAAAGGATACTTCGAAGAGGCTGATGGAGGAACGATATTTTTAGATGAAGTCGGAGAACTGCCTCTAACGACACAAGCACGTTTATTGAGAGTTTTGGAAAGCGGAGAGTTCATAAAAGTTGGTTCTTCCAAAGTTCAAAAAACCAATGTCCGTATCGTTGCTGCGACAAATGTCAATATGATTAAAGCGATCTCAGAAGGAAAATTCAGGGAAGATTTATTTTATCGATTAAATACCGTACCTATCGAATTGCCTCCGTTACGAGACAGAATGGATGATATACTTCTTCTGTTTAGAAAATTCTCAAATGATTTTGCTGAAAAATACCGGATGCCGGCGATACAACTGACCGATGATGCAAAAAATTTATTACTGACTTACCGATGGCCGGGGAACATCAGACAACTGAAAAACGTAACAGAACAAATATCCATCTTTGAGACTTCTCGTGAGGTATCAGCCGACATTATAAAGTCATATCTACCGTCATATAATGTAGAACGGTTACCGGTCGTAAGCGGTTCAGAAGGGAAAGACGGCTTTCTTTTCGGAAATGAACGAGAAATGTTATACCAGATTATCTTCGAAATGCGTAAAGAGATGAATGAACTGAAAAGCATTGTAGATAATCTGGCGGCATCTGAAAACGGACATGGGTTGAAAGTTTATACTCCGGAACACAATACAGCAATAACCCATCCGACCGTTCCCGCCGTCAAGACATTCCATATCGATAAAGAATCTACAGAAGATGTGCATGATGAAAGTGAGTTCGAAGAAACTTCTCTATCTCTGGAGGACGCAGAAAAAGAGATGATTCGGAAATCTTTGGAAAGGAATAACGGAAAACGGAAAAAAACCGCAGAAGAACTGAAAATATCGGAGCGTACACTTTACCGTAAAATTAAAGAATATAATTTGGAGTAAACCACACGAATGAAACGATTAACCATACTATTGCTGATCATATTGACCTCTTGTACCATATCTTACAAATTCAACGGAGCAGCTATCGATTATAATACGACAAAAACCATATCCGTAGCCGAGTTTCCGATCAGGGCAGCATTGGTATATCCCCCTCTCGGTCCTGCATTTAATGAAGCCTTGAAGGATATATATACACGACAAACCAGATTAAGTATGGTTAAAACCGGAGGAGATCTGCAAGTTGAAGGAGAAATTACGGGTTATGACCTGAGTCCTCAAGCTGTAACCGAAGATGCTTATGCATCACAAACAAGGCTGACCATCTCGGTAAAAGTAAGATATACTAATACGAAAAATCCTAATCTTAACGTTGATCAAACTTTTAGAGCTTATAGAGATTTTTCCAGTAGTCAGATGTTGACTCAAGTCCAAGATGAGTTGATCTCCCAAATTGTAGATGAATTAGCGGAACTAATATTTAACGCAACCGTAGGAAGTTGGTAATTATGTCGATAAACGGAGAAAAAATACGAAAAGAATTATCTGAAGGTGTTCCACAAATACCATTAGAAGACTTGCGTACATTACAATCCGATTATCCTTATTTTCAAGCCATTCGTTTTTTATATTTAAAAAGAGTACAAAAAGAAGAGCCGCTTCTTTACCCCGAAGCTCTTGAAAGAAATGCGATCTATTCAGGTGACCGCAAATCTCTATTTTTTTTATTGGAAGGTGCTCGCCAATCATGGACTTCTCTTTACCGACAAAATGTCGAATCAGAAAAGAGTAAGGAATCTTTTTCACTAATAGACTCTTTCTTGTCGGCACAAAATGAAAATTTTTCCGAAAATATCGAACAGCTTATCCTTCAAACAGGAGGAATACCAACAACAGATTATTTATCTCTCTCCAAAACTGAAAGCGGAAATGATACTTCAAATTCAAACGAATTGCAAAATATCGACCTGATAGATTCTTTCATTGAAAAATCGGAAAAAGGGAATCCTCTGATTACCGATATAGATGCCACAGCAAAACCGGAAAACACAAAAAATGTCCCCGAAACACCTCTAACCGAATCTACAGATGAAGCTTTCTTAACTGAAAGTCTGGCAAAAATATACATCAAGCAAAGAAGATATTCTAAAGCTTTGGAAATAATTAAAAAATTAAGTTTGAAATATCCAGAAAAAAATATTTACTTTGCAGACCAAATAAGATTTTTAGAAAAATTGATTATTAACATAAAAAGCGAATAAAATGTATTTGTTCATCACCATCTTAATTCTAATCGCATCAATATTCTTAATATTGATCGTATTGGTACAAAACTCCAAAGGAGGAGGTCTTGCATCAGGCTTCTCTTCAACTAATCAGATTATGGGAGTCCGAAAGACAACCGATTTTGTTGAAAAAGCAACTTGGACACTCGCCGGTACGGTCGTTATCTTAAGCATCGTAGCTTCAGCATTCTTACCCTCCGCCAATACCGGCAGTCACGGATCAGAAATTAAAGATGCTATAAAAAAGGAAATTCCTGCTACTGCACAACCCGGTTTTGAAACACAACAAACTACAGCACCTGCTGCAGCGCAACCGGATTCTGCAAAATAAGAAAAATAAAAATAAAACGGGCTGATTTTTTGTGAATCAGCCCGTTTTGTATAAAATCAACTCAAAGGCGGTAAGGTAATTGTTTCTTCTGTTTCTGTCCAATCATTCACTTCAAATCCCGAACCTTCGGTTGTCTCTGAAAATATTACATTCGAGACCATTATTATCGACAATTTTGTTCCCGGAGACAAAATCGAAGAGAGGTGTGTTTCATATTTTTTTGTTTCCCCATTTTTCAAATCAATTTCTACCCTAAAATAAGGAGGTACATCCGAAGGCAACACCATCGCCATTTTATTTTCTGCCTGCGTTCCAGAAATCACTAATGGGAACATCACTGTTTTCGTATAATTCTCATAATTCCCATTATATACATTTACTTTTTCCGCCAAATTTCCGACATACACTCTGACAGAATCAATAGAAGTAGCTAAAGAACTACCATCCTCATTTTTTAAAGTTACACTAATACCCGCCGTTTTTCGTTGTAGAGCAACAGCAATACTCTCATTTCCCAAATCAACCTGTTTTACTGCAAATACATAATCGTATATCGGATGACAAACCGTATCAGAAGGATACTCCCGTAACCCATAATACTGTTTACTCATATCGGTATTCAATGTAAGAGCAGGTTCTGTCGATGCAGGATTATCATACGTACCACCCGCTCCGGCAGAAGCAACTCCCCAATATAATAAAGTATAAACACCAATTGGTAAAATCATAGGACGAATATAATTCTGTATAGAACCGGAAGCAATAGTATATATAGGATTCAAGGACGTTAATTGTCCATTTTTATAGTTTCCATAATAATTAGGAGTACCGGACACACACGGATAAATATCCAAGATTCCGGAATATGGCGAATTCGTACTCAATTCGGTTACAAATAATTCCGGGCTTATCAGGTTACTAGATTTAGGAGTACTTTCATTAAGACACTCATCATCATTCGAACATCCTACGAAAAACAATAAGACAGAGAAAAAATAAAAAAACTTTTTCATATAAAAACAATTTATTAAATTAATATCACTCTTCAAGTAAATAGATCTTGTAATTCATAACAGAGAGGTACAACAAAAAGTTTAAAGAATCACATTAGGGATTTTTCAAATCCTTTTTACTACCCGAAACCAGATTATCAGTACATTTGTAGAATTATACAAATTAAAATTTCCTGAATGCAAAGATCAGTCAATTCTCCTTATCATATACATAAAACCAGAAAACCCAATTTCTGGGCACTCAGTCCTCTTTTTGTTTTTCTGGGCATATATCTCATTACCTCTCTTTTAGTAAACGATTTTTATAAAGTTCCTATCGCTGTGGCATTTCTCATATCTTCGGCTTTTGCCGTTATCATATCACGAGGAGGTAGCATAAATGAGCGCATAGCACATTTTTCATCAGGAGCAGCAAACGGAAATATCATACAAATGATCTGGATATTCATACTTGCCGGAGCATTTGCTCAATCCGCTAAATCGATGGGAGCGATCGATGCAACCGTAAATCTTACGCTTCAAATATTACCCGATAATCTTTTATTAGCAGGCATATTCATAGCTTCCTGTTTCATCTCACTTTCCATAGGAACATCTGTCGGAACGATCGTTGCTCTTGCCCCAGTTGCCGTAGGAATAGCAAATCAAACAGATACAGAATTACCTTACATGGTTGCCATCGTTGTCGGAGGAGCATTTTTCGGAGATAACCTCTCCTTCATATCAGACACGACAATCGCCGCGACAAAAACACAAGGATGTTTAATGAAAGATAAATTTAAAGTCAACAGCATGATTGTTGTTCCTGCAGCCTTTTGCGTATTGCTTTATTATATATTCGCCGGATTAAATATTCACTCACCGTCACATCTTACAGAGGTACAATGGGTAAAAGTCATTCCTTACCTGATTGTCTTAGGTAGTGCCGTCGCAGGGTTAAATGTCATGCTGGTTTTATTACTCGGAATCATCACATCTGGAGTTATAGGAATCACAACAAACGGTTTTGATTTTTTCGGTTGGTTCGGTGCTATGGGAACAGGTATAACAGGGATGGGAGAACTGATCATAATCACATTATTAGCCGGAGGTATGCTTGAAATGATACGCTTTAACGGAGGAATCGATTACATTATTGAAAAGCTGACCCGAAGAGTCAACTCAAAACGAGGTGCAGAGCTCAGTATCGCAGGATTAGTCAGCTTTGCAAATCTTTGCACGGCAAATAATACAATAGCCATTATTACTACCGGAGAAATAGCCCGTGACATAGCAAATCGATTTCATATAGATAAAAGAAAATCTGCCAGTATTTTAGACACTTTTTCCTGTTTAGTGCAAGGATTGATACCTTATGGAGCACAGATGCTGATAGCAGCTTCTCTTGCAAGTATCTCCCCGATTTCTATTATCCGATATCTCTATTATCCTATACTCATGGGTATTTTTGCTCTGGCAGCTATTTTATTTCGATATCCCCGTCGCTATTCCTGATTATCACGTATTATCTTTCCGGAATAGGTTTCACGAAAATTTGATACAAAACGTATTTCTTTAGGAATCTGATAAGAAGATAAGATAGATCTTACCTCTCTCATAAAAGAAACAATCTTTTCTTGCGTCCAATTCTGATCCTCGACCATAAGAACGGCTTTCTCGCCCAACCGTTCATCCGATACTCCGGTCACATAAAAACGTTTATCAGGTATCAATTCGGATATTCTCTTCTCGATCTCTTCAGGAAAAAGTTTTACCCCTCCCGAATTGATCACATTATCAAAGCGACCCAACCATTCAAAACTCGTTTTTCCCGAAAGTCTGACTATATCGTTCGTTACAAAAAATGCATTACTCAAATGCGGAGTATGAATGCAAAGACACCCCCTATCATCTTGTGAGAACGTAACATTTCCCAAAGCCGTATATCCGGAATAGAAGGTATTTAATTCACGCAAAGCGATATGCGAAACAGTTTCCGTCATACCATAAGTAGAAAAACACCGTATCGGAAACGCCGATAAAGCTGATTCTAAAGTCGGAGATACAGCAGCACCTCCGATAATCAATTGTTTTATATAAGAAATCTTATTCCGGGTTACCGGATCTGAAAGAGATTCTTTAACCTGCATAGGAACCATCGCTGCAAAATCCACAAAACGATTTATCTCTTTTAACGGAGAAGATGATGGTTTTACGACCAATAAATTCGCACCTGCAAGAAGGGCTCTTACAATCATCATTTTTCCTGCGATATAATTCGAAGACAGACAGAGTAAAAGAACCGAACCGGTATCTATTCCGAAAAACTCGTTCGTCAGGCGAGCCGAAGCCTCCATATCCGATTTCAATAAGTGAATTTTCTTAGGCGTTCCGGTCGATCCGGACGTATGTCCGACAACATATTCACGATCATCGAACCATTCGGTCAGAAATGAAATGACATCGACATTATCCTCTGTTTCGGAAATCTCATCGACATCTGAATAACATCTATCATTCAGTACTATTCCCATATTAACGGTGATAAATCCCAACTCAACGAAGGATCATACTGTATTGCAGAACCTTTTTGAACTAAAGGTGAAATAATATTATTCTTATATAATTGCCCGGTACCTAATCCCTGAGGAATAGAGAATTGAAGTGTTGCCGTCCACTGAGCAATGGCATTCAGCCCCACATTCGATTCTAAAGCAGAAGTTATCCACCATCCGATATTTCGTTTTTCGGCTTCATCGATCCATTCGGCAGATCCGCTCAAACCTCCGGCCAATGCAGGCTTTAAAATTATATACTGAGGATTTATTACATCCAACATCTGTTCTTTCAATTTCGGATCATTAATTCCGATCAACTCTTCATCCAAAGCAATCGGAATCGGTGTATTCCGGCATAAAGCCTCCATCTCCCTCCACTGCCCTTGCCGGATAGGTTGCTCGATAGAATGAATGTCATACCGAGACAGTCGATCCAATTTTGACATCGCTTCTGACGGTAAAAACGCACCGTTCGCATCCACCCGCAACTCAATTTCATCCTTTCCGTAACGTGAACGTATAGACTTCAACAACTCTAATTCCGAATCGAAATCTATCGCCCCGATTTTTAATTTGACACAACGAAATCCGGTAGCCAATTTTTCTTCGATGCGGCTATACATAGTCTCTTTATCACCCATCCAAATCAGTCCATTGATCTCGATCGATTGCTTACCCTCATAAAAAGCTCCCGGACAGATTTTACGTCTACCACCGTTTTTTAAATCGAGAAGAGCCGTTTCAACCCCAAAGCGGATCGAACTCCAATCTCTCAACGAAACCGTATCCAACGTATCGATCTGTCCACAAACTTCTTTCAATTTCTCTTCATATCCGGGACGATCATCCGCACTCAACCCTCGAAACAAGGCACACTCTCCAAGTCCGAATATCCAAGGGGTTTCATCATGCCATATACGGATAAACCAGGTTTCTTTCCGGGTTAAAACACCTCTTGAAGTACCTCCGGGCACTTTAAAATCAAGAATATACCGAGTATAAGCAGCTTTCATTTACTTCTTCTTATCCGGGGAATTTAGGAAATTTCTGAAAATCGGGATCTCTCTTTTCTAAAAAGGCATTTTTCCCTTCTTGCGCCTCTTCCATCAAATAATACATCAACGTCGCATCTCCGGCAAACTCCATAAGTCCACGCTGTCCGTCAAGTTCGGCATTCAACGCCCGTTTGATCATGCGTATCGCCATCGGGCTACGTTTTAATATAGTTTTGCACCAATCTACCGTTTCATCTTCAAGTCGTTCAAAAGGAACTACTTTATTAACCATACCCATCTCTTCAGCCTCTTTCGCTGTATATTGACGGCACAAGAACCAAATTTCTCGAGCTTTCTTCTGTCCGACACAACGTGCCAAGTAAGAAGATCCGAAACCGGCATCGAAACTGCCGACTTTAGGTCCGGTCTGCCCGAAACGTGCGTTTTCCGAAGCAATGGTCAAATCACAAACAACATGCAAAACATGACCGCCTCCGATCGCATAGCCGTTGACCATCGCAATTACAGGCTTAGGAATGGAACGTATCGCTTTGTGCAAATCAAGGACATTCAAACGGGGAACTCCGTCTTTATCAATATAACCGCCAATACCTTTTACTTTCTGGTCTCCTCCCGAACAAAATGCTTTATCTCCAGCTCCGGTAAACACCACAACTCCTATATCGCTCCGTTCTCGACAAATAGACATGGCATCCAGCATTTCAAAATTGGTTTGCGGACGAAATGCATTATATACTTCGGGACGATTGATCGTTATTTTCGCTATCCCTTCGAAAAATTCGAACTTAATATCTTCATACTCTTTTATAGTTTTCCATTCTCTTATTGCCATAATATTATTTACATTAATTATTTATCGCTTAAAATATCCTCTTAAAATCCGATCATTAACAGTTCGAGGAGTCTCTACCGACAAAATAGCAGGTTTGTCGGAAACACTAAAAAAAACAGAGAGGATTTTTCTCAATTCATCTTCAGAAGCTGCAACATAGTAATCGAACCCATGTAAACGGGCAAATCCTTCTACATCAACTTCCCGTACTGTCTCAAAGTATTCTTCCAACTCCGGCAGCTCAGACGGCCCTTGTATAAATCGGAATATTCCTCCTCCTCCATTTTTCATCACGATAATTTTGAGTGTAGGCGGAACATATCTGTTCCACAAGGCATTGGAATCATATAAAAAACCCATATCTCCGGTAATAAAGACCGTAGGTTCTTTCCTCACGCAAGCAGCCCCCACCGCTGTAGATGTCGCTCCGTCTATACCGCTTACCCCACGATTACAATCCGAGCGCTCTATTTGGTCATATTCAAACAATTGAGCATAACGTACAGGCGTACTGTTCGACAACTGCAATGCGCTTCCTCGCGGAATAGCTGGAAATATCAGAGAGAATGCCTTCAAATCACTCCATTCGACATTCACAAGATAACGCTCATGCCGATACGTAGCTTCTACCCTGCGATCTATCCATAAATCATGATAATCACTCTCCGAAGGATGTATGTAATCTATAATCCGAGAAAAGAAGTCAACGGGCTTCATTCGTATATGCCGGGTCATACACTGCATCGTATCTGCAACATGGATATTCTCATCCAGACTCCAATGCTCAGAAGGAGAATATTTTCTCAAAAACTGCTTTATCATGCGTGAAACAAGAGACCCACCAAAAGTAATCAACAAATCGGGTGAAAATTTCGATTTCTCTTCATCGGAGATCACCGATAAAACTCTGTCGATAGTCGGAACAGAATCGCTTATGCGCAAATTCGAGATTGTTTCGGTAAGGACAATCACTTGAGGAAATGATGACAATCGGTTTAACAACGATGATAATATCGAATCCGGTTTACCGAATGATGCCAAAATCATCACCTTTTTGCTTCGGGAGATTAATCCGGACAACTCTTTTACGATTTCTTCATTAAGACAAGTATTAATGTCCACAGATGTAATTACCCGCTCCGAACGGCTGTCGCGAACTTCTCGCAAACAATAAAGCGGTTCTCGTAAAGGAATATTAATATGCACAGGACCAGGTTTAGACAGAACAGCCAAATTAACAGCGTCATTGACCAAACGGTTCACCCACCAACGTTCATCATCACAGGTAATATCAGAAGGCAAGGAATAAGAAGCCTTTACGAACGGAGCAAACAAATTTTTCTGTCGTAGAGTCTGGCTGTCTTCCTGATCGATCCATTCTTCAGGCCGGTCGGCAGAGATGACGATTAAAGGAATATGCTGGTAATAGGCTTCGGCCACAGCAGGAGCATAGTTTAACAATGCTGTTCCTGAAGTACAAACCACAGCAACCGGATCTCCCGACTGTTGAGCTATTCCCATTGCCATAAAAGCCGCACTTCGCTCATCTAAAACGACAAATTTCTCAAACTCCTCACGACGGGCAAAAGAGACGATCAAAGGTGCATTTCGAGAACCGGGAGACAACACAACCCGTTTCACACCTTTAGCGACTAATAACTTTGCCAATATCGTACAACATTCTTTATCTGAATCCAACATATTCATTTATTCCGCATTTTATGCCAATCAGCTTACTCGACAAATCCGACATCTACCCTCTTTTACCTAATCTCTATTAAATCCAGTAAAGTACGGGATTTCATCTCTGTCTCGTTCCATTCCGCTTCAGCATCGGATAAGGCTGTTAAACCTCCTCCGACATACAACTCGACTCTATCCCTGAAAAGCTCCATACTTCGCAAATTTACAAATAAATCGAATTGTCCGTTGCCATAGGTCGGACCTAAATATCCGGCATAATACCGACGCTCCCTATTTTCTATTTCACGAATCAAAGTCAATGCTTTCTGTAACGGAAATCCCCCGACTGCAGGTGTAGGGTGCAACATTTTTATCAATCGAGCTATCTCGGCCGAAGACAATGTTTCTCTATCGATCATAAATGTGGTACATAGATGTGCGACATTCCCGGCCCGTAGAGGTTCAGGTCCGAATATCTTCGGATCTATTCCGGTTACATCTAAGAAGCAAGATCTTATATATTCGGTAACGATTTGCTGTTCATCACGCTCTTTCTCACCCCATTCGGAAAAATCAGATTTTCCTTTTGTTCCGGCCAACGACATCGTGCGAATATGGGTATCGGAACAGCTAAAAAAAGTTTCGGGAGTCGCTCCCATCCACAAAGTTTCTCCCGGAATAGAAACTAAAAATATAAAAGCTTCGGTATAAGCTTCACACAATCCGGCAAACCATTCCGTAACTCTTTTATGCGGATTACAGGAAACTGACTTCACCCTTGACAATACAGCCTTCCGAACTTCTCCGGATTTCAAGACCGAGATCATTCGATTTGCCTGTTTCATATAAACAGCTTTTCCAATTTCTCCGACCGGAACGGCATCCGATACATTTCTTTTAGATGCAGCTTTCAATATGTCCAAATCTCCGACCTTCGACAAATCGATGTCTTTCCGAAGAAAGCGTACGGGAGAGGTATTCGTTATATGAAACGGAGAAAATAAGAAACCTGATTTACTGAGGAAAACAGCAGAATCACGCTTTCCGTCAACTTCTCCCAAGATCTGCGCACCGAAACAGATATTTCTACTATTCGGCAAACGATACGAGAAAAACGGAATCCCTTTTTCCAGACATAACTGCTGGGCTTCTCTTATTTCAAAAACAGTCACTTTTCTACACATCATTATAAAAAAGCCTGAAGATATATTTTCAATACAGCAAATTTAAACAGGCCTTAAAACTTCTCCGAACAAATCAAATGCTTGGGCATCAATAATCCGAACGGTATAAAATTCTCCAGTAATCAACGGCTTTTCTTTTCCAATCAAGACTTCAGGATCGACTTCCGGCGAATCGAACTCTGTACGTCCGATATAATAATCCTCCTCTTCCCTATCGATAATCACTTTCATCTCCTCTCCTATCTTAGAAGCGTTTATTTCGGCTGCAATCTCTTCTTGTATAGCCATCAGTTCATCCAACCGTCTTTGTTTCACATCTTCCGGTATATCATCAGAATAGTGCTCTGCCGAGAAAGTACCCTCTTCTTCGGAATAGGCAAACGCCCCCATACGTTCAAACCTGACTTGCCGAACAAACTCTTTCAGTTCTTCAAAATCAGATTCTCCCTCTCCGGGATGTCCTACCATCAGAGTGGTGCGAATATGTATTCCGGGCACTTCTTCCCGAATGCGGGAAAGCAACTCATAGGTTTCTTTCTTAGTCACATGACGATGCATCGTCTGCAACATATTGTCGCTAATATGCTGCAACGCTATATCGAGATATTTGCAAACATTGGGGTGTTTGCGCATTACGGGTAACAGATCATACGGAAAACGCGCGGGATAAGCATAATGCAGCCGTATCCATTCCACTCCGGGAACAGATGCAATACGATCGACCAGCTCGGCAATACAAAATTTTTTGTAAATATCCATCCCGTAATAGGTAAGATCTTGAGCAATGATTTGAAATTCTTTTACGCCTTTCCGCACCAGCATCTCCACCTCTTCAACAATATCTTCCATAGAACGGGACTGATATCGTCCTGTTATGATAGGTATAGCACAATAAGAGCACATCCGGTTGCAACCCTCAGCTATTTTTATATATGCGTAATGGGGAGGCGTTGTCAATATGCGTTCCAAACGAAGGTCAGATATATATTCTTTTCCCAAATCATCCAGCAATTTATTCCAATCGAACTTTCCATAAAATTTATCAACTTCGGGAATCTCCCCAGCAAGTTCGGTCATGAAACGTTCGGACAAACAACCCATAACATAAAGCTTTTTGATTTTTTTCTTTGCTTTCGCTGCAACAAAGTTTAAAATCATATCGATCGATTCTTCCTTGGCATCGCCTATAAATCCGCAAGTATTGATCACCACAATCTCTCCCATCACTTTTTCAGCATCATGCCAGACTTCATATCCGGCAGCCTCGAACTGCCGCATAAGATGTTCCGAATCTACCAAATTTTTAGAGCAACCTAATGTTATTACATCAACTCTGTTCTTTACCATTTATCTTGTAATTAAAATAGATTTCCGACCCGCTTTGCACAGAAATCGCGCAAAGCGATATAGATCTTCTCTGCGCGATCCTGTTCAAGTAAAACATCGGAAATTTTACATATCTTATTCATCCCCGAAAAGGGAATCTACAAACTCTTTTCTATGAAATACCTGTAAGTCTTCCATTCCTTCTCCCAAACCGATATATTTAACAGGAGTTTTAAATTGATCGGATATTCCGATTACAACCCCGCCTTTTGCCGTACCGTCAAGTTTGGTAATCGCCAATGCATTTACTTCAGTTGCAGCAGTAAATTGTTTTGCTTGCTCAAAAGCATTCTGTCCGGTAGATCCGTCCAATACGAGTAATACTTCATGAGGCGCTCCCGGAATAACCTTGTCCATTACTTTCTTAATCTTGGAAAGTTCATTCATCAAACTGATTTTATTGTGCAAACGCCCCGCTGTATCGATAATCACGACATCCGCATCATTCGCTTTAGCCGAACTCAAAGTGTCAAAGGCAACAGAAGCCGGATCAGCACCCATTTTTTGTTTTACAACCGGAACACCGACACGTTCGCCCCAGATTACGAGCTGCTCTACCGCAGCCGCTCTGAAAGTATCGGCCGCTCCCAAATAAACCTTATTCCCGTTCTTTTTATACTGATAAGCCAATTTCCCGATCGTTGTCGTTTTTCCCACACCATTCACACCAACCACCATTATTACATAGGGACGCTTATTTTCCGGGACAGTAAATTCTCCCTCCGCTTCATTATCGTTCTCAGTCAGTAAAGCAGCAATCTCTTCGCGTAACATCCTTTTCAACTCCCCGGTAGAAACATATTTATCCCGTTCGACCCGCTTTTCGATCCGTTCGATAATACGCAAGGTCGTCTCTACTCCGACATCCGATGTGATAAGCACCTCTTCCAGATCATCCAAGATATCGTCATCGACTTTCGATTTTCCCGCTACGACACGGGCAAGTTTCGAAAATACCCCTTCTTTGGTTTTGGAAAGACCTTTATCAAGTGTCTCCTTTTTTTCTTTAGAAAAGAAACCGAATAATCCCATATCTATTTTTTATCATTGATTACAATTGCAATTATATCTTCCAAACTCTCTGCTTTCCCAGCCATCGGTTATCGGATAAATGAAGATTTCGAGGTACTTTCCAGCATATCACACGATCTTCAAAGCACAAAATTACAAAATAAAGCGACAAAAAAAAACTTCCTTACAGAATTGTAAGGAAGCTCTTTATATTAAGTATCCGATATTCTCAATTATTTAGCGAGCACTTCATTTACTTTTTCGTTAGGAACCATTTCTTCCTGGAAAATATAAGCTCCTGTCTTCGGTGATTTTACCATTTTAATCACCTTTGAATAAGTACGTCCATCACCTTTCTGAAGAGACGCAACGGTTTTCTTTGCCATAGCTCAATATTATTTAATTTCTTTGTGAATAGTTACTTTTTTCAAGATAGGATTGTATTTTTTCAATTCCAATCTTTCTGTGGTATTTTTTCTGTTTTTAGTGGTAATGTATCTCGAAGTACCGGGCATACCACTTGCTTTGTGCTCCGTACATTCAAGAATAACTTGTACTCTATTACCTTTAGCTTTCTTTGCCATCTTCTTAATTTCCTTCTAATTATGCGTTTAAATAACCTTTTTCCGCAGCTTGTTTCAAAGCTGCATCCAATCCCATTTTATTAATGGTACGGAGACCGGCAGCTGATATTTTCAGACTGATCCAACAATCTTGTTCTACCCAATAGAACTTTTTGGTAAACAGGTTGACGTTAAATCTTCTTTTTGTGCGTCTCTTCGAGTGAGATACGTTATTGCCAACCAATGCTTTTTTTCCGGTAATTTGACAAATCTTCGACATCGCTTTATCTATTTTTTTATTGATTTTCTACTGCTTTCACAAACAGAGTGCAAAGTAAACGTTTTTAAGAATACCTTCCAAATTTTTTTCTATTAAATACTCTTTTTTTTGGAACTCCCCACTCCCAATCATTCGCTTAAAACAGAGATCATCTGTAACAGTGCCGTATGTGTAAAACGATTTATATTTACCGCCCGTGTATTTTCAAAACAATATTTACGACTTACTATCCGATCTCCGACGGCTACAGCAATACAAACCGTACCGACCGGCTTACCGGGAACAGCCCCGTCCGGTCCGGCAATACCCGATGTAGCAATAGCACAATCGGTTTTCAATAAACGTCTTACCCCTTTAGCCATCTGTTCCACTACTTCACAACTCACGACTCCGTGTTTTTCTATTGTCGAAGGATCGACATCCAGAACCTGCACCTTCACTTCATTGGCATAAGATACCACACTCCCTTTATAATAGGCCGAACTGCCGGGTATCAGAGTAATTTCATGTGCGATATTTCCTCCGGTACAACTTTCTGCCGTAGCAATTGTCAATCCTTTATAGGATAACAGCAGCCCTAACGCCTCCGCCATAGTAGCATCCTGATGACAAAATATATGTTTCCCTAACAAATCTTCTAAACGAGAGAAAGAGTCATCCAACTGCCGAGATAAAATTTCCTCGTTCTCTCCCCGTGCCGTCAGCCTCAACCGGATAACTCCCGGAACGGGCAAATAAGCCAGTTTAACAGATGTCGGCAATCCGGCTTCAAAATCCGAAAGAAATTCAGATAAACCCGATTCCGAGAAATCTTTTACAAGGCAAGTCTTATGCAAAATCGCCGTATGATCAGGGTAACGCTTTCTCACTCTGGGTATTACTTCCTCTGTCATGGCTCGCTGCATCTCTGCCGGAACTCCGGGCATCGAAACCAAAACTTTTCCGTCTTTCTCAAACCACATGATCGGAGCTGTTCCCACCGGATTCTGTATCACGGCACAACTGTCCGGCAGCATCGCCTGCGTACGGGTAGCATCATTCATCTGCAATCCCCTTCGTTCAAAAAAAAGATCATTATTTTTCTGAACTTCAGCATTAAAGACCAATTTACCTCCGAAATACTCACAAAGAGTTTGTTTGGTAATATCATCTTTAGTAGGCCCGAGCCCACCGGTCATTAATACGACATCCACTCGATCGAACGACTGTCGGATAGCGGATATAATTTCAGCACGACGATCACGCACCGTCGTAATTTCCATTACCTCCCAACCGATTTTATTCAAGTTGCGGGCTATCCAAGACGAATTCGTATCGGTTACCTGCCCGATCAGTAATTCATCCCCGATTACGATAATCTCGACATTCATATCATTTATATTTTTGCAAAGCCGCCATGCGTTGCAATAACGTAGGGTGGGAATAATATACTTTTACATACAAAGAATCCGGAGTCAAGTTACTCAACGATTTCACGGAAAGTTTTTTCAGACCATTTATCAAAGCGTCCGCTAAACCAAAAGATGCGGCAAAAGCATCTGCCTGATATTCATTTCGACGAGAAAGAGCATTTATCCCGATTCCTGTCAACAGCCCCAAAGGGGTATATAACAAACCGAATGCAACCAAAGCTAACGGAAAAGATGGTGTATCTCCCCCCATCGCCTCAGCCAACATCGAACTGTCCAACACCAAAGACAACAAAAAAAACATCAGAACCGTATTCATTACCGATACCCCCATCATTTGCCATGTATGTTTATGTTTATAATGGCCTATCTCATGAGCAAGAACCGCTACAATCTCTTCCGTAGTCAAATCATCTACCAGAGTATCATAAAGTACGATCCGTTTTTTAGGTCCTAATCCGCTAAAATAGGCATTTGCTTTTGTGGAACGTTTAGAACCGTCTATCACATAAATATTATTCAGCTTGAAACCGGCACGATTAGCGAATTTCTCTATCGCATTTCTCAATTCTCCCTCTTCTAACGGCGTTTGTTTATTAAATAAAGGAACAATCCATTCCGAATAGAACATATTCATCAACATACTGAAAACCACGACCACAATACAGGCAACCCACCAAAAAGAAGTACCCAACCATTCGTACAGCCAAAGGATCGCAACCAAAAGCAATCCACCTATAACTATACCGAACAGCCAAGATTTCAACTTATCGGTAACGAACGTTTTACGAGTTGTTTTATTAAATCCGAAACGGTCTTCGATCACAAACGTATCGTACCAATCAAAAGGTATAGTCAACAGGTCATTCACTAAAAAAAGGACGAAAAAAAAGAATAATGTCGCCGGAATCAACTTTTCAAACAATGAAAATGCCCATGTATCGAGCCATCCGAATCCGCCGAAAACCAGCATCAACAAGACGAGCAAAGTCGTATATGTAGAAGTTATAAGACCGAAACGATCATTGACTTTGAAATAATTTTGTTGATCGGCATATTTTCGCTCATCATAAAATCCCTGTAATACTGCCGGTAAAACCGGAGATGCAGCACGACGGTTTCTCGATGCCAACCATTGGGAAAAAATATATTCTCCCACGACAAAAAACACAATGATATAAAATACCCAATTATACATTTTACAAACAGCTTATAATACTACCCGAGAAAAAGGAGCTTCGTCGATCGAACAAAAATCTTTGTCTAAAAATTTGTAATATCCCGTTATCGCTACCATAGCTGCGTTATCGGTCGTAAAAGAAAATTTCGGCAAATGAATTTTCCAGCCATACCGACGGGCATGATCTTCAAAAGCGCTTCGCACTCCCGAATTAGCCGACACCCCCCCAGCTACCGCCACTTCGGTAATACCGGTATCCTTTACCGCTTTACGCAATTTATCCATTAATATATCCACGATGGTAAACTGTAAAGAAGCGCACAAATCTTGTTTATTTTTTTCTATAAAATCAGGATCTTCTTTAATGCGGTCACGAAGTAAATAAAGGAAAGATGTCTTCAATCCGCTGAAACTGTAATTATATTCGGGAATATGCGGTTTATTCAAGGTAAAAGCCTTCGGATTCCCTTCTTTAGCCAAACGATCCACTACCGGTCCGCCGGGATAGCCCAAATCCATGACTTTAGCGCATTTATCGAAAGCTTCTCCGGCAGCATCGTCTATCGTCTGCCCGATCACCTCCATATCCTTATACGAATTCACCTGGATAATCTGGGAATTTCCTCCGGACACCAATAAACAGATAAACGGAAACGACGGTTGATTATGGTCATTTTCATTCTCTTTGATAAAATGCGCCATGACATGTGCCTGCAAATGATTTACATCGATCAAAGGAATGTCCAAAGCGGTTACAAAACCTTTGGCAAAAGACGTGCCGACGAGTAAAGACCCCATCAATCCCGGTCCGCGAGTAAACGCCAATGCACTCAATTCGCTCTTATCGATTCCTGCACGTTTCAGTGCTTCGGACACTACCGGTATAATATTCTGCTGATGTGCACGAGATGCCAATTCGGGCACAACTCCTCCGAAAGCCTCATGCACATCCTGGCTGGCTATAACGTTAGACAGCATAACGCCATCTCGAATTACAGCTGCCGACGTATCGTCGCATGATGACTCTATTCCTAAAATAGTTATATGATTCATATAATTGATTTTCTCACAATATTTCTGCGGACGAAATTAATCATTAAAAAGAGAATATAGATGAGAGAAGTATTTTTTTTAATAAAATGATTCGGTTTTACAGCCTTTATTCCATTAATCGGTCAATATCATCCGTTTCGTATCCACCTCTTTACCATCGGCAATCAAGGTATAAATATACATCCCTGCTTTAAGTTCTCTTCCATTAATCGTTATAACCCCAGCACCTCCGGAAAGTCCGGATATATTCTTTATCTGTGTCCCTTGCATATTATAAATATACCCGTTGGTTGAATTAAAATAAAGCATATTTAACATAACCAATATTCCGATAATTGCAGAAATTGACGTACTGCAGCACGGTCATAGCACCGATTTTCGCGGCTGTACGGGTAAACAGTCCGCATGTCTGCTTAGCGTAGTTGCGTATCATCATAAACCGGTCGTTAAGTTGAGAGAAAACCGTTTCGATACGCTTGCGGAAACACCTGTAAGCCCATGACGATCTTTTCCGGTTCTCCCGGTTCAACCGATACGGGACTTCCGCTCTGATGTGAGCCGTCTCGAAAAGGTTTTGTTGCACGTCAGCACTCAAATACCCCTTATCCCCAAGCATAAGGCAGTCGTGATAGACCCATTTTACATCATCCGGATAATGTATACCGTGAACGTTTGCCACCGTCATATCATAAGAGTGGATAACTCCACTTATCCCGCAGATAGCGTGTAGTTTATACCCATAAAATACGGCTGTTGGGAAGTACAGAAGCCTTTGGACGGTGTGCTTTGAGGATTGTCATTCCTGACTGATAACACCGAAGTATGTGCTTGATTCCTATTTTCATCCTTTAAAAATATTATTCGATAAATAATACCAAATTAAAATGCTTTTTTAAGTACAAAAACAAGACTAAAATGTGGTTATTCTATAGGACAATTTTTATTATAACTCCAGTGGGTCAGTTTAGATTATAGAGGTGGGTCAATTGACTTTAAATTTTCCAGCAAAAATGAAGATTATCCAAATCTTTCTGATACCTATGCCGCAATATAGCACAACTATCATAGTACCTTTGCAGCGTCAATAGTGACAAATAACATTTAAATGTCAACATTATGCCAATTATGATTAATCGTGGGAAAGAGATGCTTCGTATTTCACCCAATGACAGCAAGAAAATCGAGTATTCAACCAATCAAGGCCGCACATGGATGCTCCGGTATAATGGCCTATCCACCACCGGATCTTTTATAGACCTGATGGATGCCGGTAAAGAAATTCTCGGAACTACCGAGAAGGGTTTATTCTATTCTACCAACGAAGGAAGAAACTGGATGTTACGCAAACGCTAATCGTTGATTTGTAGTCGTGGCTGTTGTGCCACGGCTTAATTTATATAAAACAAATGAAATCACAATTTCTCAAGACTCCATCAATCGACTCCGTTGTAAAAGAGGCCTATGAGATGCTAAATGTAGGCCGACAACTGATCTGCTTCGACTATGTAGACATAAGATACACATCGGAAAATGCAAGTAATGTAGTGCTATTAGAAGGCTTTGCCAATGGCCCACAGCGAGTATCCGATGCTATAAAAGATGCAATATTGCAAACAAACACGGTAGCACAGAATTTTGATTTTTTCACGGCAAACAAGATATGTCTGAATCTCAATTGCAGTGAAGATAATCCGATCGGAGGGTCGGAGGCATCAGAAATTCTTCAGATATTCGATACGTTTAATGTGGACGTCATATGGGGAATAGGCTACGACGACAGCATTACGGATGACACCGTGATAGCACGACTTGTAGCTGCAAACTTGAAATTGAAGAATATTAAATATTAGACTTATGGCAACAAAAAAAATTGGCTAATGAATTTATGGAGAAAATTCTCAATGATTCGGCATGGAAAGAACTTTCAGAGAACTTTGCATGGACAGAACAGATGCTTGAAAAGCATAAAAACAAAGTAGATTGGAAAGAAATTTCCAATAACAGCAACATTGTATGGACACCAGTAATGCTTGAAAAGTTTAAGAAGCTCATCGGCTGGCAAGAATTGTCAAGTACTGGCTGTGAAACCATCTTGACAGAGGACTGTTTAGAGCAGTTTAAGGACTATTGGGATTGGTCAAAACTTTCGTATAACAACAATATTGAACTTGATTACCAGTTGATTGACAGATTTATTGATCAATGGGATTGGTCGGAGCTGATCAATCGCTGGCGCAATGACAAACTGTACAACATTGATTTTCTTGAACGCTATGCTGATAAGATTCCGTCAAGTCAACTGCAAGATTCTCGTCTATGGAGAGAACTTGTAGAAGAACGGGCTAAGGAGCTTAAACTTGAAGTAATAGCTTAATGTGTAGAAAAATCTTATTAAACCACCGTAAATAGAGTGTGAAAGTTTGAGATGAAGCCAATCAAATCGTTAGACGAGATCCGGGCATATAGGTGCAAGTGGACCGAACTTCCTACCAAAGAGAAAAGAAAGATTCCCACAGTGGATATATTGTACCTTTACATGGCTGCAAATAAATCCGTTCCGAAACTATTGCAGTACTATGTCAGGTTATATGATTTTCCCGACTACAAAAAGGGGACAGTCCGATTTCTGCGTGGGCGGGCAGCATGCTGTTCGAAAGAGAATCATATAGAAATAGGATTTTATTATAAAAACAGTCTGTATCAAATTCTGTTTTTGGGCTGCGAATAGTAACGTGCTTATGAATTGGATGCAACAATTACTCATCAGATGGAAGAGACATCGAATCAAAAGACGATTCGGGCAACTGGATGGCTACCTGCAGGAGGCTCAGAACAAGCGGTTGGCAAATGTGCGGAAAAAGATACAGCGCATAGAGCGAAAAATTGTAGAAATAACGGAAGTCGATAAAGACGGATTTTTGAAGTCGTTATCAAGGATTGAACAGGAATCTGTCAGAGAGTTGCTTTTTGAGCGGTATAAACTATTGAATGCTCTTTTTGCGGCGACCTTGGCGGAGATAGAACATTTCCGCCAAGTCAATGACCAACTGTTTGATTTGACCAAGAAAATGTACAGTCAGAGCGCAGCGTTCTATCGGCAGGTTCTGACTACGTATACTCCGTCATTTGATGACGATGTGGAAGTAGAAGGTCGATTACGGTTTGTTTTCAATGGCCCCGAGTCGGTTTTGCAGTTGGAAAATGATGCTTATTACGGTTCAGACTTTCGATCCATGGTTGCAGTGTTAAGCTATTTTTATGATTCGGACATAGAATATTGTCATAATAGCCTTGATCTTACGAAAGTGTCCGATATGACCGATGAGGAGTTGGGATTCAAGGATTGTTTGAACGACGGGACGACATGGGCAGAAGGTTGTTTGTGTCATCCGGCTATGAACCATATCTGCATCTGCCATGCCGTACACGACCTCTGTACTCATAAAGAGTACTCGATTCCCGACCTGTTGCGCATGAATGACTTTTGGTGTGAAGTCGGCATAACTCATCAGCACATTGTCGCACAGAATGTAGCCCGTATGGAGTGGTGGAAAACCTATTCGTACGAGGAGTTTGCAAAGAAATTACGGACTGAAGCGGAGCATAGGCCTGCTCATTTGCGTTTTGGGCAGTTTATAGTTATTCGGACAGCAGAACTATTCCCTGATGCCATCGGATCATCTGTTTGGTGTGGGGCGAATGATTGTTTCTATGATGACACAAAGGTCGATGCCTATTTACTAGATGTATATAATCAACTGCATATTTGAATTTTTATTAAGCAGGGATCTTATTTATACAGTCCGATTCTTATCTGTACGATGGAGTCTGTCTCGTAGCCAATCAGAATCGTATTATCAATTCCGAAAGTTGTCCTATATTTAGGAACACATACTATTACTGTGTCTGCGAGTATATTTCAAACTGATGATATTCGATATGGAAACGGCATATATCGGTTCTGACAATCTTACAGGTGCCGGCATAGATATGAATAGCGAACAAAAAAAGGAACTTTGAGGCAGGTATCTTGACGAATGAGCCTTCTCTTGTTGATGCGATGATAAATCAATTTGATGAAGTCTGGCGTGGAAGGCACTGCGAAAAATGTGACAGAAAGAACTATTGCAATGACCAAATTCGTTGAAAGACAGGTTAGTATTAAAAAGAGTCATCCTCTGCCATATTTTTTCATAGATTTTGTGTAACTTTGCAACTGCAACAATATTAATGGTTTATGGCAGCAAACATATTCGGTCGCTATGTCTGGTTGATAGAACAGTTCAGACGTTATGACCGCTTGACATACGAGGAAATCAATGACCTTTGGCACAAGAGCGGTTTGAGTTACGGGGACAAGGATAATCTTGCTCTCCGTACTTTTCACAACCATCGCAAAGCTATCTTCGATATTTTTGAAGTTGAAATAGCATGTGATACCAAAGGAGGATACAAATACTTCATCAATAATCCGAAAGAACTGGAAAGCGACAATTTGCGTATTTGGCTGATAGATTCCTACACAGCCATGAATCAGATACAGGCCGACAGAAAACTGAAAGGACGTATCATTTTCGAAAACGTTCCATCGGGGCATAAATGGTTTGATGTCATTACCGATGCCATGCGCAATAACCAAGTTCTGCATATTACTCACCATGGCTTTGGAAAATCTGAGGCATGGAACTTTGATATTGAGCCATACTACCTCAAAGTGGTAAAACGCCGGTGGTATGTATTGGCCCGTAGTCCCTATTATTCTGAATTGAATCGCAAGAAAAATAAAGAAAAAGGCGGTGACCGTCCCGAAAACGTGTATATGGTATATGCACTTGACCGCATTCTGGATTGCCACCCTACGGATACAACATTCCACATGAGAGAAGATTTCGACATAAACGAATACTTCCGCGGATGTTGTGGTATTATTCATTCTGATGAAGCCCCCATAAAAGTAGTTGTCAAAGCATACCATGGTGGACCGGATTATCTTCGTACACTTCCCTTGCACGAATCGCAGCGCGAACTGGTAAGCTTGAACGATGATGAAGCATCCTATTTCGAACTCGAAGTGTGCCCTACGTACGATTTGTATCAGTCATTGCTGGCTCAGGCCGATCAGATAGAGGTCATTGAACCGGAATCGGTACGCCGGCAGATGCAAAACTTTACCAAGAACTTGATGTCGTACTATAATAAATAGATTATGGACGGATTAAATTCTATAGCAATAGACTTTGAGACAGCGACAGGAAAAAGAGCCTCAATTTGTGAGGTTGGTATCTGTGTAGTGCGTAATGAAGAAATCGCAGAAACACGCTCTTGGTTAGTGCAGCCCGAAGACAATCTGTACAACCATTGGAATATGCAATGCCACGGTATCACCCCCGAAGACACCGCACATTCCCCCTCTTTCTCCGAAGTCTGGGAAAAAATCGAACGTCTGTATCTTGACGAGTTCGGCACCCTTGTGGCACACAATGCTCCATTCGACCATAGCTGTTTAGAGCATTCCTCCCAATTATATAATTTGCATTTGCCGGAATTGCAATGGCAATGTACATTGAAGATAGCCAGACAATTATATAACTTCGGCTGTAACACCCTCGGACTCTTATGCGAACAACTCGGCATTCCTGAAAGTACGCACCACCGTGCCAGAAACGATACAGAAATGTGTGCAAGGTTGTATTTGAGAGAAATGGAAGATTCAGATTGTATAAACACATAAACTTAAATATTATGAATGTATGGAAGTTAGGTTGCCGTTGGGGATCAGGAAAGCCCCTATTTTACAATTTCTTGGTAGCTCGACAAGTCGTTGTTGGTTGGCATGGTAAAAAATACAAAATAGGAGATTGGATATTGCTTACAGATGGACACACTGTTTTAGCATTCGCAAAGATATTAGCGAATCCAAAACCTATCATAGATTACGTTTTATTTGAGGAAGATTGTCGCAAGTCGGAACTTCCTTTTAATGAGGATATTGATATTTATAAAGCTGAAATTACCCCTCTGAATGAATGTGACAGATTTTTATATCAAACTCAACAGGGAATCATTAAAATATGGAATGAAGATGTACTGAATAAATTAGAAACCATAAAATTAAAATATATGCGTAAGAAAGAAATTCGGACTCTCCTCGAAAGCAATAAAAATATGATTCTTCACGGAGCTCCCGGAACAGGAAAAACCTATTTAGCTCGTCATATATATGATGGACGAGCTGAATATGTTATTGGTTTTGTACAGTTCCATCCCAGTTATGATTACACCGATTTCGTGGAAGGATTACGCCCCAAAGAAAAAGATGATCAGATTGGCTTTGAAAGAATCGATGGCGTATTTAAGGCTTTTTGTAAAGAAGCTAAGAACCATCCAGATACTATCTATGTTTTCATTATCGATGAAATCAACCGTGGAGATATGTCAAAAATCTTTGGAGAACTTTTCTTTTCCATTGATCCTGGCTATAGAGGAGAAAAAGGTCAAATCTATACACAATATCAAAATCTAGTAAAAGACGATGATGTGTTCAAAAAAGGTTTCTACGTACCTGACAATGTATATATCATTGGTACTATGAATGACATTGACCGTTCTGTTGAATCAATGGATTTTGCAATGCGTCGTCGCTTTGCATTCATGGAAATAACAGCTCAAGAGAGCCAATCGATGCTCACCTTGGAAGCATTCAATGATGTAAGTGCTAAAAATGCAGACAAAGCCTATACCGAAGTTGAAGACATAAAGGGAAAGATGAATGCTCTAAATGCAGAAATCACAAGTACAGCAATAGGTCTTTCTTCTGACTACCAAATCGGAGCCGCCTATTTTCTGAAATACGCACTTTATGCAGATCAAGAAAAAGAACAGGCATTTAATTCGCTTTGGAACAATCACCTGAAAAGTATCCTTACGGAGTATCTCCGAGGAACTGGCGAGGAAAGTTCAAAAATGGAAAGACTAAAAGCGGCATACGATAATGGTAAAGCTCAAAATAACTGATAATGCTCGTCAGAATGGAGAAGAAGGATGGTCGTTGGAACGTTGTTGCGAATTTCCGTTAGAAGAACAATCTCGTGAACAGACAATCCGTGACCTCAGTCTTATAAGTGGAAAGCGATTGAAAGATGTAGTGGCTGAAAACCCCAATCTTCTCGTCTTTCCGCCTACTCTTGGTGCACATCAAGATGGTGTTGAAAATTTACATATTTGCTCATATAGTAAGGCTTACAACCGTGTATATACTGGAAATCTAATGGGATTTGTTGGTGTCAATGATACCCAAATGAGCATCACGTCAAGATTTGCCAAAGGAGATGAAGACTTCTTTCTGCATTATATGCTTATAAAAGTATTCTGTCCCAACATCTTCGACCTGAAGCACGAAACAAGTAAAGATGCAGCATTCGATTTCCTCTTATATCTTTTCCCGCATTATTTCAATGAAGCAATGAAACAAGGGTTATTCAAAATGTATCGTAATTTCGAACGGAATGATAGCAAAATAAACGGAACTATTGACATCCCTCGTCATATTCGGAACAACATACCCTTTAAAGGGACAATAGCTTATCGCACCCGTGAGTTTTCATTTGATAATCCTATTACTCAACTGATACGTCACACCATTGAATTCTTAAAGACATCACCAATTGGACGTTCATTTCTGGTGGGGAAAGATACTCAAGATAACATACGCCTCATTGTCGATAACACCAGTTCATACTGCTACAGTGATCGTCGTAAAGTGATAGCAAGCAATCACAAAGAGTTGCGCCATCCTTATTTTACAAAATATACCGTTTTACAAAAATTGTGTATCAGTATATTGCGACACGAAGAATTGAAATATGGCTCCAACAAAGACAAAATTCACGGCATACTCTTCGATGGAGCATGGCTTTGGGAAGAATATCTGAATACCCTGCTTAAGCCATTGGGAATTTATCATGCTGAAAACAAGACAGGCAAAAATCCTATTTATTTGTTTGAAGGCAACAAATATGTACGTTATCCGGATTTCTTTTTAACGAACACAATTATTATAGATGCCAAGTATAAACATTTAGGCCACACTGACATTGCCAGAGACGATATACATCAAATAATATCTTATCTTCATGTTCTTGACGCGAATGGTGCATATCTTGCACATCCTATTGATGGCAATCATAACTCTTGTGTCAAAACAATCGGCACTTTGAACGGTATGAGAGGAGAAATAGGTCTAATAGAACTAAATATTCCTCAGAATATAAATAGTATGGATGAATTTTGTAAAGAAATAGTAGCAGAAGAGAATGGGATAATAAATGAACTATCTTATTTAATGCCTAGGTGAGGTGCACCAATATAAGTAACAAAAACTTCATATCCTCAAATTGTTAAATATGAACAAAGAAAACAAGATCATACTCTATCAAGACGATGATGAAATAACTCGCGTGTCGGTACACTTTGCAGATGAAGACTTGTGGCTGACACAGAATCAGTTGGCAGATATATGCTATACGACAAAGCAGAATATAAGTCAGCACATTGATAATATATTAAACGATGGAGAGCTTGACCAAAATCGAACTGTAAAGGAATTCTTGACAGTTCGTCAGGAAGGCAACCGTCAGGTACAGCGTAGTGTTATGCCCTATAATCTTGATATGATTATCGCTTTAGGGTATCGTGTCCAATCACAGGTAGCTACACGATTCCGCAGATAGGCTACACAACGGCTTCACGAATATATTCAAAAGGGGTTTGCTATGGATGATGAGCGGTTGAAACAGGGAGGGAATCGCTATTTCCGAGAACTACTGTAACACATCAGGGATATTCGTAGTAGTGAACGTAACTTCTACCAACAAGTTACAGATATTTATGACACTGCGACGGACTATGACCCTCGTAGTGAAATGACCAAAATCTTTTTCGCTACAGTGCAAAACAAATTGTATTACGCTGTTCATGAAAATACCGCTGCCGAAATCATATACAATCGTGTAGATAATGAAAAAAACTTTGTCGAAATGACCAACTTCAAAGGGAACTATGTAACCAAAGATGATGTGAAAATAGCCAAGAACTATTTGTCTGAAATTGAATTACAACGTCTGAATTTGCTTGTTTCAGGTTTCTTGGATTTTGCAGAGTTTCAAGCATTGAAAATAATTGAGGAATAAAGATTAGTCCAAATGAAATTTGCATTTGGGACGCTATGCTTGCTTTTGGGAAAATCAACAATAGATGGGAGGTTAGTGGTATCAAATATAATGGAAACAAATATAAATTATTAGTTGTATATAAGATTGATATAAATTATACTTCGGCTCAAACATGGAACTGCAAATGCCACGTTCTGAATTGGAGGTCGTAGGGAACCTGTACATACGAATGTTGTAATAGCAGCTCACGCTATAGCGTGAGAACCTCTCTATGCCACCCTTGTGTGTTATTGTGAAATTTCCTATGTTTCCAATTCACAAGATAAGCATAACGCTTCTTTTTTATCTATATTTTGAAAAGGGTTACCCCTATTTATTTGTAAAGTTACTCATTTTCTTGATAAACTCTTATAGGAGAAAGATTTTATTTGCTTTTGAGATTCTATTTTGAAATAATATTGAAGAAATGGTATTGTTAAAAAGACATCCATATAACAAACTATATTTTCCTATGTTTGTACACCCATTGAGTCTTTGCCCATCCATTAACATTAAGTCTAATAATGCCAAGTGTTTTTTGCCTTGTATCTATTCAATAAATCACCAATTTTAAAGACTGACCCAATAGCAAGATAACCAATGTTTAAAGACATTCAAACTCATTTAATAAGATGAATAATGGATTTGTATGGGAACAAAAAGGGAATAATAAGCGCAAAATAAAATCAGATAACCGCTGATATTCATCTACTTAACCAATATTTCAGTACCCAAAGCCGGGGTATCTGCCAGACGAAGCATACAACGAATCGTTAATCTGAAAATCGGAGGACATCTCTACATTATCGGTAGGTACAGGCGGTTGTGCAGGGACAATACGGTAATAACCCGGAAACAATCGCTTAGAAAGATGCACCACCTGCACTCCTGTCACCCGGGCATCGACAGGAATCACATACGAACGGGTTACATACGGCAGTTGCGGACAACCGATCTCCGTCATAGGCTGAGATCCGGGAAACGAAATCGAAACATTCGGTTCGTATCCCGACTCGGAGACCTCGACCTCCGGCTCTTCGACCCGGAAACTATCTGTAATTTGAGCCAACGAACTATTGCAAATACAAAACAATATACCCGCCAATAAGCACAATTTTTTCATGATATAATAAATTAGATTAAGGATCATATTTTCTTTTTTCCCTTTCTTGAAAGGAATAAGGAAGTGTCAGGAACTATCGCACCACGATTTTATCACTTTTATAGACTTTATCGCCGATTAAACGATACAGATAGATACCCGGAATTACTCGTAATTCGATACGACTTTCCGCTTCTCGAATAATTTGAGATTGCATTATCTGCCCTGACAAATTTAACAATTCAAATCGCAAGGGGAGACTGTTCTCTGAACTTTGTATAAATAACCGCCTGTTACCTACTTGTCGTACCGTTACCGGAATTACAACATTTTCCGATACATTCAAGACTTCCATACATTCTTCACATCCCGGATCTTTATAACGAATCTTATCTCCCACTTTTAAACACATTAATGCACTACGTTGACCATAGGCCATATCAATCCATTTTTGTTTACCGGTAGGAATAGGACCTGGCGTAAAAAACAACCCAAGCAAACTTCCTACTCCTTCGATCCATGTGTCATATCCTACTGAAGCAATTTCAAATTCCCGTCCCCGATCAGTCTCTTCTATATTTTCCACATATCCTGTCATATCATCTAAATAAGGACTCACATTTGCAAATGTTATATCCTGGTAATCCAAAATAAATCTAGGCCATTTCCCAAAATGAATTTCGTCCCCCGCTCTCACGGAAAAATCATACATCAGGAATTCTTCCAGCAACTTTCCTGTTGCCGTATCTGTCGGGCGCATATATACTTTCTTCCCCGATACCCGGACTCCGCCGACATAAACATTCTCCGGATTCTCTCTCAATACAGAATCTTTCAGCAGATACAATTTGCGATAGCTTAATCCATCGAAAACCGTATCTCCTACAAAACCGTAATAATGAGACGTTACCATTGCTCCGTATTTCGGAATGTAAATATTCCAAATCGCATCTTTCGTCGGAAAAACCTCGTCCTGCGCAGAACCGCAGAAAGGGAACAAAATACCTGAAAGGCATATAATAAGAACAGCGTACAGTTTTCTCATAGAATTTCCTCCTTTTATATTTCGGTTTAACTCAACCTCATAAAATTAAATACTATTTTTTTAATATCCAAACAAAGGCTGTCCTATTTTTCAGGATTGACCCTTATAACCACTTTTACGATTTCAATTACCAAATCGAGAATAAATGTTGCATGATCGAAAAATTCGACAACGCCAAAGATTTATTCTCCGAAAAATGATAAATTTGTACCACATTGTCATGAAACAGATATTCAAGATTTTCAAATATATAACAATCAGCATATTAACGATTTTAATCATCGTATATGCCGGACTTTATTTATTGTTGAGCATACCCGCTGTTCAACAGGAAATCAAGAATATAAGCGAACGTGAGCTATCCCAATTATTAGAAACGAAATTAACCTTAAAACAGGTACAAGTTTTCCCGTTCAATAAAGCGGTATTGGAAGGGCTTTGCTTGTATGATCAGAAAAACGATACATTGCTTTATGCTCAAAAACTAACTGCCGGATTTTCTCCTTTTGCTTTATTGGAACATCAATTGGTATTTACAACTGCCCAACTTTTCGATTTCAAAATCGAAGTGCAACGAGATTCTTCAAATTCACAAACCAATCTCCAATTTTTAATAGATGCTTTTACTCCCCGAAAAAAGAATCGTTATAAACCGTTCGATATACAGCTTAATACTATCCTGATTCGCCGGGGAAGTATTCGTTATGATATTTTATCCGAACCGTACAAAGATCGGGGAACTTTTGACAAAAATCATATCTTCCTGGATAACATCGTATCTACCATATCTTTAAAAGCTCTACGAAAAGATTCTATAAACATCAATGTCAGACGTATCAGTTTTGAAGAAAGATCAGGCTTCTCATTATCAAAATTGGCGTTTAAGTTACAAGGGAACGAAGATAAAGCGATATTGTCTAATTTTCGTCTTAACCTTGCAAATTCATACTTGAGTATCCGGAATACAGATATAGACTTGTCAAAAACAAATTCACTGAAACAATTCTGCGACAGTACGGATTTGAATTTCAATATCAATGAAGCACATGTCGTATTAAAAGACATTGCTCCATTTGCTCCGATCTTACGGAACTTTTCTACTCCGATAAATTTGACATGTAATATCGGCGGAACTATAAACAACTTACGACTCGAACACATGAATTTATCTTATGGCGAGAAAAGTATCCTTTTGAAAAGCAAAGGCAGTCTTGACGGCATTACATCTCCCCAAAATGCGTTCATATTCGGTGAAATACAAGAATTGAACGCATCCTCCAAAGGAATACAATCTTTAATCAACGATTTTTCTTCGATCCACAAAGATGCGAACCCGATTCTTTCTCATTTAGGAACAGTTAACTTTCACGGTGAAATATCGGGATTTATAACCCAGTTGATTACTTTCGGAGAATTTAACAGCAATATCGGGAAATTACGGGCGGATATCATGATCTCCCGGAATACAAAAGAAAGTCTGGCATATAGAGGTACTATAGAAACTTCAGGACTTCAAATCGGTGAATTATTACCTAAAGGGAATCCTTTGGGAGAAATCAGTTTTAAATTTGATCTCGATGGTCACCACCCGCACAACGGAATACCCGAAGGCAAAGTTATAGGAGATATAGGTCACATCGGTTTTAAAGGATACACTTACGAGAATATCAGCCTGAACGGGAACTACAAAGGTTCGAAATATGATGGCACTCTGAATATAGACGACCCGAATGGAAACTTGCAAATGAATGGAATCATCGACCTGTTAGATGAACGTCCGATATTTCAATTAGTGGCACGAGGAGAAAATATACGTTTACAGGAGCTACAATTAGCTCCCCGATATTCCAATTCGACTTTAGGGTTTATTCTCAGTGCCAATTTCGAAGGGAATAATCTGGACAATGCAGAAGGAATTTTATCAATAGACACCCTTTCTTTTAACAATAATGGAAAAATATTCTCAACTCGAAATTTTCATATCGAAGCACACAATGAACAAATTCCACAGTCAGTAAATATCGAGTCGGACTTAATATCAGGAAGAATATCCGGTCGATATTCTTTTAATACACTAAAAGATTCTTTCACTCGGATGTTAGCATCTGCATTACCTTCTCTTATCCAGCTACCACCTACATCTAAACAAGTGGCACAAAACAATTTCATTTTTAATTTCGAGATTCAGAATACCAATTATTTATCGAATGTTTTCGAGATACCTTTTATTTTAAAAAATCCGGCAAAAATATCCGGATTTTTCAGTGATGAAAACCACAATTTCAGGATAGAAGGGAATTTACCCGAATTTCAAATAAAAAACATGCGCTTTGCTTCGGCCGGAATCTACGCAGAAAAACAAAAAGAAAATATCTCATTCCAGCTTGGGGCTATGCTGCTTAATAAACAGGACAAACAGATTCATTGGAATTTGGCGGCAAAAGCTCATGACGATTATCTCGACACAAAAATCAATTGGAGCAACTCCGGTACGGCAACTTTTTGCGGAGAATTGTCATCTCAAAGTAAATTTATCAAAACTGAAAAATCTACTGATGCAGACATACACATTAATCCGACTCAATTAATATTGAACGATACAATATGGCAAGTCTCCCCGTCTCAAATCAACATTAATGACGGTAAAATACAAATCAACCATTTCGAAGTAAGACATGATTCTCAATTTTTACATCTCGACGGTAATATATCAAAACTTCCTGAAGATGAATTGACCTTGCAATTGAATGACATTAATCTCGATTATATTTTCGGATCATTGAATATCAAACACGTCGTTTTCGGAGGTCAAGCCACGGGTATATTCAGCATCGCCGGATTATTGAACAAAGAAATCCGCCTGAGTACAAAACAATTCGATGTAATTAATTTTGCATATAATCATTCTTTATTGGGAAATCTTCATCTATTCAGCCAATGGGAACGTGAAACAAAAGGTATTTTACTGCAAGGTAAAATATCTCAACCGAACACTGATGATACCCGGATCGAGGGATATATATTTCCGACCAGAGATTCGCTACATCTGTCATTCGATGCAAATCGGCTGAATCTTGAATTTCTCCGTCCGTTTATGGATAATATTTTAAGCAATGCAACAGGACGGGCTACCGGAAAACTGGATTTTTACGGGAAATTCAAAGCTTTAAACGTAACAGGAAATGCTTTTGTCGATAATTTCACTTTCGACATCGGGTATTTGAATACATCATTTTCTATTACTGATACCGTACACATGACTCCGACTTCTATATATTTTAATGATGTCTCGTTGCGCGATCGAAATGGGAAGCATGCTAAGGCCAAAGGCATATTGCATCATAAAAATTTCAAGAATCTCAGCTACGATATCGGTATTTCGGGATTACAGAATTTTCTGGTATATAATATGACAGAAAAACTCAGTCCCATTTATTACGGCACAATATATGGAAGCGGAGCGGCAACTATCAATGGGGATCTTGTAAAAACAAATATAGATATTAATATGAGTACCGGACCGAACTCTAAATTTACCTATGTTCTTACAGGAAATGAAACGGCAAACGATTACCCTTTCATCACTTTCGTAAATAAACGTGCATTGAATTTCGAAAAGCAGAAATTACAACAGGACAGTATCAGCACCCCGATTTCTGCTCCTGTTATCGAAAAAAAGAATCATTTATTAAATATAAATCTTCAAATCGACGCTACTCCCGATATAACGATGCAACTGGTCATGGATCCGGCCACAGGGGACATAATCAAAGCAAACGGAAACGGGGCAATGCGTATAGAATATAACACGTTATCCGACATGAAAATGTATGGTACATATACATTGGAAAAAGGTAGTTACAATTTCAATCTGCAAGATCTTATTACACGGGATTTTGCCATACGTTCAGGAAGTAGCATCTCGTTCAGAGGTACACCGCTGAATGCCGAGCTCAACATCGAGGCTTATTATGCACTGACTGCAAATCTGCAAGATCTGGATGAAAGTTTTGCCGATGATAAAGAGCTGGCAAGAACGAATGTTCCTGTTCAAACGGTTTTACGTCTTACCGGAGATTTACAACGTCCCGATTTTAAATTCGATTTGAATTTCCCGACTTTAAGTCAGGACGTTGACCGACGAATACGCAGTATCGTCAGCACCGATGAAATGATGAATCGACAAATCATATATTTGCTGGCACTAAACAAGTTCTATACTCCGGATTATATGAACGTGGGACAAGCCCGAAATAACGAACTTGTTTCGGTAGCCTCATCTACATTATCTTCTCAATTAAGCAATATGCTCGGGCAGATTAGCGACAAGTGGAATATCGGAACAAATATCCGGAGCGATAAAGGTGATTTCTCCGACGTAGAATTCGAACTTGCTTTATCGAGCCAACTACTCAATAACCGATTAATATTCAACGGAAATTTCGGATATAGAGATGATGCCGTAAACAGCAATACATTTATCGGTGATTTCGACTTAGAATATTTACTCAGCAAAAGCGGGAATTTACGCTTAAAAGCATACAATCACTACAACGATAAGAATTACTATATAAAATCAGCTCTGACAACTCAAGGTGTAGGAATCATGTATAAACGTGATTTTACAAAATTTCAAGAACTTTTCCAGCGCATAGGAAAATCTATACACCGTCTTTTCAAGAAAAAGGGAAAAACGGAAACCGAAGAAAATATACAAACTATCACAGAACAAGAAAAATAACTCTTTATATAAAATCGAAAGACTTAAAAAACACTTCCAAAAATCTATTCAATCTATTCTAAGAGCCTGTTCAAATTTTCCAATAAAGAAATTCACAAAACCGACTCGAGCAAAATTAAACGGATTCTTACAAATTCTGCCATGTAAAATTTTTACTTTTACTACAAATCCCGATAATCTTATAATATAGATTAATTACAGACTGTAAAAGATCAAAAACAGGAAGTAAAAAGAATAATTTATTGGATGATAATCTTTTTGCAGATTTACGATATATGGTTACTTGTACAATAAACCGTAACAACCAAAACAAAAATGCTAAAGCCGAAAATAAGAGATTATAACAAAGTCCGTAAACAAAAAACAAAACAATCGAAACATAAAATAAATACACGGTCATTCGCTCAAAACCAAATACAAACTTCGAATCGGTCTTTAAATAGGCAGCAGTAAAATCATACCTTAACTTCAATTCTCGCCAAGCCTTAAAATTATTTTCATAATGAATTATCATCCTACTTTTCGGAGAAAGTTCGATACGGGTATTATCTGCCGTCGCAACTTCATTAATAAATAAATCATCATCTCCATAATGGAGATTTAAATGTTTAGAAAAACCTTTATTTCTGAAAAACAGATCTTTCCGATAGGCAAGATTATATCCCTCAGCCATATAAGTTTTATGTAACAGAATATAAGAAACATAACGCAGAGTAAACATCAACCGATCATAGGCAACGTATCTTCTTTTTCGCTGCCCCTCCCCATCTATATATGCGTATCCTGCTACGATATCTACTCCTTCAACAAAATTCCGCATCATATAAGTAAGCCAATCACTTCCTTCAGGCGCACAATTGGCATTTGTCAACATTACAATATCATGCTTTGCCGCCTTAATTCCAACCGTTAAGGCCAATTTTTTCCGGCTAAGACTTCGGGCTTCATCCGGAATATAAGTCTGATATAAATTATCATATTCAGATTCTAAACGAGTCACCACATCACGAGTCTCGTCTGTAGAACCATCATTTACAACAATCACATCAAAATCGGGATAGTTTTGCGACAAAATTGAAGGTAGAAAAACCTCTAAATGCTCAGCGTCATTTTTAGCATATACAATGACAGATACTCCCGGCCGTTTATCGGTATATAGAACATCCCCTTTTTCTTCCGATTCCAGATATTTCAAAGGTTTTCGATAAAAATATAGATAATAGAATACCTGAATCGAAAAAAGAACGAACATTATAATAAAAAGAATGATTTCTATACCATTAAAATCAAAACTGACCTGCATATCTCATAATATTTTATGCAAACGTACACAATCTTTTTTTATGAAACAAAACCTATTTTTGAAATAAAAAATACAATAGAACAAATGTCGATAAATTATCGAAATAATTATGCGTCAAGATAAATATTTGATAATAAAACAGATATAAATCCCGCTACATTTTACGAAAATTTTTATTCTAAAACGACAATAAAAAAACGGAAGAGCCGTTACATAATTAGTGATCAAATTTTATTGGGAGCATACGATAAAAAGGCTATATTTGCCCCATCGAATTATGTTTATCTGCAAAAATTATTTTTAATGAAAACAAATATACTTTACTTATTCCTTATTTCTGTTACTTTTTTCTCTTGTAAAACACAATCGGATATCGCTTATTTTCAAAACTTAGAAAATAAATACGATCAAGGTATAGCTATCGATACTTTATTAAATTACGAATCTAAAATTATTCCTGACGACATACTATCTATCTATGTATCGGCAGAAGATCCCAATGCGGTGGCAATGTTCAATCTTCCTGCTATCAGCTATTTGCAGGCCGGTGATACCGAAATCAGCGGAACACCGAAACTTCAAACATATCTTGTCGATAAAGACGGATATATCAATTATCCGCAACTCGGTAAAATTCAGGTTGCCGGATTAACAACGAGACAACTCGAAGCAACAATAAAAAAAGAGATAGAGGCATACGTCAAAAGTCCTTTGGTAACAGTAAACACACTTAACTCTAAAATCGTTGTCTTAGGAGAGGTAAATAAACCCGGAGTATTAAAAATAGAAAGTGAACGTGTATCCATTTTGGATGCAATCGGTATGGCCGAAGATTTAACCATATACGGAGAAAGAAAAAATGTATTATTAGTCAGAGAAAAAAACGGAAAAAAAGAATTTTACCGGTTTGACCTGACTGATCCTGCAATCTTTTCGTCCCCATATTATTATCTACAAAAAAATGATGTCGTATACGTAGAACCCAACAAGGCTAAAAAAGCTACTGCAAAATACGGATCTGACAAACAGTTTAATATAACAATCACGTCAACTATCATCAGTGCCGTATCTACAATCGCAGCTTTATTTATCGCTATATTTAAATAAGTTATCAACCTGAAAGGCTTTATTATATATTATGGAAAATATAAATTCTTCAAATAACAATGATCAGATAGATGTTGTTTCTCTTTTTAAGAATTATATAAAACATTGGTACATTTTCGTTATATGCATAGTAGTATGTACCGGTGGTGCATTTTTATATTACAAGCTCAATAAACCCGTATATCAGATAAATGCAAACTTTTTGGTCAGTCAAGACAATGAAAAAGGATCAAATCCTCAAGCTGCACTTCTAAAAAGCTTTTCTTTCGGAGGCAGTCTCGGAGGAGGAATCGTCGAGGATGAAATATTTATCGTATCTTCCCATTCGATGCTATATGATGCTGTAAAAAAACTCGGATTGAATAAAACTTACACAATCCATCGGGATTTTATAAGATCTGTAGACGCATACCAGAATCAACCCGTAGATATTTACGCACCGCCCTCATTAGAAGACACTCTAAGCAAAAGCCTGACTTTCAAAATCAAAGCCTCTAAAAACGGAGTTATAACGGTAACTGCTAAAAGAAACAGAAAAGAAATAGGATACAAAAAAACAGACAAATTTCCGGTTACCCTATCTACCACATACGGAAATTTTATTTTTAATAAAACGCAATATTTTAAAGAAGGGAAAAATCTGAATATGAAAATCGTTTTAGATCCTTTCGATGATGCTGCAGAAAACGTAAAACAGAATATCGACATATATTTACCGGACAAAAAAGCGAATGTCATAGGATTAGGTACAAAAGAAACAAATATTCAAAAAGGGAAAGACCTACTCAATACCATTATAAATCTATATAACAACAAAGGGCTTATCGAAAAAAAACAAGAAGCTCTTAATACCGCCAATTTTCTTGACGAAAGAATCAATATTCTTACAAAAGAACTGACCGACACTGAAGAAGAAATAGAAACTTATAAAAAGGCCAATAATCTCACAGATATCGAGTCCGAAGCAAAAATCATTCTCGAACAATCCGGAGAATTCAGGTCGAAATTGATTGAGACAGAGACTCAATATCAGATTATAGAATTAATCGAATCTTTTTTGCACAATCCTGACAGCAAATATTCATTAATTCCTTTTAATACGAAGTTATCAGAAAATTCTTCACCTATTGAAGATTACAATGAACTGATATTAAAACGAATAAAACTACTTCGTTCGGTAAAAGAAAATAGTCCCGCTTTACAAAGCCTGAATGAAGTTATCGATGCGACAAGAAATAATGTTATAAACTCGATTAAAGAAACTAAATCCAGCATAAATATAACATTGAAAGACTTGCAAAAACAAGAAAACGCTTTTGTTGCCAGAATTAAAAATATGCCGACTCAAGAAAGAGAATTCATATCGATAAAAAGACAGCAAGTAATAAAAGAAAATCTTTTTCTCTTTTTATTACAAAAAAAAGAAGAAAACGCTTTGACTCTGGCGAGCCAGACTCCCAAAGGACAAATCATCGACCATGCGTATAATCAAAATAAACCTGTAAGTTTATCCAAATCGATGCTGCTTTTGATCGGTCTCGCATTCGGTCTCATATTACCTATCATATATCTCTATCTCAAAGACATAACCCGAACCAAATTCTCGACAAAAGAAGAACTCCAGAAACTGACCAATCTGCCGATACTCGGAGAAATGTGTACCAATACGTCTAAAGATCATATTATAGTCAAGGAAGGTCAATACAGTTCCGGAGCAGAATTATTCAGATTAATACGTACCAATATACAATTTTTACTAACCAACCAAAACGAAAAAGTCATTTTAGTCACATCAAGTGTGAGCGGTGAAGGTAAATCATTTATATGCAGTAACTTTGCAGCATCATTAGCATTATTGGGGAAAAAAGTAATCTTAATCGGAATGGATATACGTAGCCCGAAATTAAAAGAATACTTAAATATACAGCAAACCGACAAAAAGGGTATAACTAATTATTTAGCCTCAAACGATCTTCCTTTACAGGAAATTATTATACCAAACGCCATTCAAAAAAATATGGACGTAATTCTCGCCGGACCGATTCCGCCCAATCCGGCAGAATTATTATTAGGCAACCGGGTTGAAGAACTATTTTCCGAATTAAAAAAAGAATATGACTATATCGTTGTCGATTCAGCTCCGGTAGGAATGGTATCCGACACATTCAGTCTTACCCGGATAGCAGATGCAACAATATACATTTGCAGAGCAAATTACACACATAAAGACAATATCAAATATGTAAATAACCTCGTAACAGAACATAAGCTGAAAAATGTCGCATTAATAATTAATGGAACTCCGGCAAAACAAGGTTATGGCTACGGTTACGGACAGACACAGAAATCACAGAAAATATGATTTCGCTTACAAAGACATATTACGTTTTTTTTCTATTTACATTGCTTTTCGGTTTTTATTTCTACAATACATTCGGTATAGAAATTGTAGATGAATTACTAATGTTATTATTATTATGTTTCAGTGGCATACATATTCTCACAACAAAGGAAATTTCTAATTATAGGGGATTATTCCTTGTTTTAGGAATTCTTTTTGTATATTTATTTCATAGCCTGTTCAACTTAAAAATCAATACTCCCAAAGCCGTAGTCACAGATTTTGTAATTCAATTAAAACCTCTTATTGCGTTTTATTGTACATACGCGATCGCTCCTGAATTCTCCGTCAAGCAAAAAAAAATATTACGAAACATCTGCCTATTCCTAAGTTTTGTCATGTTAACAGTCTGTCTTCTCGGACAACTTAAAACCGTATTCTTTCATGTCTCATATGCAGGTATCAACATGACTATCATAGCTTCTCTTTTTTATTTATGCGGTAAAGACACATCCAAAAACAGAATCTTTACGATATTATTATTGTCGATAGGATTATTTGGTACTCGTTCAAAATTCTACGGACTTTTTGTTTTAGCCATTTTTATTTTATTCTGGTTTAAACCGGAAATGCTAAAAAAAATTCGTCTAAAATATATCTTGATAAGTATAATCATACTCATCGGAATTATATTCGTTTCTTGGAGAAAAATCAATTATTACTTTGTAGGGGTAAATATTGAACAACCGGATGAAATTATTGAGACTGCAGCAAGAGCAGCTTTATATGCCACAGCACCATCCATATTATCAGATTACCCTTTTTTAGGGACAGGTTTAGGATCTTATGCAACTCATGCCTCAGGAGAAATCGGGTATTCTGAAATATATAGTAAATATGAACTCGATAACGTTCATGGGCTTGTTGAAGGAGACTGCCAATTCATATCTGACACATTTTACCCCGAATTAGTACAATTCGGAATTATCGGAATTATACTATACATTCTTTTTTGGAGATTTATTATAAAAAAACTATATCAAACATATAGAAAGAACGATTCTTTGCAGTCTTTAAAAACAGGGTTACTGATCACATCGTTTATCATAATCGAATCAATTGCAGGATCTGTATTTTTACAGGGAGGTGGTATCTGTGCTATGATGCTATTAGCTATGATTATAAAGAACACATTTTATAAATCGGCAAATAACAACATTATAAAATCATGACAACCTCCAATACCCAGTTTTTAAAAAAATACTCTATATATGCGATCGGGAATATAGGTTCTAAACTCATCATGTTCCTATTATTTCCCATCCTTACGTTCTACCTCACGCCCGAAGAGTTGGGAACTTTCGATTTTTATTTTACGATTATAATAATTTTAGGACAAATCTCAACATTAAATCTCAAAGACGGTTTATTCCGTTTTTTGATAAAAGGCGATGTTTTCAAAAACAAAATTATTCTGCAAACTTTCATACATGTACTGTCTTGCAATATCATCATACTGCTTTTCTCAGCCTGCATATTTTCAATATTCAATATACAACTGGCATTCAATCCCTTTCTATTGTTTCTATTTTTTATCACCTTTAATTTCTTTGAAGTATATCAACAAATTATCAGAGCCACAGGAAAAACTTATTTATACGTGATAGCCAACCTGACAGCTTCTATCTTGACAGCAGTCATCTCTATCATTTTACTGCGATACACTTCATTAAAAGCCGTCAGCCTCCTCATTGCCTATACCGTCGCCAAACTCATAGCATTTTTAATTATAGAAAAATATTATCCTTTACTAATCTCTGCGCACGGCAAAAGGTACACCAATAATCGATTGACAAAATATCTGATAACTTATTCCTTATTACTTTTACCTGCCAATCTGGCAACTTCAGGAATAGATAACTGGGCAAAGATTTACATCATTCACTATTTAGGAGAATATTATAACGGAATATACGCCATTACCTTAAAATTTTGTTCGATTTTCTATATTTTTACCGTTATCTACCAACAGGCATGGCAAGAAACCGCACTTCGGGAATACAAATCAAATAATAAAAATCAGTACTTTTCAAATTTTTTCAACACTTACCTCTTACTATTATCCATAGGGGCAAGCATTTTTATAATCGGGCTTTATTTTATTTATCCATACGTCATAGACCCGCAATATTACAGCAGTTTCAAATATATTTACCCACAACTCATCGGTATAGTATTTTTAGCCCTCAGTTTTTTCTTAAATTTAGGATATGAATGCACCTATCAAGTAAACAGAGTTCTCTATTCATCTTTAATTGCCGTAGGGGTCTCTCTTTCTCTTAATTTTTATCTTATTCCTCATTGGGGACTTATAGGCTGCATGATTTCTAATTTAATAGCATATTCAATAATGTTTTTATACCGCATTATAGATACAAAAAAATATTTCCACATCCGATTAAATAAAAAAGGTTTATTCGGCATCACTCTAATAACTATAACAAGCATAGGCTGGATTATTATGATTTTACACGATATTTAGAATTTATCAAGATTTTCCGATATAAAAGATTCTACCAAGACTATTTCTTCTCTTATTATAAAAACTTTATCAAGTATATAGAAAGAACGATTCTTTGTAGCCTTTAAAAACAGGATTACTGATCACACCGTTTCATAATTGAATCAGTAGCCATATCTGTATTTCTACAAAGAGAAAGCATATTATGTGCCATGATAATATTAGCTTCAATAATAAAAAATGCATTTATAGAAGAATCTCCTAAAAACGCATTAATAACATAAAAATCTATCGACAATTAATTACTTCTGTCAGAGTTTTTTTCATTGAAAAGAGCGATAAATTTACCAGCTACGGCTTCTACCGATAACTGCTCTCTATAAATCAAACAATTATCTACATAGTACTTATTGTTTCGAATGATCTCCATCATGTCATGTTCATTCCAATTATCCTTTGCTATACCTAATTTATTCTGAATCACATCATAGCTGCTATAAGGCACTAAATTAGTAATAACAGGTGTTGCAACAGCTATCGATTCGGACAGGCTTATCATATTTAACTCCATTCTCGAATTTAATAATATTGCCTTCGCATGAGAAAGATATTCATTCAGCTCTATATGTGACAAATGACCTAAAAAAATTACATTATTTTCTAAATTCAACTGTTTTACTAAAACTCGAAGATCCTCATGCAATATGCCTGTCCCCGCTATATATAAGCGATAATGCAAAAGATTATATTTTTTTAAAAAGAGATCAAATTTTTGAATTATGCTCTCAATATTTTTTCTATAAATTAATTGTCCTACTGTTATAAAATAGTCAGCTTTATCCGTACTATATTTCAAATTATCAAAATTCATACCATGCACAATTATTTCATTTGACGTATTGCGATGATAATTTAAAATAAAAGAACGAGCCGCATGAGAGCGAGGCACGACAAAACATCTGCTCATAAAAAACCGCCCAATCACATTATACCAAACCTTAGAGGGAATTTTTTTCATTTTCCGATTATGTACTCCAAGTTCTTGCCAAACAAAAACTTTTGAAGGGCAAACCATACATGCAAAGAATGAAGGAAAAGCAAATATTTCACTCGAAATAATAAAATCAAAATTTTTAGCATTACTCTTTAAGAACTTATACAGAGAAGGAGAAAAAGGCAATACACTTGGTAAAAATATCTGTTTCAACACAGATTCAAAAAACAATATATCAAACTCATATTCCTCCAAAACGGATGGTTTGTAATCTGCTGCTGCTGCAAGAGTTACCTCATGACCTAAATTTTTGAATCCGATACACAGATTATAAATCATGGTATCTTTAATGCTCTTGACTTTAGGAATAATATTATTTTCAGCCGTAAACAAAATTGAATTTAATATAAGAACTTTCATGTACAATAAGCTGCTTAAAATCGTCCGAACTCGCTATAAGTATAAACAAAAATAGCTTTTTTATTTAAGATACACAATTTATATACAGACTTTTCAATCAATGAAGATAGAAAAATTCGTAAGCTTGTTAAGTGACGATCCAAATTGTCCGATAAAAAATATATTCAAACTTTTCGAGTCTCTTTTTAATCTGTTTCACCATTCCTGCACACCAACAGTCCGTTACACTTCTTAATCAAGGGAAATAACGAACTATTTAAGAGCCTGTATAAATTTTCCGACAAAAATACTATCAGGTCAGGCTCTAAAAAATAAAAATAGACAAACATACTGAAGCAAAGTCGAATCTTCTTTCCTACTCGAAAAATTCAGGCGACCTATTATTCTTAAAAAGATTTTTAATCTTTATATAGAAAAAATCTTACCAACATATTATATACATCACAAAAAAATGCTATCTTCGTTATTGATAGAATTAAAACCATTTAATATAGTTTTCCGATATATGATAAAAGAAAAAGAGCGCATACTTTTAGTTAATAAATTCTATTATCCTCGTGGTGGAGACTGTATGGTTACTCTAAATCTTGAAAAATTACTAAAGAGCAAAGGACATGATGTTGCAATATTCAGTATGCAACATTCACAAAATATAGAGTCTCAATATACTCCCTATTTTCCTAAAGAAATATCCTTTTCAGGCAGTATCAAAAACAAAATAAATGCAGCAAAAAGAATATTTGGTATAGATACTATAAAAACAAAATTCGATCAACTATTATCCGATTTTCGACCTGACATTGTTCATTTGCATAATATTCATTCTTACCTGTCTCCCATAGTTGCCGAACAAGCAAAGGCATACGGTTGTAAAGTATTTTGGACTATGCATGACTATAAACTACTATGTCCAGCTTCTGCATGTCTAAATAAAAACCAAATATGCCAACAATGTTTATCCGACAAAAAACAAGTATTTATAAATAAATGTTTAAAAAACAGTTTAATAGCCAGTTTACTCGGGTATATCGAATCTATACATTGGTCAAAAGAAAAATTAGAACAATGGACAGAAGCATTTATCTGCCCTAGCCAGTTTATGGCCGATATGATGATAAAAGGGGGTTATTCTCCGAACAAAATAAAAATACGATGCAATTTTATCGAAAAAGAGAAAATTGATTTCATAAAACACAACTTTTCTAATAAAAGAAATGATTATTACTGTTTTATCGGGAGAATTTCACAAGAAAAAGGAATCAAAACTCTACTAAAAATAGCAAATGATCTTCCTTATAAACTTATAATTGCAGGTAATGGTCCATTATTAGAAACATTAAAAAGAAAATATGCTTCAAAAAAAATAATATTTACAGGGCACTTATCTACCCAGGAAGTAGCAGATCTTTTAGGAAAAGCCAGAGCCTCAATAATTCCGTCTGAATGCTATGATAACAATCCTCTAAGCATTATAGAATCATTATGTATGGGAACTCCCGTCATAGGCTCGCGAATCGGAGGAATTCCCGAACTCATTACAGAAAATAACGGCATACTATTCGAACCTTTTGACAAAGATGAATTAAAAGGTAGTATTATCGAACTATTTGAAAATAAAAAATTTGACTATATACAAATATCTCAAACAGCTATAAACCAATTTTCAGAAGAGAATTATTATACTCATCTTTGTAATATATACCGGCAGATTATTTAAAGAACATCTTTATATATAATCTCGATATAAAATTATACCAAAGACAGACTTTTATGAAATAAATCTCTATTCACACCGTTATATTAAAAATTACATTTTTCAAATTTTTAGATAAATAATTTCTTTTCTAAAAATTTTGAATGGCAGTTTTGGAAGAAATAACGAATACCTTTATCTTGGCATTTAGATATATAGGATAAATGAAACACTTTATAGAAAATATAATCCATAAACTTGGAAAAACAGATTATAAACTGGATGCAAGCCTTACCAACAAAGGGTTAATAATCGAAGCTCTTTCTAAAATACCTTGCATTATTCGAGGATCGATAAAAAAAGTCGGACTAAAAAAATCTTCCGGAATATTATTTGCCGGACGCCATTGCAAACTCCGGCATAAATATCTGATTACTATTGGAAAAACCCTGATTTTAGGTGATAATGTCGAGATTAACGCACTATCAAAAAACGGGGTAAAAATAGGAAATAATGTCACTATCCTAAAAAATTCCATTATCGAATGTACCGGAGTAATCAGAGAACTGGGAGAAGGTATAGAGATAGGTGACAATGTCGGTATTTCTCAATCATGTTTTATTCAAGTACGAGGGAATGTAAAAATAGGCTCTTATGTTATTATGGGTCCCGGAGTATCTATATTTTCAGAAAATCATAATGCAGACAATACTGACGAATATATTATGAACCAAGGTGCTACCCGAAAGGGTGTGACTATTGAAGACGGAGTATGGTTAGGAGCAAAGTGCACGATTTTAGATGGTGTTACTATCGGAAAACATGCGATCGTTGCTGCCGGTAGTGTCGTGACAAAAGATGTTCCGGCATATGGCATTGTCGGAGGCATTCCTGCAAAACTTATCAAAAACCGCAAGGAATAAAATAACATCACAAATCATTCTGTAAAGAACGCTTATTTTATTATTTTTGTGCCTTATTACGATTTACAATCAGACGATATGGCAATTTCATCCCCTACAGATATGTGCATCATCACTACTTACAGGTGTCCGATGCAGTGTAAGATGTGCAGTATATGGCAGAATCCGACAGAAAAAAGCAAAGAAATACAAGTAAAGGAGCTTGAAAAACTCCCTAAAGTAAACTTTGTGAATCTCACCGGAGGAGAACCATTTGTACGGGAAGATCTTGAAGAAATCGTCGAAGTGATGTTTCGAAAATCTCCACGTGTAGTGATTTCCACATCCGGATGGTTTGAAGATCGAGTCATAAAACTGGCTGAAAAATTTCCAAATATCGGAATCAGAATCAGTATAGAAGGATTATCATGTAAAAATGACGAATTAAGAGGAAGAGCTGGAGGTTTCGATAAAGGATTACGGACGCTTATGCTCCTCAAAGAAATGGGAGTAAAAGATATTGGGTTCGGCATTACCGTTTCCAATAATAATTCCGAAGACATGCTCTCTCTATACCGCCTTTCAAAAAATTTAGGAATGGAATTCGCCACTGCAGCATTTCATAATTCTTATTACTTCCACAAACACGATAATGTAATAACCAATACAAACGAGGTCATCGACAACTTCACCCGTTTAATTGAAATGCAAATGAAAGAACCCCACCCCAAATCATGGTTTAGAGCATTTTTCAATATGGGGCTTATCAATTACATTGAAGGAAACCGCCGCATGTTACCTTGCGAAGCCGGATTAGTAAACTTTTTTGTTGATCCTTACGGCGAAATATATCCCTGTAATGGTCTTGAAGATAAATATTGGCAAGAAAGTATGGGAAACATTCGGAACGTAACCGACTTCAAAGAAATTTGGGAAAGCGAACAGGCTGCACGGGTAAGAGAATTGGTCCGCAAATGTCCCAAAAATTGCTGGATGGTAGGAACGGCATCTCCTGTAATGAAAAAATACATTCAGCATCCTTTACGCTGGGTATTAAAAAACAAATGGAGATCAATGACCGGGAAACCCGTATGTATCGATAAAAAATGGTACGATGTAGGACAAGATCCCGAACAGGGAAATTTAAAGGAGAAAAGCGAATAATCAGTCTTTCTTAAATTCGACAAAATCATATACGAAAACAATTCTTTTCTCCGTTATATATTAGTGTGTCTATCTGCGTATTTCCATGAAATCTGAAAAAAAAATAAAAATCATCGTTACCGGAACAAGAGGTATTCCCGATATTTTGGGCGGAGTAGAGACGCATTGTGAAGAATTATATCCTCGTCTTGCTAAAAACAAATACATCGTCACTATCGTACGACGTAGTTGCTATATTACCGACAATATTCGAATAAATAATTATAAAGGAATCTATTTAAAAGATATTTACGCTCCTCGTAAAAAAAGTCTGGAAGCCATCGTTCACACCTTTCTGGCTATTCTATATGCAAAAAAATCTCATGCCGATATTTTACACATTCATGCAATAGGCCCTTCTTTACTGATACCGTTTGCCCGGATATTAGGGTTAAAGGTAGTCATGACTCACCATGGACCTGATTACGACCGCCAAAAATGGGGACATTTAGCCAAATGGATGCTTCGAACCGGAGAGAGGATGAGTGCAAAATATGCAAATGAAATTATCGTTATTTCCAATGTAATCGATAATATTCTTCGCGAGAAATACGGTAGGGATGATGCTCACTTAATTTTCAACGGCGTAACTCTCCCTAAAAAATCCAAATCAATCTGTTACGTCAATCAGTTAGGATTGACTACCCATAAATATATATTAGCAATGGGAAGATTCGTCGAAGAAAAGGGGTTTGATTTACTAATAAGAGCATTTTCTGCATTGAAACAAAATAAATATAAGCTGGTAATCGCCGGAGATGCCGACCATCCTTCAGCGTATTCAGAAAATCTGAAACGACAAGCTCTGAAAGAACATGTTATATTAACAGGCTTTATAAAAGGAGAGAAACTGAATGAGATAATGTCTAATGCCGCATTATTTATACTTCCTTCTTTCCATGAGGGCTTGCCTATATCTCTTCTCGAGGCGATGAGTTATGATTTAGACGTGCTTGTCAGTGATATTCCAGCAAATCAATTACCGGAACTAACTCTTGATGATTATTTCAAAACCGGCTCGATTCCCGATTTAAAAAATAAGTTACAATATAAAATCGAAAACATACAGCTCGGCCGAAAGTACGATTTGTCTTCTTATAACTGGGATAATATCGCCGAACAAGTCGATTCGGTATACCAGCTTATTCTAAACAAAAAATAATTATAAATATAATGATAAAAAAATTTCTGCCATTATCGACCATTATTCTAATATTACTATTTTCCGGCTGCAATAAGGATAACGAAGATCTCATCAGAGGAAAATGGCAATTAAGACACATCGATATGCCGAACAATAGCCAAATATCGACAGATTCGGTATTTTACAGTTTTCAGTTGAATATATTCGAATTGGCGACATTAGTACGGGGAAATGACTTTAGTGCTGAAAAAGCAAACGGTATCTATAGCATAAAAACAGATTCTATTTTTATGACAATTACACCGTCTTTTATGGGTACAGCTTTAAAAAGTCCTTATTACGGATGGCATACAGCCGAAAAAGATTTTGCTATTCTGAAGTTGAATCATTCGGCATTAATATTATCCTGTAATGATACCATATATACATTTCGTAAATTCTGATCTTTATGCTAAAAAAAATAATTCAATTACTTTTCCTTGTCTTTTCCTGCTCTATAAACAGCATTTATGCACAATTTCCCCTTCAGTACAATGCAGAGACGAATATAATTGCAGGAAACGGAGAATTTACCCCATTTTATTTAATGAATAATCGCGGAGGAGTAATTTCATTCACTCCGAATAACGGTTATCTAAGAGCAGGAGTGAGTAAAAAAATCGACAACGACAAACGTTTTTCATACGGATTCGGTATTGATCTTATCGGATCATACAACAACGATGCAACGATCTATTTACAACAATTATACGGTGAAATAAAATATCGTTGTCTCGGACTCATGATAGGTAGTAAAGAACAGTACTCCCTAATGCGTGACAGAGAGCTGAGTAGCGGAAGTATGGTTTGGTCTGGGAACAGCCGCCCTATACCACAAGTATCGGTAGGAATACCTCATTTTGTCAATTTCCCGGGAACAAACGGATGGATGCAAATAAAAGGAGAAATTTCTTACGGTATATTTGTTGATGATGCTTATCAAAAAGAGCATAAGGGAGAAGGAAAACCCTACAGCAAACATGTTTTATATCACCGTAAATATCTAATATTAAAATTTGAAAAAGAAAAACCTTTTTATGGTTCGATCGGAATAGACATGGCAGCACAATTTGGAGGTACAATATATGATAATCCCAATTTCAAAACTTCCGTAACCAAATTTCCATCAGGAATCAAAAGCTTTTTCAAAGTATTCGTACCATTATCCGGAGGTAATGATTCCCCGCTAATAGATCAGGTAAACGTTACAGGCAATCACTTGGGGAGTTATTTTTTAGAAATAGGTTATCGTAAAAAAAACTGGCATGCAAAATTATATCATGAACGTTATTTCGATGATCATTCAGGCATGATCTTTAAAAACAAATGGGACGGATTATGGGGAATAGAATATCGGACAATCAAGAAAAAACCAATAACCGGTGCTGTATTCGAAATAATGAATTCAAAAGATCAAAGTGGTCCGTTCTTATTCGATAAAATAGAAGAATTGCCGCTGAAAACAAGTGGAGCTGATTTTTATTACGGGCACATGGCATACAACGGGTGGACACATAGAGGACATACGATGGGAACACCATTTATCGCTTCGCCCGGTTATAATACCGACGGATTTCTCGGATTTAAAAGTTCCAGAAGTCTGGCTTTCCACGCCGGGATAGACGGATACATATTTTCAGAGCTCTCATACAAAATCTTAGTAGGGCATCAACAAGGCTGGGGTACTGGATATCTACCTTTTACCCATATCACACACGAATTTTCAGCTTTAGCAGAAATAAATTACCGACCTGAAAAAATTAAAGGTTGGACATTTCGGTTGTCGGGAGCATTTGATAAAGGTACTCTGTTCGGAGACAATTGGGGAATACAGATAGGCATACGAAAAGAAGGCCTCTTGTTCAGCACAAAAAAATAAAACCACAGAAAGGTTTATTTCTTCATAACGGTTTAAGAGCGTGTCCAAATTTTACTCAGATCAGGTTTGAGAGTTTCTTTCGGGGATATTTTATTGTTTTTACAAGGAGGATAGCGAGCTATCCGACGAGCGAAAACGGGGAAACAAACCGGAAGAGAACGCAAAAATGAGCTGATAGTACTTTTTTATTGGAAGATTCAGATAGGCTTTAAGTTTTAAACAGTTCTTAAAAACAAGAAATACGAACATAAGTCCGATCATCGAAAGAACAATTTCCGGAAAGAACTCCCTTCGTACTTTTGTTATTTTTATTACAGCCTATCCCTATACACAAAGGATCTGTTTCTATTTGATGACAAAGAACCTGTTCCGTTTCCTGTAATGTTCCATACAGATCAAAATAGCCGTCGGTTGCCAAAACGACAGAACGATTACCAACCGGAATAATCCGGATTAAAGCATAATCGACCGGAAAACCGTCCAATGCGATATAACGATATTCAGAATTATCACCTAAATTATTTTGCCACAAATACTGCCTTTTCAACATAGGATATATAAACTCCCGGCCTATATCCCGTTTCTGTAACTCCTTTATTGAAAATCCGTCTCGTAAAGCCGAAAACAAAATGAAAGATCTCAACTCAGAAAGTATAGAATCTATCTTTTTACTATTCTTAAAACAATATTCCCCTACCTTACACTGACAGTCTCCGATAAGCCAAACTTCATTTCGTGAATGACAATAAACAGCAACACTCGCAGTCAATCTTGTTTCCGGAAATCGCTCTGTTAGGTCTAAAATATGATTTGTTTTATAATACCGAATAATTCGTTTATTTATAATATCCACAAACTCTGATGCCGAAATTCCCGAAGGAAGCCTCCGAACCTCATCCGAAATAATTTCCATTGCCTTCCTTCCGGTCGTAACGCCATCTATCCTAAAATCAGACTTGGAAGTCGCTCCATCAATCACCACAACATAATCCGATGTTGAAACCCATCCATCTTCACATAACTCGGTCAAAGATTTTCCCTCTACAAAGGATTCTTCTATTACATAACTCATTTTTTTATAACCATTTTGACTTCTAAAACCGGTTTACTCTTCCCGATAAAATTATATCTCCGAACTTTTTGAGTTTTTCAGTCTGTTTTCCCGCTCCCACACGTCACACACAGCCCCACTACACTCCTTATCGGAACTGAAAAACTTCCTCGAAAACATTTCTCAAAAAACGTCTGTGCTAAATTTAAACAGCTCTTACAAAAGAAACATATTTCATTTGAAAAACCAAAAAGGTGCAGAAAGCAATATTGCTTTTCTACACCTTTTCACCAACACACACATCAAAAAAATCTATTTATTGAGCATTCTGAATCATTTCCGGAGCTGCCGTGATGTATATTTCCACTCTCCTATTTTGCGCACGCCCTTCTGGCGTCGCATTCGATGCCACCGGATCATTCCAACCGAATCCTTTTGCTGAAACACGACTCGAACGGACTCCGTCACTAATCAAATAATTGACAACCGACTCTGCACGCTGCAGAGATAAACGTTCATTAAGTTGTTGGCTTCCGGTATTATCCGTATAACCAAAAACTTGGACATTCGTCTCAGGATTCTGTATCAAATTTTGAGCAAGTTTATTTAAATCGGCTTTAGAAGAAGCATTTAATTGAGAAGAGTTAATTGCGAATAAAATTCCATTTTCAAAAGTAACCTTTATCGCCTGCAAATTATTACTGTCTTTTACTTTCTCGATCTGTGCATTTTTCAGCTGTGCTTCAAGTTCCTGCTGCTGTTTGTCCATTTTCCGACCGATCAAAGCTCCTGTACCAGAGCCTACAGCAGCACCGATCAAAGAACCTATCCATGCACCTTTGCCACCTCCTACCAATGCCCCGATCCCTGCACCTGCTGCAGCACCAGAACCAGCACCGATAGTAGCACCTTGACCGGTTTTAGACATACCTTGCCATGCAGAACATCCCGTTCCTGTCAATAAACTGATACACAGCATTATAATTATTCCATAACGAAACTGTTTACCATATCTATCCATCATTTTCAAACTTTTGTTTTCAATAAAACAGTAAAAGTTTATAGAAAGTTCTATCTTGATTACTAAAATATCTGCAATTTTCCCCAATAAAATCTATACGAGTCTGTTTAAATCTTGATCAAATTAACTTTGAGAATGTTTTTCTTGTCTTTACTGAGATAATAGCTGGTTACCTGATGAATGAAAATACAAAAATGATCTAATAGTTTTTCTGCATCGGAAAATTTAAACTGGTTCTATAAAAGAACCATTCTTGTTTTCTATGGTTATTATAATAAAATGTTCCTATAAAAATAAATTATCAAATGAAAAAAGTAAAGCAGATAACAATAGTACTGGTTTTATCAGGATTTATTTTCACAGAAAATCCATACGCCCAAAATAATATAGTAAAAACAAAATCCGAAAATAGCGAAATTGTTCTCCCTCCTCTTCCTTATGCTGAAAACGAATTAGAACCGTACATCAGTGCACAGACAGTAATGCTTCATTACGGTAAACACCTAAAAGGCTATATTGATAATGTAAATCGTTTAGTAAAAGAAATATCTAATCTGGAAGGAAAAGACTTGGAAACAATTGTCAAACAATCGGAAGGCCCTCTCTATAATAATGCTGCCCAAGCATGGAATCATATTTTTTATTTTGACGCTTTTTCACCGCATGCACAACATTTGCCATCCGGAAACTTAGAAAAACAAATAAATAAACAGTGGGGAAATTTCGAAAATTTTAAAACAGCATTCACCAATACGGCAAATAATCTATTTGGCTCAGGATGGGTATGGTTAATCAAAAATAAAAACGGAACACTGGATATTATTGGAGAAAGTAACGCAGGTAATGTTTTAAAAGGAAACGGAAAACCTCTATTAGGCGTCGATATTTGGGAACATGCTTATTATTTAGATTACCAAAACCGAAGGGCAGAACACATCGACGGACTTTGGAATATCATAGACTGGAGTATTGTCGATAGAAGATATAATGAATAAACGAATATAATAAAAAAGGAGTGATGTTATCACTCCTTTTTGAAATCTATAATATAAATTATTTCTGCTTATTCTGCATATGTTTGGAATAACGGCTCATAAACTTATCAACACGTCCTGCAGTATCCACCAATTTCTGTTTTCCAGTAAAGAACGGGTGTGAAGTATTTGTAATTTCAAGTTTTACCAACGGATATGTTACCCCATCTACCTCAATAGTTTCTTTAGCAGCTACAGTAGAACGAGTAATAAATATGTCATCATTAGACATATCTTTAAATACTACCGGACGATAGTTCTCAGGATGAAGACCTTTTTTCATTATTATATCTTTTTAATTATTTCAAATAATATAAATCCACGTTGGTATGCGTGACTTTTTTGTAATGGCTTGCAAATGTATAAAGAAATTCTTATACACGAAAATTTTTCCAATTCTTTTTGCAAAAACAAGGGATAATAGAAATCCATCTAAGTTTTTACATAAAACTATTTTTGAGTAAATTTTAAACAGGCTCTTAATATCTCTTATCATGAATAGAGAAATTATAAAATATAAAGGACTCCTGCTTTTTTAAAATTTAATCTTGTATTTTTGTAACTAATTAATTAAGATATATTCATACAAAATGTTCAGTTTTTTCAAGAAAAAAAATAGCCAAACACATAAACTTTGCTACGAAGTAGATCTCCATTCCCACATTCTTCCGGGAATCGACGATGGATCACCAAATACAGAAAAATCGATTCGCCTAATTCTCGAAATGCAAAACTGGGGAATTAGAAAAATTATTGCAACTCCTCATATTGCAGAAGAAACTTTCGAAAATACTCCAGAAACTATAAAAAATGCATGGGATTTATTGAAGACCGCACTCAAGACTGAAGGGATCGAACAAGAAATTTGTTATTCTGCCGAATATCGTATCGACGACGGTTTCATACGAATGTTTGAATCGAATCAGCTAATCCCTCTTCCCGATAACTATCTATTAGTTGAAAATTCTTTTATACAAGCTTTCTGGAATTTAGATGAACTGCTTTTTCAACTGCAATTGAAAGGATTCAAACCTATTCTTGCACATCCCGAAAGATATGCCTACTATCATAATCAAAAAAACATATATACGACAATGCATAACAACGGTTGTGCATTTCAAGTAAACCTTTTATCTTTTTCCGGATATTACGGAAAAGGTGTAAAAGAAGCAGCTTTTTGGCTCGCAGAGCAAGGTTATATCGACTTTTTAGGAACTGATTTACATAATATGAGCCATGTTCAGGCAATCAGTAATTTTCTGACGACAAAAGACTATACCAAATTGATAAGTAAAATCAATATCAAAAACGATATGCTTAAATAAAATACTCTTGCATAATGTTCAGCGTAATGGGATTCATGTTAGCCGGTATTTTTATCGGCTATTTTCTAAAGCAGCAAAAAAAGCTATTCAAAATTATCGGAAAACTGAATATGTGGATTATCTTCCTTCTTTTATTCAGTATGGGGCTTTCCATAGGTAACAACAAAAGCATCATACAAAGTCTCGATCATTTTGGCATAACAGCAATAATAATAGGATTTGCTGCCACAGCCGGAAGTGTATTGTTATCTATACCTCTTTATAAATTTCTATTTAAAAGACAATCTGATAAATGAAAAGCAGTTTCATCATTTTATGCTGTTTTATTACCGGTATCTTATTAGCATATTATCGATGTGTACCGGACATATTCCTGACACATGACTACAGCAACTACATATTACCGATCATGATGTTTTTTGTTGGTATAGGGATCGGTGGCGACATTAAAAGCTTATATGTCCCTATCAAAAAATATAAAATAAAAATCATACTAATCCCTTTGGCAACTATTTTCGGCTCAATTATCATTACAGCACTTATCTCACCGCTATTCGATATTACAACAAAAGAAACTATTGCCATCGGGTCAGGTTTTGGTTATTACAGTTTATCTGCTATATTCTTAAATAAATTAGCCGGATATGAAATAGGAATGATGGCTCTTATCAGCAATATGACCCGTGAGATAACAGCTCTTCTTTTTATTCCTATTTTAGCTCGTTATTGCGGGAAATTAGCTCCTATCTCTGCAGCAGGAGCTACATCTATCGACACAACATTACCCATTATCGCAAAAAGTTGCGGAGAGCAATTTATCGTCATTTCCATATTTCATGGAATCCTTGTCGATATTTCCGTTCCTGTCATTATAAGTCTATTATATTATTATTAAACATAATAACCCGCTCTGAATTTTTCGGGAATATTTTCCAATAGTTTATTCCGGTTTTAATAAGATCGATTATCGAGTTATTCACATCTATTTTAAATTTACCAGTAATTCCATCGTTTAAAATGATCCCAAACACACTTTTCTTTTATTATAACCCTCCTACTTGCCTTTCAATTCTACTCTGTCAATTTCACTTTATCTCCGAAAAAAGATATTCATAAAGATACTTTTCTTATTAAAATACAAACATTTTAACACTTTCTAAACAATTTATTACTGAAAAATATTGATGCTTTTTGATTTTATAGTACCTTTGAACAGTATTTAGGTGAAAATTAAGGCTGAATTTAAAACAGCCCGTATAACAAACGTAATTTATGAAAAAGATTGTATTTTTCTCTCTTTTAGCATTATTATCATTCGATATCAATGCTCAAGATGCTTCAAAAGATTCAATTACAACCAAAAACAGTTTCGTTGTTACTCGTTTTAAAAGTAATTGGTTTCTCAATTTCGGAGCTAACGCAAATGTCTATTTAGGGCAAAACGACAGTAAATTGGACTTTGGGAAACGTATAGCTCCCGGATTTACAATTTCTGCAGGAAAGTGGATAACACCATGGTTGGGTGTACAATTGGGGTTAGACGGAATGCAATTAAAAGGTGCAGCCCCTGCTGCTGGAATGACATACGTAAAAAATGATGAACTACTTTCTAACGGCTATTACAAACAAAAATGGTTCTCATTTATGCCCCATGCGGATTTAATGGTAAACATGGCGAATTTATTCGGGAAATATAAAGAAAACCGAGTATATAACCCTATTATTACGGGAGGTGCGGGATTCATAGCAGATTCTAAAGGCGGTAATTACAGCCAAGCCGTACAATTTGCATTTATCAATAAATTCAGAGTAAGTAAAGCTTGGGATATCAACTTAGACATAAAAGGAGCTTGGATCGGAAATGACTTTGATGCAGAAGGCGGATCAAGAGGTGACGGATTATTCTCTGTCGGTTTAAGCGCGACTTACCGGTTTAAAACCCGCAAATTCGTACCTTATCAACCTAAATATATCAAAGACACTAAAGCCGCCAACGAATGGAAAGCAAAATATGATGCTGCCAATAATAAAGCCGGTCGTCTACAAGCAGAAAATAACGATTTAAAAGAAGCTTTGAAAAATGCCAAGAATACTACAACTCCAGTTAAAGAAGTCGTAAAAGAACCTGTAAAACCGCAACTTATTATTTACTATACTGCAGATTCATATTCGATCAAAGACAAAGATATGGTCTTATTAAAAGCTCTTGCTAAAGAAATGAAGAAAAATCCTGACAGCAAATATGAAATATGCGGATATACAGATAGTAAAACCGGAACTACTGAATATAATTCTGCATTAAGAGAAAAACGCGCAAATAATGTTATTAATACTTTAATACGTTTAGGAGTTGATAAAGATCAATTGGTTAAGAAAACAAGTGACCAAACTTTAAATCAATTCGGAGCATATGCTCTTGACAGAGCTGTTACTATTACAAAAATCTAAGATCAATAATTTCAATATCAAAAAATTATTAATTACTTAAATTTTTATCTTTCAAAAAGAGCGGTATCAGTTGATATCGCTCTTTTCATTATTCTACTCCAACAATTATTTAGCCAACGTTCAGTTTTTCTTATGTTAAATATATAACAAGGATACTCAATTACAAAAATTAGCTTTTCCTTTGCATATTAGAATAGTTTATAAGTTTAAAATAATCATGATTATGAAACTCTTAAAACACGCTCTATCCTTACTATTAACAATTCCTCTTATAGTTTTAACAGCCTGTGGAGATGATGATTTTTCTGGCGGTGGCGGTGGTAAAAAGAAAACAGACGGAAATGACCCGACAAAGTTCTGGGTAATATTCTCTAAATTCGAACATAAAGACAATGCTATCCAAATGACTGTAAAAGTCAATAATCCTGACAATCTGACAATTCTCAAAGGAGGATATGAATGTAGTTTCGTTCAAGATTTCAGTGATTGGGCACGTTCAGAAAAAGACTTGGATGAAAATAATTGTGCAGATCTTAAATTAACTGTTTCCCACATGAAAAAGCAATACTTCCGGCCTTATGTTACGGGGCCGACTATTGGCAGAGTATATGGGAAAGTATGGACTTATGACGGTATGAGTTGGGAAATAACCCCGCCAAGCGATAATGATAGTGGCGCAAGCGGAGAAGGAGGCGGTAATACTCCTTCAACTTCAGCACCGGATAATGTAAGTTATTTTAATGTATCAGTACAACCGATACAACAATTGCTCAATTCTACTTACATGGGAAACAATAAATGGAGACTACTTGTACGTACGTTTTCACAAGTAACTTATTCTTGGGCTTGCGATGACCCAGATGCCGCCGGGATTGTAGTCGTGATAAATAATCCAGAAAATCCTATCGATGGAGTAAAATACTCTGATAGTGACGCATCGTTTTTTAATAGTAACGGAACAAATGTTATAAAACAATGGCCTCGTACCGGAGGATATTACAATTTTTACGTACGAACATATACTTCAAACTACCATTATGCTCCCCAATGGTACACAAAACAAGTTTTTATTGAAGGTAGCAAAGACAGCTATATCACCAGTAATAAACCCGGACTATAAACTTTTATGTTCATTCAGTAAATTGGAAACAATAGACACGGGCAGTTTTAACTTGATAAAAGAAAAACTGCCCGTTTTATAATTTTAATTTCACAACTCCGATACAACCCAATCCATTTCCACCCAATAACATATCAGCCTGTATTCTCATTATAAATAGCTTTCCATATCTGCTGAAAACAAAAAAATAGAAAATCTATCACAAAGCCAAAAGTAAAAAATAGTAACTAAAAATTCAGGAATAATTGTATAAACACCTCCAAAAAAACCTTCGTTTGATCGGACAAATATACTATTTATTCACATCAAACAAAACTATTATTTAAATATATTATAAAACAATTCTTTATAATATATGATCTCAGCATATTCCATTATAAAAAACTCCTATGGATTTGTCCAATCAAACGAACATTTAATTAGACAAACTTATAATTCATATATTCAAAGCATAGGTGTTGTTATAAAATTTCATCAAAAAAAGATGAATTGGAGCATGGGTGTGTATAGGTGTATCGGAGTCTGATACACCTATTTTTCATAGATAATCGATTAATCAAAAATACCTTCTATAGCTTCAGTTGGCTCCGATGAAAATTCCTCTTCAGAATATGGTCCGGTTGTACACGGATCTTTATATTGTTCAGGTATTATGAAATCTTCCGTTTCAGAATATCCCAAAGATTTATCACCATAAACTTTTTTCATAAAGATTCCATAAATAGGCAATGCCATCGTTGCTCCCTGACCGTTTGCCATACCATCAAAATGGATAGAACGCTCCTCGCCTCCAACCCATACACCGGCAGCCAAACTCGGTGTAAATCCCATAAACCAACCATCCGAGTTATTATTGGTAGTTCCGGTCTTTCCTCCCATCGGAGCTGTTATCTTATGACGATACCGGATGCGCCCGCCTGTACCATGATCTATAACATCTCTAAGCATCGGAAGTATTTTATAATACGCAGCCTCACTGAATACTTCAGTTACTTTCGGAGTAAACTCGGCGATTACATTCCCAAAATTATCCTCTATTCGGGTAACATATAACGGATCAACTCGAATACCTTTATTCGAAAAGGCAGTATAAGCTGTCACCATCTCTTCAACAGAGACTTCTGCAGGTCCTAAACAAAGAGAAATAACCGGATCGATATAATTGCGAATACCGAACGAATGCATTAAACGTACTAAAGAACTCGGAGATAACCGTTCCATTAGATAAGCTGAAATCCAGTTATTAGAATTAGCTAAGCCCCAACGTAAAGTCACATTCTCCCCAATTCGGGCTTTAGAAGAGTTTCTCGGAGACCAAACCTTTCCTGTAGCCGGATCAAGAATATGAGGTTGTACATTCGGAGCTTCGTCACATGGACTGAAACCTTCTTCCATAGCCAACGTATATAAAAACGGTTTTATGGTAGAACCTACTTGACGCCTGCCATCTGAAACCATATCATACTGGAAATTACGAAAATCAATTCCTCCGACGTACGCTTTCACATGCCCTGTTTTAGAATCCATTACCATAAATCCTGTACGGAGAAACGATTTATTGTATCGAATAGAATCCATAGGAGTCATGACTGTATCAATCATTCCACTCCAAGAAAAAACTTGCATATCCACAGGTGTATCGAAAGCTTTCCTGATTTCCTTTTCAGACGCTCCCGCTTCCGACATATATCTATACCGATCACTCTGTTTCATTGCCTTATTAAGAATAGCTTCAATATCCGATTTAGATAAATTCCTCGCAAACGGAGCATAACTGCGTCCTTTCTTCTCACTGAAGAATTTAGGTTGCAGAAAACCGCCGATATGTTCTTCAACAGCCTCTTCCGCATACTTTTGCATCCGAGAATCTAATGATGTATATATTTTTAACCCATCTGTATAGATATTATATTTAGAGCCATCTGCTTTCCGATTTTTTTCACACCATCCGAAAAGAGGATTTGTTTCCCAAGCGATAGAATCATCGACAAATTTTTGTCCCTGCCATCCTCTGTAATCTCTTCGATCCGGTTTCTTGGCAGTCATCATCAAACGCAAATGTTCCCTAAAATAAGGAGCTAACCCTTCTTTATGATCTACACGGTTAAAGTAGAGTTTCAACGGAAGAGCTTGCAATGAATCTCTCTCCTCCCGAGTAATATAATCCGATTTATACATTTGTTCTAAAACCGTATTACGACGACCTCTCGTTCTTTCGGGTTGACGAACAGGATTGAAGTACGATGGATTTTTGCACATTCCGATCAATGTAGCCGCTTGTTCTATCGACAGTTTATCTGGAGTCGTATTAAAATAAATTTGTGCTGCCGACTGTATTCCTACGGCATTATAAAGAAAATCGAACTTATTCAGATACATATTCACAATTTCCTCTTTCGTATAGAAACGCTCCAGCTGAACGGCTATTACCCATTCTATCGGCTTTTGAAAAAGCCTTTCCATTATATTTTCGGCATTCGGAGAAAATAACTGCTTGGCCAACTGCTGTGAGATCGTACTTCCCCCTCCCGCACTCTTTTGAAAAAACAGACCTCTTTTGATTATCGCCCTTGCCAAAGCTTTCACATCGATTCCCGAGTGATCCTTAAAACGGGCATCTTCGGTCGCAATAAGAGCATTAACCAGATAAGGAGAGATTTCATTATACCCCACATACACCCGGTTTCCCTTACTCTGATAGTATCGCCCGATCACTTCCATGTCGGACGAATATATCTCGGAGGCGAATTTATCTTTCGGATTTTGCAACTCTTCGATCGGAGGCATATAACCGATAAAACCCTTTGCTATAAAAAAGAATAAAAGGGTTATCGAAACGATTCCTATACAAAAAAATATCCAAAGACATTTAATTATAATTCTGGAAACAGATCCGGATTTCTTCTTAGGCAGTTCTGGCATTTCAAATTTTGTTTTGAAACATATTCGTTTAGCAATATCTCAAATTATATCCGTACGGTTTCCGGATATACAAATTATGAATTCTCATATTTTCCGTCAAAGGTAATATAAATATTTTATTTATAAATTGATTGAAATACAGAACAAGAAAATTTAAGCAGAAAAGCTTTGATATAGACTTTTTTTACTATTTTTGTAGTGTAGATGAAACAAAACACAAAGAAATATAAACATTTCGATTTCATACACTTACAGAAGTGTAGGGAATATAAACACTCGATCAGAAATTGTAAATAGACCGATTTGACTCTTCATGCCAAACCGGTCTATTTGTTATATAAATCTATATTCTTAAAACATACCGCAATATGAGAAAAGAGAGTTTAGTATCTATCACCGACTACTCTAAGGAAGAAATTCTGTATCTGCTGGAGCAAGCAAGAAAATTTGAAGAAAACCCGAACAGAAAAGTATTGGAAGGTAAAGTGATTGCAACCTTATTTTTTGAACCATCTACGCGTACCCGACTCAGTTTCGAAACGGCAGTAAACCGATTGGGAGGGAGAATTATCGGTTTTTCCGATGCATCTACTACGAGTTCGACCAAAGGCGAAACCCTTAAAGACACGATAATGATGGTCAGTAACTATGTAGATCTCATCATTATGCGTCATTATTTAGACGGAGCTGCACGATATGCCTCTGAGGTTTCTTCAATTCCTATTATAAATGCAGGAGACGGAGCTAATCAGCACCCGTCGCAAACAATGCTCGACCTTTACTCTATATATAAGACACAAGGAACATTAGAGAATCTAAACATTACGATGGTGGGAGATCTAAAATACGGAAGAACCGTACACTCTTTACTTATGGCAATGTCACACTTCAAACCTACGTTTCACTTCGTAGCCCCTGAAGAATTGAAAATGCCGGAAGAATATAAAATTTATTGCGATAAATTAGGAATTCCCTATCAAGAACACCAAGATTTCACAGAAGAAGTCATCAATCAGGCGGATATACTATATATGACCCGCGTTCAACGAGAACGTTTTACCGACCTCATGGAATATGAAAAAGTAAAAAACGTATATACTCTTCATAATCAAATGTTGGAAAACAGTAAACCGAACTTACGGATACTGCACCCGCTTCCTCGCGTAAACGAAATCGCATACGATGTAGACGACAACCCGAAAGCTTATTATTTTGAACAGGCTAAAAACGGATTATATGCCCGTCAAGCTATTATATGCAAAGTATTAGGTATCGAAATTTAACATTTAAGAAAAGAAAATAGAATCATGGCTATACATAAAAAAGAGCTCGAAGTAGCTGCATTAGAAAACGGAACAGTTATCGATCATATTCCTTCAAACCAACTATTTAAAGTCGTCTCACTTCTTGGATTGGAATATATCAATAAAAGCATCACTATCGGAAATAATCTGATAAGTAAAAAAATAGGACATAAAGGTATCATCAAAATCGCCGATACATTCTTCAAAGAAGAAGAGATCAATAAAATCGCATTAATAGCACCGAATGCAAAGATCAACATCATCAGAGATTATCAGGTAACCGAAAAGAGAGTCGTTACCCTACCCGATGAATTGACCGGCATTATCCGTTGCAATAACCCGAAATGTATCACTAACAACGAACCGATGAATACAGTCTTTCGTGTAATCAATAAAGAAACCGTAGAAGTAAAATGTAAATATTGCGAACGGGCTATTTCTCAAAAAGATATAGAAATTCGTTAATGACAAACAGAAAAAAGCAGAACTGGAAACCGGGTACGATGATTTATCCGTTGCCCGCAGTATTGGTTAGTTGCGGAAACCGTCCGGAACAATATAATTTATTTACGGTAAGCTGGGTAGGAACCATCTGTACTAATCCTCCGATGTGTTATATATCCGTACGTCCCGAACGACATTCATACTCCATTTTAAAGGAGAACAGGGAATTTGTCATTAATCTGACAACAGAAAATATGGCAAGAGCAACCGACTGGTGTGGTGTTCGTTCCGGAAAAGATTATAATAAATTTACGGAAAGCAAGCTGACTCCTGTTCCTTCAGAAAAAATAGCTGCTCCCTATGTTGAGGAATCCCCTCTATGCATAGAATGTAAAGTTAAGGAAATCGTGAACTTAGGTTCTCATGATATGTTTATATCAGAAGTGGTCAACGTTATTGCCGACGAGCAATTTATTAATCCCGAAAACGGAGCTTTCGATCTCGAAAAAGCCCAATTGCTGGTTTATTCGCATGGCCATTATTACGGGATCGGCAAAGAAATAGGTAAGTTCGGTTGGTCGGTACAAAAAAAGAAAAAGAAGAAATGAGACTGTACATTCTATTTTTATTCTGTATATATTTACTTTTTGCAGGTACGATATCGGCACAGTCCGATATATCCAAAAAGAATTTATTCAATTGGGGAATTCGCATCGGAGTAAATGCTCCTTTCGTCGATATGCGAAAAAGTCAGATCAACGGTATAAAAATAGAAGAGCCGTCAACAAACTCAAAAATGGGGATTCTCATATCTTTGTTTGCCCGAACCAACTTCAACAGACATTATCTTCAACTCGAAACAGAAACACATTATATGCGTTACCGGATGAGTCCGAGACCTGAATCTGTCATCACCGACGGATCTATCGGATACATGGAAGGAATAACGGTCGGTAATAAAATTTATTCTTTAGACATACCTTTATTATACGGATATAACTTTATCAAACAAGGTCCGTATGAATTGTCTTTTTTTGCCGGCCCAAAACTTAAATATTTATACAAGAAAAAGAGTGAACTTTCCGCACCGGAAACGTATGAGTTTGTCATGGACGAACACATACGTCCGTTAACTGCAAATTTCGTTTTGGGACTAGGAACATCCATTTCTCGTTTTTTTATCGATTTCCGTTATGAATTCGGGATTACAAATCTCACACATCCTACGACATACATCCTCTACAAAGACGGAATAAACATATCAGAAGGGAACATTTATTTAAAAAGAGGTATTAATCTTCTCAGTTTTTCGATCGGTATTATTTTATAAGAACAACGAAAAAAGGTATCTTTGCACAACGAAAACATAAACACCATCTTATATAAAGCACAACAATGAAAAGAGACAATGCTATTTTCGACATTATCGAACAAGAACATCAAAGACAACTGAAGGGAATAGAACTCATCGCTTCAGAAAACTTTGTAAGTGATCAAGTAATGCAAGCTATGGGATCTTGCCTAACCAACAAATATGCAGAAGGATATCCCGGAAAGAGATACTACGGCGGATGCGAGGTGATAGATCAAAGCGAACAAATTGCAATAGACAGAATCAAAGAAATTTTCGGAGCAGAATGGGCTAATGTGCAACCACATTCCGGAGCACAGGCCAATATGGCTGTTTTCATGGCAGTGCTGAATCCCGGAGATAAATTCCTCGGGCTAAATTTATCTCACGGAGGACATTTATCTCATGGTTCACCTGTCAATTTCTCAGGACTGATGTTCCAGCCACTGGAATATGGCGTAAAAGAAGATACCGGATATGTAGATTACGATATGATGGAGGAAGTCGCCCTTCGCGAACGTCCGAAATTAATTATCGGTGGGGCTTCGGCTTATTCTCGCGAATGGGATTATGCCCGCATGCGTAAAATCGCAGATGAAATAGGGGCTATTTTCATGATCGACATGGCTCATCCTGCAGGACTTATTGCCGCCGGATTATTGGATAATCCGTTGAAATATGCACACATAGTAACCTCTACGACTCATAAAACCTTGCGTGGACCTCGTGGCGGTATTATTTTATTAGGAAAAGATTTTGACAACCCTTGGGGAAAGACAACACCTAAAGGAGAAATCAAAAAAATGTCGGCTCTTCTCGACTCTGCAGTATTCCCCGGAGTGCAAGGAGGTCCGTTGGAACACGTTATAGCAGCTAAAGCCGTTTCATTCGGAGAAGCATTGCAACCTGAATATAAAGCTTATCAGACACAAGTCAAGAAAAATGCCGCAGTCATGGCACAAGCTTTCATGGATAAAGGATACAAGATTATTTCAAACGGAACGGATAATCATTGCATGTTGATCGACCTCCGTACGAAATTCCCTGAACTTACTGGTAAAGTAGCTGAAAAAGTTCTGGTCGAAGCGGATATCACCGTAAACAAAAATATGGTTCCTTTCGACAGTCGCTCACCGTTCCAGACATCCGGTATCCGTGTAGGAACTCCGGCAATCACGACACGAGGAGCAAAAGAAGATCTCATGCTCGAAATCGTAGAAATGATAGATACTGTTCTGGCTCATCCTGAAGACGGAAACGTTATTAAAGCCGTCCGTGAAAAAGTGAACCAAACAATGAAATCATATCCTATCTTTGCTTATTAATTCCTTAATTAATAAAAATGCAAAAGAGGAGAATAATTAATTATTCTCCTCTTTTGCATTTTTATACTGAAGATAAACAACGTTAAAGAAAAATATCTTCAAATCAATATCCGATTTTTTTATTATATTTGAAATATCGGAGTTTATCTTGCCTAAGATGTAAACATTCAAAACGGATTGTTCCGGTCACTAATTATACGCACATATAAATTCAATAATTTTTCAGCGTATTTTAATCATAAAAGACAAACAACCAATAAAATACTTTGTTTGTTATTATCTTATAATCAGCCGGTAAAATATTCTTAACGACCATATAAATAAACAGCCTATGAAACAGAAAAAAATACTGACCCTCACACTCTCGCAACTAAAGCAACTATATAAACAAGAACTTCCTACACTTATATCAATCGCACTAAATAGCCCTAATGAAGAAAAATTCAAAACACAATTAAATGTATTTATAGATACTATACCGACAAACAATACTCAAGAAACGATCAAAATGTTGATAGACTACGATGGAAAATCTATCTTCGAACTCTCTACGGGACAAAACATACAAATAAAAACAATATCTCTTTTATATCGATTTCTCAGAGAAAGTTTAGATAACGAAGAAATACCAACAGATCTATTCATCGACTTATACTTTCTATTTAAAGGATCAGAAAACAATTATATCGCCCCATCTTTACAACAAATCAAAAATCGTACACGTAGGTGGGAAAGCGGTCTGGATAAGAAAGTAATAGAAATCAGGGAACAAAATAAGGAACGAATTTTACATATTCTGATACAAAAAATCGAAAATAGGAAAACGGCATCTCGTTATTATTTCGAATCTGGCCTAAGCTATAATGAGAAATACGAACTTGTCAAAGAATGGTGGAATGATTTTAGATTTCATCTTTCGACAGCCGTAAAAAATCCCAAAGAACTAAACAGATTTTTAGGGAATTCTCTCTCCGACGAAACCATGTATCTATTACAACGGGCAAAGAAAATAGGAATGCCATTCTTTGTCACCCCGTATTACCTTTCACTACTAAATATAAATGAAGAAGGCTATAATGACGCCTCTATACGCAGCTATATTCTATACTCTCCCGAATTAGTCGAGACATACGGCCATATAAAAGCTTGGGAAAAAGAAGATACTGTAAAAGACGGCAAACCAAATGCTGCCGGGTGGTTGCTCCCTGAAGGTCATAACATTCACAGACGTTATCCGGAAGTGGCAATTCTCATACCTGATACAATGGGACGAGCCTGCGGAGGTTTATGTGCGTCTTGTCAAAGAATGTATGATTTTCAAAGTGAACGATTAAACTTCGAATTCGAAAATTTACGTCCAAAAGAAAGCTGGGAGAAAAAACTCAAACGACTAATGGATTATTTCGAAACAGATACTCAATTACGCGATATACTCATTACCGGAGGCGATGCTTTAATGAGTCAGAATAAAACTTTACGCAATATATTAGAAGCGGTTTACCGAATGGCTGTCCGTAAACGTAAAGCAAACAAAAATCGTCCTGAAGGAGAAAAATATGCAGAACTGCAACGCATCCGGTTAGGATCACGTCTTCTGGCTTATTTGCCGATGCGCATCGACCAAGAATTGATCGACATACTTAAAGAGTTCAAAGAAAAAGCTTCCGCAATCGGTGTCAAGCAATTTATTATACAAACACATTTTCAAACACCGCTTGAAGTCACTCCCGAAGCTAAAGATGCTATCCGAAAAATACTATCTGCCGGATGGCTGATTACTAACCAGCTCGTATATACAGTGGCAGCATCTCGGCGTGGACACACAACCCGCCTCCGCCAAATTTTAAATCATTTAGGAATAGTCAGTTACTATACCTTTTCGGTAAAAGGTTTCAATGAAAATTATGCGGTATTTGCTCCTAACAGCCGTTCTTTACAAGAACAATACGAAGAAAAAATTTATGGTAATATCTCTGCCGGGCAAGCAAAAGAATTGTGTTCTCTCCTTGAATCCGGAGAAAACACGGCGAATCGCCTCCGTTCCTTCCTGAATAAATATCATTTACCATTCGCTGCCACAGACAGGAATGTGCTAAACCTTCCGGGAATAGGTAAAAGCATGACATTCCAAACGATCGGAATTACTGAAAAAGGGAAACGAATATTACGTTTCGATCACGACCATACTCGTAAACACAGTCCGATTATCGGCAATATGGAATATGTCTATATCAAAGAAAATAAATCCATTGCAGAGTACTTACGCCAACTTACAAAAATGGGTGAAGATGCGGAGGATTATGTAACAATATGGAAATATTATCAAGGAGAAACAGAACCCCGTTTCAAACTTTATGAATATCCGGAACTTCCATTTCAAGTAACAAAGCAAATCAGTAATTTGGCTATAAACCAAATTACGGAGCAAAAAATTATTCTGAATAATACATAATATTGTATTATTCAGAATAACCAATTCAACCCTTAACACCTAAAATTCTACAATTTCCATGTAATTGATATTCCAACCTTCTATACCTAAGACAGGACTCTCTCCTTGTAAATCTTTTGCTTTAAATTCAAGAATCACTTGCTTGGTCTCTCCCGGTAATAAAGAAAAATAATTGTCACTATAATAAACCGGCAGCACTCGTTCTTTCGATCTGCCACGTAAAACTTTCAAACGAGTCATCAATGCAATATTCTTTCCTGCATTTTTAATATCGGCCGTCAAAAATATCTTTCCTCCACTTTTTTCCCGATAGAGACTACATTGCAGGTCAGCCGGAAGCATATTCGACAAATCGGAATACTCTTGATACTCATTTCCCCGCCAGTAGAAATTATCGGCAATAATTTTATTTCCGTCTTTCAGTTCCAATTTTATAAAATGTACCGGAGAAAGTTCTTTCGAGTAAACGATAGACATGCAATCCGTAACAGTATCAGGACCGGAATCCAGTCGTACAGAGTCCCGGGATATCAAAGTGCCGTCCATATTATAAATACGCACTTCCGCAACCAAATTCTTATATCCTTGACGAGTATTATTCGCAACTTTGATTTTATCAAGCTGACTATCCCATAGAATATGCAACGGTTCTAAAGCTTTTTTACAGCCATAATAACCGGCAGTCTGCTCAAGATAATAATCGTAAGTCTGCCATACCGTACTCGGCCATGCAGACTGGCTCATCCACATCAATATACCGTTACTCTGAGCACCGGCAAAAGATTCGAACATAGCTTTATGATTCTCCATATTGACCATCTGAGCCTTCTTACAAAAATCTTGCAAATCAGAGGCCTTGCCATAACGGTTCACCGCATTCATAAAACCGGATGCACCTTGCGCCGAATGAATACAAAAATCATGGAGTCCCCAAACATCATTCACCGGCCAATATTTATCTTCCGGTAACATCTTCTTCATGCTTTCTATTGAGGGGACATTGGGCATTCCCATCTCTGAGTGAAGTTTCCTATGCGTTCTTATTTTAAAATAATGTTTCGGATTCTGAACGCTGTAAGGTCCAAATCCGGAAACCGTACCGGCTGCAGAATGAGGTATATACAAACGTGTTCCATCTAATAAAGAAGTCTGTTCTCGCAACGCCTTATTTAATGTTTCCGGAGGATTACCCTCGTTTCGTCCACAATACAAAGCTATTGAAGGATGATTTCTAAAATGTTTTATTTTATCGACAGCATTTTTCATAAACATCTTTTCATCGTTCGGATTAGGTCCGTCTCCCGGATTAGCTAACCAGAAATCATCCCAAATCATAACTCCGTACTTATCGCAAGCCCGATAAAAATCTTCATCTCCGGTCATCCCCACCCAATTACGAATCATATTGAAATTTTCTTCCTTATGTAAACGCACCCGGACATCGTATCCTTCTTTATCCAATCGAAGCATAGACTCGCTGAGTCCCCAATTGCCCCCTCTGAAAAATATACGAGTACCGTTTACATACGTTTTCAAGACACCATCACTATCATCATAACTCATTTCCCGTATTCCGAAAGGTATAGTTTTCTTATCGGATACACCTCCGTTCGCCACAAAAGATAATTCGAGCGAGTACATATTCTGTTCACCATAACCGTTAGGCCACCACAAATCGGGATTTTCGATACATAACTGGGGCAAGGTATTTTTATCCAAGACCAAATCTTTATGTTCAAAAGCATTCAATGACACGCTCCGGCTAAAACGAATATTTCCCGGATTGATTATTCCCGTCAATTTTCCCTTACAAGGCTTGTCCGAATGATTTTGTAATTCGACTTTCAAAGTCAAATCGGCAGAGGACAAATCCGGCAAAGGCAAATCCGGTATAATAAAAGGATCGATCAAAGAGACATCGTCGGTAGCCGAAATAAATACGTCATCCTGTATTCCTATATTTCTACCCCGCATCGTCGGCAACCAATCCCAGCCCACACTGGCATGAATCGTCGGATTATCAGCTCCTAATACCCCTCCATTTTTTCCGGCACTATTCAAACTTTGTACAGTTATCTGTCCCGGAGTATCGTTCTTATGAATATATACCGCGACACACGCTTTTTCACCGGGAACGACATAAGGAGTTATATCGAACTTTCCACGAATAAAAGCACCTTCTATATCTCCGATACGATATCCGTTTACAAATACATCAGCTTTCCAATTGATTCCGTTAAAATTAAGCCAAACTCTTTTCCCTTTATACTTATCAGGAACAATAAAGATTGTACGATACCAAAAATCTGCAGTAAAAAAAGCATCCGATATTTGTAGTTGCTGATCCCCAAAATTAGGATCGGGAATAGCCCCTATATTCAAATAACTGGTCAACACCGTTCCGGGAACTGTAGCGATGATCCAATTCCGATCATCAAATACCGGATCAGAAACCTTAAGACCATCGGATTTCACCAAACTTGCACGCTGCACTTTCCAATTTCCTCCAGTCAAATAATAAGCCCCTTCTTTTCCCATATATGGAACAGCCATTTGTTTCGGGGTTACTCCTCCTGTTCCGTAAACTTCCATCTCTGCCAAAGAATAACGCTCCGAAATACCGTCCGTCATATATAATCGTACATATTTCGCAGTTGCCGTAGTCAGGTTTATTTCTTCTATTCCTCCTTTTCCCTCATTCGTTGAATACAGCGGACGCCAATTGCTTTTATCAGCAGAAAATTGGATTTGATATGACCGTGCAAATTCTTCTCCCCAAAACAACTTTACTTTATTGATCCGACAAATCGTCCCTAAATCGATATAAACCCACTGATCTCCCTTTCCTGCACTCTCCCATTTACTCGAAAAAACAGGCCGATCGATCCGACTGACATTTTTCTCGAACAAGTCTATCTCGGACAATTGCGTACGGTTATCTCCCCTATTATCCGTTATATCGAACCGATACATTTTATATGTATTCGTATTTTTTACTGTAAAAGAGAGGGACTCTTTCCGCCTGCTAAAACGAATATCGGAACGTGTATCCAATAAAATCCAGTTCTTACCGTCATTTGATCCCAAGAACGTCCAATTTTTCGGATCTCTATTCTCATCATCATTCGCAGATGTCAATACATAACGATCAATTACATAAGATGCCCCATTTGCAAACTCATACTGAATCCAACTTGCCGAATGGAACGTCAAATATTTTGAATCCGACGATCCGTCAAACAGATTTTCAGGAGATTCTCCGGATGGAAAATCAGAATATTGTACAGTAATTTTCGGATTTCCCTGAACATCCGTATTTCCATCAGTAATTAAATGAGCTGTATAATCAAAATTCGAACAAGACGAATGATAGGCAGCTCTATTCAGTGCTAAATTACGAATCTGCAAAGATTGGTCCGGAACGAATGATATAGGAGAAACTATATTCTGGCTCTGTATTGTTCCTTCTATACAGAAGAACAATATACCCAGATATTTCAAAAGTCCAGTGAAACATGAATTTTTCATTTTTCGAATCGCATGTAACTATTTCACAATTTAATATCGATTTTCTTTCCTGTATATTTAATGACTTTATCTGGAGAAACTTTTTCTACACCACCTCCTTTTCCGGACGAAACCAAAACAATACGAAACTCTCTTTCCTTCGACATGCCTTTATACGCACCCCGACGTTTTTCAATGGTCAACGTTCTCTCTTTTTCATTCCATACAAAAGGAATCAAACTATATTCTCCTCGCTCGCAATCAAATGTTTTCCCATCATCTTCATACAATTCGAACCGACCATTCGCACCTCGATATACACGTATTTCAACCGGAGCACTCGAATCGATATCCATCAATAATGACACGTTCATAGGAATAATCGATCCGGCCGGAACATATATAGGAATACGTTCTATCGGGGCATCTGCTACTATTGTTTGCCCTCCTTCGTAGCCCTCTCCCGACCAAAAATCGATCCAATTTTTTCCTGAAGGAAGATATACTTCACGTTTACGATCTCCTGCATTCAAAACCGGACAAATTAAAAGGGAAGGACCATACATAAACTGATCTTTGCAATCGAGAACTTTTTTATCTTCCGGAAAGTCGAAAGCCAACAACCGCATCGGTGTATAATGATTGCGAGTTGTCTGACCAGACAAGGTATAAATATAAGGGAACAAAGCATAACGCAAATTGATAAATTCCGTACAAATTTTCTGTGCTTCAGCTCCATACGCCCACAATTCATTCGGAACTTTCGTATTACCCGGATAACGTCTTCCATGTGCCCGAAATACAGGACAGAAAGTACCGTATTGAAACCAACGGGTAAACACCTCCCGATAGTTTTCATCAGCAGGGTCACCACCCGAGTAACCGCCAATATCGGTAGTCCAATAAGGAATCCCGCACGCTACAAAATTTAACCCCGCCGTTACTTGTTTACGCAACTCATCAAAAGTAGTGGGTATATCTCCCGACCAAACAGCCGTACCGACTTTTTGCTGGGAAGCCCATGCGCAACGTGTCAATATATAAGGCCGTTGATTCGGACGAGCTTTTAGTAACCCGTTATAAAACGTCGTAGCATGTACTAACGGATAAAGGTTACGAACTTTCAATGCCGGCCCGTCGTGAGTTACAGTCGGTAAAAAAGAGTTTACCTGGTCCGGTTCGCAACCATCTAAGAACCAACCGTCAATTCCCAAATCGACTAACGGCATTACCTGTTTCCAATAAATTTCGGCAGCTTTAGGGCTAAATGCGTCATAAATAATGCCATCCAGAGCTTTTGCTCCGTCAAGTAATAAACCGTCTCTATTAAACTCTTCATAATTAGGAATTCCGGGACGAAATGTCGGCCATATCGTAATTACGGCACGAGTATTATAATCTTTATGCAAAGAATTTAACATTCCCGGAACATCCGGAAAAAGATTCTCGTCAAATCGATGAGAACCCGTACCATATTTCTGCCAATAAAAATAATCGATAAAAATCGTGCTCATCGGGATATTTTCTTTATGCATCCGTTCTGCAATATCCATGACTTCTTTTTGCGTCGCATACTTATTCCGACTTTGATGATATCCCAAAGACCAATAAGGAACCATAGGAGCCTTGCCTGTCAACGAACGATAAGAAGCAATCAAATCATCTAACTTATCTCCTACGAAATAATAATAGCTGATAATATTTCCTATGTCAGATTGAAAACTCATCCCCGCTTCACTATCTTGAAAAATAGTTCGAGACGGATTATTCCATAATATTCCCCAACCTTTTGTCGAATAAATAACAGGGACAGCCGCTTGCGTATTGAATTGTACTAATTCTCTTCTTTTACCTCTCAGATTCAACGAATTATCTCTAAACTGCCCTAACCCGTAAAGAGCCTCATCCGGAGATAGACTGAAACGGCAAGCCACTTTCTCTTCATGACCGGTTTCAGATCGGCCACCATTCGGATATTCCTGAATCAATAATTTTCCTAAACGATCATATAAACGAATTTGCCCGGTAAGTTTTTCAACAGTAACAGAAAAACGATCTGTTTTCAATAAAATCCGGTCAGCATCTTCCTCTACCGAAAATTTCGCTCCAGCAGGTTCTTGAGAAACTGCATAATTTTTCTCCGACTCGATTGCTCTCAACGATCCTGAATGAACTGCAAGAGCCCCGAACTCATAAGGTTTCAACCGTAATATTCCGGACTTCGTATTTATCCATAAAGCCCCTTTTTCTTTCTTCCACGAAATAACCGGTTGCTTTCCCATACTTCTCAAATCATCATTCGATTTACGAGGAAAAACGACATCGGCAAACTGCTCTCCTGCAACGACTCGACTAAACTCTCCGACATTACCTTTTTCGCACAAAAATGTAACTCGGTCAAAAGAAAAATCTCCGGATAAAGTCATGGAAGCCCCTTCAACATCCGGGACTGACGCCAACGGAGGATTTATGAATAAATAAGCCTTGTTCTTTTCAACTCTTAAAATAAGTTGTACGGCATTTCCCATTTTTTCACGGCATTTTTCCGAACCGAAACAAATCGTTTTATCCTGACCGACAGCCCCTATAAATAACTTCTCTTGAGAGTTTCCCAATAAAGATAATCCGAAACGTCCGTTTCCGGCAATTTTACGAACCGAAAAACTTATCCATAAGGTTTTACAACTTCGATATTCATCAGACAATTCACGAGAAAGCTCTATATTATCGTTTTTCGCATCCAAAAACAGCCTGTTTTTAGAAATAGCGACACCTGTTACATCTAAACCGGGTTCTATAACTTTCACCTCAGAACGATTTCCTATCCAATCCGATTTCCAGCCCTGCTCCTTTTGTCCATACCCCAAAGAAGATGATACGAGACAAAATAATAAACAGAAAAACTTTAAATACTGAATTATAAACTTACTATTCTTTCCGGTCTTCATAATAATATAAAAAATGCTTATCGTTAATCAATTACTTTTTCCAATGTATTTTAACCGGAGAGCCTCCGGGCATAAAATCGATGCAAATTTTATCCGAAGCAATTGTTACAGGCAGTTTCTTTCCTTTCTGTGTAGCTTTAACAGATACCACACCTGTCATTTCTATAACTAACGTAAGAGGTTCGGTAAAAAGCTTTTTATCCAAAGTCATCTCCGTCTTACAAATCAAACCGTTCTTTCGGGGGATCACAGATAAACGAACATTTTCAGATTCTTTTACATAGCTGGCAACTTCGAGAAACGTACCGACCCATATTTGGTCTTCTTTAGATTTTACATAAGCCATGTGATTATCCAAAACGCCTGCCGATGGAAACGCATCAAACCCGTCAATAATGGCATGTATCATCGGTATGCCCCACTCTCCTTTTTTAATTAGTCCGTCGGCCCAGTTATTCATCCACTGAGTCGTCGTTCTATATCCCCAACCCGAACAACGAGTACGAGTATCTACACGATTTTCCATCGCAATCGTAAGGACTTGATCATTGAATGCATTATAAGGATAACAGAATGTTCGGGGCTTCTTCCCTATTTTCAACAGGATAAGGCTATCGGCTTTCTCTATCTCCGCACGAATCTCCTGTTCCGATTTCAGATGTACAAGATTCTTATGAGACCAACCGTGATTCGAGATCTCATGTCCGTTATCCGACATCTCTTTCAATCTCTTCCAAGTAATACCTCCCCATTTTTTTTTCGGACTCTCGAGTACTTCCTTTTCTGTTTCGGGAACTGTCGAAGGAATAACCCAAAAAGTCCCTCGAAAACCGTATTTTTCAAGCATAGGAGCAGCCAATATACTCTGATCCCTTAACGCATCGTCAAAAGTATAGCTGATAGCGCATGCCTTATCACCTTTAAAAGCAGCAATACGAACTTTCGGAATATCATCTACACCCTGCCCGTCAACCTTTTTATCAATCCGTTTTGCATCAACCGATTCCGGCAACAATATTGTCAAGAAAAATAAAGACAGAAGAAGAGAAAAATTTAAATTCTTCATGGCTTTAAATAATATATGTGTGTATTGTGATCAAATATTTAACAAAGAAAACCTTGTTCTATTAAATATTCAACCGTATTTGAATTAATTTCTTATTAAAATTTTTATATACATAATTTATAAAGAGCCTGCATAAATTTTTCAAAAAAATTTAGACAAGCTCTTAGAAAATTTTCACTTATATCAAATGTTCCTCAATAAAGGCTACTACTCACTCTACAGAAATAACTTTACTTATCTTGCCTTTTCCATTTTCATTGAACGGCTGTATCGTAAAATAATATCGAGAATCCCGATTAAAGAAACCGTATTCAGCCTCATTCCCATAAACCATGACGGCATTGTTCTGTATCTTCGGAGACGTTCCCCAACGGATCACATAACCGGTCGTATCCCCTTGTCCGTCCCAACTAAAACTGGCTCGACGACGGTCTTTTGCATTGCGGACGGCCTTGAATCCGGTAACTGCAGACGGGACTTTTCCCTTACCTGTCCCGAAAACTCGTAGTCCGGATAGTGAAAAAACACCGCCATCGAGATCCGCAGCATTCTTTATTCGAATATAACGGGCTGATACCGAACGCTCCAAAACAAGCAACTCATGTACGGCATCCCGCTCATTGTTCCTCCGGTCGCCTATCGTCTGCCAATTCTTTCCGTCACAAGAAGATTCCAAAATATAACGGTATACGGGTGCTGCATCTTTCCGCAATGTCTCGAAATCCTGATCGCTGATATTTACCTGAACGGCTTCGACCTGCATCGTCCGTCCCAAATCGATCTGAAACCATTCGCCCGATTTCCCGCTCTGAGACGCCCACCATGTCTTGATGTTTTCATCCACGGCATTTACCGCTTCATGTCCCGGTTGGAACGATGATGCCGAGACTTTTTTCTTATAAGATAGCAAATTCCACCCTACGGATAAATCATCTTTCTTGAAATTCATCCTTTTACCGGGTATCTGCATCGGATAATCGGAGAATACCGTATGACAGTACATGTGACCTTTGTCTCCGAAATAAACCGGAAACAATCCTAAACGACGTTCAAACCAATTTTTCACTGCTATTACCATCGTAGAAACATGCCAATAATTACCGTACTTATCCTGAAATGTATGTCCATGACCTGCTCCGGAAATAAACCCTCCGGGTTTGATCGAATAAGGATTATCCTCCATATAAGTAAAAGGTCCTAACGGATTTTCCGATACATATACCGCATCGGCATACGTTATGAATTGTGTTCCCGGAGTAGAATACTGCAAATAATACAACCCTTTATATTTGGTCATGGTAGCACCCTCATTATAGCCGTCCTTATTCATTTCATTCCGGTCTCCGTTCGATTCGATTCCATATTTTACTGAATTATGCAAAATCAAGTCTTTTACCTCACCAATCTCTTTGAAACCGTTTTCCGGATCTACCTGTACCCCCTGTATCGGTTTTTTATCATGACATCCCCAATAAAAGTAAACTTTGCCATCATCATCCTGAAAAATAGTAATATCGTCATGTCGATTTTTATTATTGACTTTTATCTCTTTCCAATCATCTTTCTCCGGATCGGATGTTTTAAAGAAACGGGTACATCCGGCCGTATAATATAACTCACCGCCCAATTCTATAACCATAGGAGCATAATCTTCTATAATCGGAATAGATTTACAAGGGATATAATTCCACTTCACCAGATCGGCCGAACTCCAATATCCTTCAGACTTGGAGGCAAACATATAATACTTGTCTTTATATAAGACAATAACCGGATCGGCAGCTTCTCTTCGACTCGGTTTCTCCGGACGAAACCGATAATTCAGATCTATAGGATTCGCAACAATACGATCTCGATCAAGGTGTTTCGCCATTGAATCAAAAGGAAACAAAAACAATACCGAACAAATACTTATCAACAATCTGCTTTTTATGTTTTTCATCTCTCTTAAGTTTTAAATTATACTACAAAAGAAAAGTCTCTTGATTAATTTAAGAGACTTTTATCTCTTAATTTTTCAACAAAAATATCTTTTTCGCCAAAGTTATAAGCTACTTAAAATAGGTCTCATTCATCGGTGTATCTGTAGCCCATTTCAAATAATTACATAAAATCTTTTTCGGGACATTCGCCGGTTTACTATCTAAACTCAAATTCGGTAACAAATCTAAAGAAGAGAAAACAATCTTTCCTTTTCCATAAGGCAATACCCCGACAGATGTCGTTATCTGATGAAAGGGTGATCCGACCAAAGATACGACGGGTTCTTCTCCTTGCATTTCATATAACCCGAAATGTTTCGGTCCATCATAAATTACTAAACGCTGATATTCCCAATTCATACCTCTGTTTACAGGCAATTCATTGAAAAAAGGATGTTCTCTTACCATAAAACTGCTACCCACCCAAGCTTTCGAAGGATGAAATACTTTATAACCGGGAACTGCTCCGACAGCTTTCAATTTAGCCATCCACGATTCAGCATTATCGACCAATATCAATTTAGTTCCATCATCCCGTACTCTCTTCAACAATACCGACATGTCCGGTTCTTGAATCTTTACCGGTAATTTCCATTTCAAAGCAAACTCCCAAGTTCCTCCGTCTTGATAAGCCTCGATCTTTAAAGGATATGATTTTCCGGCTACCAAATTACGTTTAAACGTCACAACTCTTTTAGGCCCGTTCCTAAAATTGTCGACAACCTGTTCTCCGTCGAACCAAAGATTCGCTCCATCATCATACGAAAGTTCAAATTCCGTTTCTCCGCTATATGGTGCTACAATATAACCTTCCCAACGAAGCGAAAATTTTGTATCGCCCAATATATCATATCCGGGAATGAGTTTACTGCCGACATTAAAATCTATCGGTGCGGCAGAAATACGACGGTCAACTTGCATATCAAAATTTTTACCTCGAAAATAATCCAGATTCAGTCCCATTGTTTTTCCGTCTTTCGCCTTGAAACAAAATGACGATATAGTATTAAACGCCGTACCTTGATCGATAGAACCCACCAAAATATAATCTAACTTTCCAAGAGACTCGTCATAAGCGATCACATTCGCTTTTTTCTGATCTTTCAAAAAATTAGTAAGTTCCATTCCACCGCCTATCACAGCACCATAACCGTTTATCTTATCAGATTTCCAGTCTACTGCAAAAATATTATCATAACCGAATGCGACTTTTTTACCCGACATATCTGATAATTCTGCATTTATTTTATAATAACCTATACCTTTACTTAATTTCACAGGAATTTTCGCTGCAGCCAAATCGCTGAACATATCACCGCCAGAGACTTTTACAGTACCGTCATACAATATGTCTGTATCCCCTTTCGGAGTGACAACCCAAGCTTTTATATTATAATCTCCCTCTGGAACAGCATGCTCATTAACAACAAACATATCGAACAGATTAGTATCTCCTACATGTCCGATTTTTTCCCGGACTTTCACAGCAACAAACGCAGGCTGAGCATAATGATTAATCAATTCAGGAGTACCCTTTATATTACGAAAAACATCAACAGCACCCGAAAAATTATCATTTTTCATATCTTCATACCCATTGAAAACATAAATATCCGCACCATCGGCGATTCGCACATTTTCAAGAAAACGTCCGTGTTCATAGTACATTATATCGCCCAGAGAAGTAATGAGTTTTGTTATCGAGGGATAATATTTCTCAAGTCCTTTATTTTTAATATAACTTCTATAAGAATTCAACCAATCTTTATAATCAGCACCATCCCATCCATTACGATTTCCATTTTTCTCTATTGCTGCAACAACTTTCTCTAACTGCGGAGGAGATGCTAACGCGGCCTCCTCTCCCCAAACAAAAATTTCAGATTCAGCCCGTTCATTCCGCAGGAAACTCTCAGGAGAACTATAAATAGCATCAACATAAACTCCAGCCGAATTCCCGGCATTATGCACATCACAATATCCGACAGTGCGTTGAGTCTGGTCATACGGGATCATGTGCAATTTTCGAGGCTCATCATTCCCGACATTCATAAATCCAGAACCGTATGTAACCAAACGAGTCGGATCCAACAAATGAGCATCCGCCATATCTTTCTTAGCTCTTTCATCGGGAATCCATCCCGGCTCGTTAATCATATTATACATGATTAAGGAAGGATGATTGCGATCTCTTTTCACCATTCTTAAAAAACGTTGCGAGTTTAATTGATTAGCAAGCAATCGATTTTTCATTTTACTCTGCTCACTTCCTTCTTTTACTCTCGAACTACTATATCCTCCGGGTTCTTCGTAATACAACATCCCCATTTCATCGGCCAAGTCAAGTACCTGCGTATTTCCCTGACAACGGTGAAAGTTCAACATATTCTGTCCCAATATAAATGCCGACTCTATATGTTTACGAGCCAGCTCCCGAGTCGGATACATCCCGTTAGTAGGCCAATATCCCCAACTAATAGAAGAAATAAGTAAAGTACGTTTACCATTAAAATAAAGTGTAGCATCCTTGCCGTACCCTTCCACACTCAAAAACCGAAACCCAAAACGCTGTTTATGCTGATCTATAACCGTACCTTTACTATCCTTAATCGTTGTTACGACATTATACAAATTCGAATTTTTCAACTCCCACAAACGAGCTTCGGGTACTGAGGCTGAAAAAGTAAGCTTTGTCGTTTCTCCGGTCTTTACATTCACTTTGCCCAAATTCTTTGTAAACAAAATATTCGGATCAGCTACCGGAGCATTACCTTTCCATGCTTCTACAATAGCGATATCTACATTTCCTTTCAATGTCCTGACCGCCTCATTGATAATTTCGACTTCTACATCGATATCCTTCAATGACGGTTTATTTTTAACAAACACATCCGATACATGTAAAGGTGACATAGAACGAAGTTCTACAATCCCTAAAATTCCGCCGAAACCATGAGATTGAGGGAACAGATAATCACCCCATTTGTCTCCGGTATAATCCCCCCAACTGAAATTGCCGGAAGGATCGGTTATCCGAACTGCCAATTCATTACTACCTCCGTAATTTACGACATCAGTCACATCGATCTCGAAAGGAGTCTGGTGTACCAATTCATAACCAACCAGCTTACGATTCACAAATACCTCTGCTCTTTGACGAATACCTTCTGAGAAAAATATCTTTATACGTTTTCCTTTCATCTCCCGAGAAACTGTAAAATCAGTTCCCCACCAACTGACACCTTTATAATCCCCAGTATTTCCTAAACCTTTATTATTCGAAAGAGCATCCCAATAGTATTCTTCTACTGTTCCGGGAACTTTGACTTTTAAAGACAAAGTCTTATTTTTAACAACTTCTTTTGCTTCCGATTCAGGGCGAAGCGACGAAAAAAGATTATCCCATCCACAAGTCGGTCCTGCAACAGTTATTTTTGAAATATCCGTCGGAGGCAAATACAACGAATCATTCTTCCATGAAGCATCTCGATCAAGCCATAATGCCCAACCGCTCTCTCCAATCTGAGACGAACTACGTTGCTGTGCTGTCACTCCCGATGTCATCAACAGGCACATTCCTAAAAAAAGTGTTTTTGTTTTCATGTGTATTACAAAATAAAAGTTTTCTAATTTCAAAAATAGTTCGGGCAAATTAACCAAAGACTTACTTTACAGTTAAATGACAACTAAAAATAGATATTAATCAAAAGAGAGAAGAAGACGAATGTCTGAAAACATTCGTCTTCTTCTCTCTTTTTTACCAAACTAAATCAACCTAAAACAATCTTTCATTTTACCAGCTTTACTATTGCTTTGCTGTGTTCTGAAATCACTTTCAGAATATAGACACCATTATTCAGATTCGAAGTATTTAATGTAATGCGATTTTGTCCTTCTTGCAACTGTTCTATGCTGGACATAACCAAATTACCTTTCATATCGTATAATGCAACTTGTGCAGGCTCTGCTATAAATGCAGAAACATCTACCCGAACAAAATCTGTAAATGGATTCGGGAAAACCGATACTTTAGTTTCTGCATTTGTAATATCGACACCTGTTCCTGTCGAACTACCAGCCAAAGCATAAACGCTTTTGCCTTGGAATCCGTCTAAAATCGCCCGATAATATGTAGAAGATTTCGATCGCCCGGTAGTAACAGGTACTCCTTGTATCCAAACATATTCATATCCGACACTGACATTTTCTGCCTTATCGTCCGGAATAACACCATTTGTCAAAACTCGTTCCCATTCTCCTGCTCCAGAAGAATTAATCCGATAAATTTCTTTGTCTTCATTAACACCCCATACTTCACCGCCACCGGCATCGATTTTAGTCAGATTATATGGATTTCCGACTTCAAGAAAACCTTTTTTACTTTCAGTAGACATCCGAACTAATTTCCCGTCAGTAGTAAATCCCCATACGAATTTATCATCAGCCGTAATCGACTTTAACCGGATATTATCATCTCCCGCTTTCGTCCAATTTGTCTGTTGCTTCGTACCTCCGTCAAGACGAACTTCCCCATGCAAATTACGATAATATACAGCACCTTCGGCATCGATACCCCAAACCTCACGCATATTCAGATCAAGATCCACCATCGGCTGACCATTCGTCACATCTACCCAGCCATAAGCCTGATTGCAAGCTGCCCCCGGTTGCAATTCCGTACGATAAACTTTATTATTTCCGCTTACATCCGTTATAGCCCAAGCATAATATTTTCCCAATGCTAATTTTTTCAAAGATCCACTCGGCTTTTTATCAATAGGAAGAAAAGATGAGGACGGATCTGCTCCATGAATCGGTTTACAAACAATATTTCCTACCGATGTACTCTGCCATACATCATTAAATCCTGCTGTAAAATTCGTTACGTACGCAGTTGACGGCCAAGAAGCAGTTCCTTGTTTGCACAAATCTAAGATATTATGCAGAGGACGATAGATATCCAAATCGGATTCTTTACCATGATGCCATTCATACCGATAAGCGCCGCCCGAGTTTCCCGGAGTTTTATCATAATAATCGTCACAACCTTCCGCCTCAAGGAGTACACATTGAGATTCTTCATCGGCAAATTCACGAACCAAAGATATATACTGATTAGGATATAAATATTCCGGATGATCGCTCCGATACCACGTTGAACCCTCTGCCCAGTCTACCCAAGATTCCAATACGATCCACTCAGATTTGACTTTTTTGCCATTCTCGAAAATTTCACGAATAACCGGAGTTTTTCCATCTTTTGCCAATGAAGAAAAATGAGCATCATCCTTGGGCTTTCCACTGTTATCCAAAACAGGAGTTCCGGTCTCAAGAATCGGGTCTTTATCATATACCCAATCGTTATACCATACATTATTCAGGGGCAAACGTCCTCCATTAAAAGCAAAACTATAATACTTTCCCTTAAACTCCCATGGTGTCGGTGTTATATTAGCTCCCCAAGTAAACCATCCCTGAATACCTGCGGCTTTCTCTTCAGTACGCGGATCTCTTTTCCAGAAATTATCCGGTAAAATCCAATCGACCTTCAATCCGAAAGTTTCATCCATTTTACCTTCGATATATTCTAAAAACTCTAATATTTTATTATCCTTTTTATTGTAGTCGTATTCCGAGAAATTAGCCGTCCACAATTGAATGGGTACAGCTCCGGAAGAAGGGCGTATATACAACATTTCTTTTGGTACAACATCATACCAAGGCTTAAACATATAGTTCCAGATGTATTCCTGAAAATCAGGATCACCCCATTCCATTGTCTTCCCGGTCGTATTACCATACTTCGGATCATCGTAAGCACGAGGAAATACAGCGTTATCTACAAAATAAGCCATTTTTAAATGATCTTTGGCATAAGGCGAACGCTTTACGGCATCCACAAAACGTTTGATCAGACGCGGGCCGAAAGCTCCAGGACCTCCTGTATAAAGACGGTCATCGACATTATGCACTTGATCATGATCTCCTCGTCCATGCATATAAGCTACTTCCACTTTCGCTTCAACCAGCTCCGAAACCAATTGGTCCATTGCTTCCTCAGTATTTTCCGGCGTATAAGTATACAATTGCTGCTTATACCACCTCAGCATCTGCTCGGCGGTAAAATAGTTATTATTTTTATCCGTCCAGCTCCCGTTATCGCCTTTATCCCCACACTTTGCCAAAGCCGCACTGGTAAAATTAGTAGCAGTAATTGCAAAAATAGGCATCGGATCATCCCAATTCAAACTATATTGAATATCATCATCTAATACATTATTTGATGTTGCAGAGCTTTTACGAATAAAAATCATATCACAATTGATATCATCCGTATCAAAAACAAGCTTTATGTCATAATAACCTTTCTTCAAATGTTTATGACCCAAATGCACCAAAGTAAACTCCCCGTTTTGAGTAGAAGGTACTTCAACGTCACTTACCAAAGTTTCGTTATTCAACTCAAGGTGTAACTTACAGTTATCCCTACGCGCAGCAACCCTGGTTGTGAAACGGTAGTCTCCTTCAGCCAAATAGACTTGTTTGTAACGTATCCATTCACCGGCTTCGGTATTTCCGACATACCAGTTATTGGAAAATACTTCTTGCGCCTCTGCTTTATTCACCGAAAAGCCTACCAAACAGGCCATCAACCCGGCAGCAAAATAAGAAGATAATCGTTTGTTCATAATGTTTCTCTCTTTTATATGTTATTCCATGTTCCATTTTTATTCTCTCTTTTTCTCCTATTGTAAAATCTCCTGCGCTTTTTTCAGCACATGAATCATCATATCTTCATAAATATCAGATCCTCCTATAAATCCTGCATGTGAATAATAATTTTTATAATGAGTTTCTACTCGAGCATTACGCGCCTTTAACGCTTTTTCAAAACGAAGCATCTGGTCCTGATCTACCAAATAATCGCCTCCGCTATATGTAAGTATCACATACGGTGGTTTCTTCGGCACTTTATTAACCGGAGAAGCTTCTGCTCGTTGTGCATCTGTTGTTCCGAAATAGGTAAAATCTTTTCCCGGTACAAATCCCTGTTTGACATGTTCTATATCGTATATTCCATTAAATGCAACCAGAAATTTCGTTCCTTTAGTCGTCATGGCCATATAAGAAGAAAGATGTCCACCTGCAGAATGTCCCCCGAAACCGAAGTTCTTCTCATCGAGATTCCACTCCTTAGCATGTTTATGGATAAACTTCAACGCATCTTTCAAATCCTGATAAGAAGCATTAAAATCTGAGCCGTCAGACGGGAAAGAATATGAAACCCGAATGCCTGCAATACCGTGAGATGCCAGATAAGTAGAAATTCCTTTATGTCCCATACAATCTCCACCATGCCATCCTCCTCCATGAATCCATACCATATACGGTATTTTCTTATCCTTATTATTCTTTGGTAAATCGACTTCTATTACCAATTTGTGATTAGGATATTCTTTAAATACATAATGGAGAGTCGTACACTGATTAAAATCCTCAGATTTAAGTTTCCGCATTTTATGTTTATAAGGTATGAACATATCGGCCGGAGCTTTATCGATATCGAATACTTCTAAACGTTTTATCGTTTTGGCATCTTTCAAAACATAACCGCCTTCCTTTTTTTCCAAAGCCAATCCATAACGGTTATTTTCATATTTTTGTGCCAATGCTCTGTTTATCCCGATAACAGATAAGAACAATACGGATGCTATCAATACTCTGTTTTTCATGTTGTGTTGAATTATGATACAAAAATAAATGGGATACCTTAAAAAACTTCTTAATTCAGAATTAACCCAAGACATTAATTTCAATTAAATAGGAAGTATTCTCTTTTATATATCTTCTCGGCAGACGCCCTTTCAGAAAATGTTCACAGATCAGGAATCATAAAAATAATTCCAAGACTCCTGTATGTTACTAACGAACACTATACCTAAATATTTTTATATCTACATTTTTTTCTGCTGCTCAAAAGTTGCTTAAATAATGATATTTTCAAAAATTTCACTTATTAAGTCCATATTCACATTTTTATTAAGAGCCTGATTTTTTATTTGCATTATCGAATTTTACAAAATCAACTAAACATTACATTGCCATGAACAAAAAATTTATCAGCGTATTTTTACTCTTATGTCTGCTTGCAGGATACAAAAATGCAAATGCAGCAATAAAATTACCCGGATTAATAGGAGACCACATGATATTGCAACGCGATACAAAAATACCCGTATGGGGATGGGCTACAAAAAATTCGGAAATAGAGTTGAAATTCAACAATAAAATTTACAAAACCAAAACAGGAAACGATGGTAAATGGATTATACGATTAAAGCCGCTCAAAGCCGGAGGTCCATACGATATGAATATTAAAGGTGATGGGAGCAATATCTATATTAAAGATATATTGATCGGTGATGTGTGGATATGTTCCGGTCAGTCCAATATGGCGTACCAATTCACGAATCCACGAGCCAAAATCAAATATGCAGATGAAATTGCAAATGCTCAAAATGACCGAATACGCCAAATAATGATCGAAAAAAAATATGCCGTGTCAGAACAAGATGACTGCAAAACATACGGATGGAAATCCGTACATCCTCAAAATACTATTAATTTCAGTTCCGTTGCATACTTTTTTGCCAAAGAACTGTATAAAAAATATCAAATTCCCATAGGATTGATCAGCTCGAACTGGGGTGGAACTAAAGCCGAAGCATGGACAAGTGAAGAAGGATTGAAAAACATGTCCCGTTATAATAATGATATTTTTATTCTCAAAACTCCGGAAGAACTTGAAAAAAAATTTGAACAAGCCAGACAAAACGGAGAGAAATGGGATTTACAAGTAGAACGAGAAGATAAAGGATATCAAAACGGACATGCTATATGGGCTGCCTATGATTTTGATGACAGCAATTGGGAAACAATGCCTCAGGCCGACTTATGGGACAACCACGGATATGCATCTCCGAATAACCAAGGCGCTTTCTGGTATAGAAAAGAAATACTATTACCACAAGATGCCGCCGGTAAGGACGGAATTCTCGATTTGGGCGGTGTAGACGACATTGACTATACTTATTTTAACGGACAGTTAATAGGACAACAAAAAATAGGAATCAGACGATATAAAGTTCCTGCATCATTAGTAAAAGCCGGAAAAAATATTATCGCCGTCCGTATCATAAATAATCGAGGAAGAGGCGGACTTCTCGATCAACCCCGAAAATATAATTGGAACGGAAATAAAAATAGCATAGACATTGACGGTGCATGGAAATTCAAACGAAGCGTAAAAATCGGAGGACGACCGGGTGAATATAATCCTTACAATATGCCTACTGCTCTCTACAACGGTATGATCTCGCCATTAAAACCTTACGCTTTTAAAGGAGTCATTTGGTATCAAGGGGAAAGCAATACAGATCAAGCTTATGAATACAGAGAGTTATTCCCGGCAATGATCAAAGACTGGAGAAAGCAATGGGGCAGAGAATTTCCATTCTTATTTGTTCAATTGGCTAATTTTAAAAAAGCAGATGCCCAACCTCAAGAATCTGATTGGGCAGAACTACGGGAAGCTCAATCTATGACTCTACAACTACCTAAAACTGCGATGTCGGTAATCATAGATCTCGGAGAAGCAGATGACATACATCCGGTAAATAAAGAAGATGTGGGAAAACGTTTAGCCTTAGCCGCAAGAAAAACAGCATACGGAGAAAAGGGAATAGTTGCCTCAGGACCGACTTATAAAAATATGAAGATCAAAGACGATAAAATCATACTTTTTTTTGAAAATATAGGGAACGGATTAACCGCCCGAAACGGAAAACTTAAACAATTTGCCATTGCCGGAGCTGATAAAAAATTCGTATGGGCCGATGCCGTAATAAACGGGAATACAGTAATTGTATCCAGTCCTTCTGTAAAAACACCCATCGCCGTACGATATGCATGGTCTGATAATCCGGAAGGTTGCAACCTATATAATTCAGAAGGATTACCGGCTTCTCCGTTCCGCACAGATCATTGGGATGGAAAGACTAAAATAAAATACCGGAAATAATCATTCTGAGCATAAGAACCTGTTTATAGAATATCTACTATCCAGTCGGGCAGAATTTTAAATAGATTAAAAAAACGATAAAGAGCGATTGTTGAATTCGACAGACAACAATCGCTCTTTATCATTAGTACATTCATCACCCGAAAAACAACAAGAAAGCCCCAGAAAAAATTTTCTCTGAGGCTTTCTAAATTGTATATATCAAACAAATGTTTAAAGAGGTTTAGCCGATGGAGGAACATTTTTCAAATCACTCCCCCATGCTTTATTCGCTTTATCACCCATTTTCAACACCAGTTTTCCTCCATTCGCAATATCACTGTGATTAAACCAAGGCTGATTCAATTCTTTTCCGTTTAAAGTCGCACTCTGAATATATTTATTTTCATCGCTACAATTTTCAGCAATAACTTCGAATGTTTTCCCATTGCTTAAAGTCATCTTCACGTACGGAAATATCGGACTACCGATATTATAAGTCGGACTACCCGGAGTTACCGGATAAAAACCCATCGAACTGAATGCTACAAAAGCAGACATACCGCCCCCGTCTTCATCTCCCGGAACTCCCATAAGATCGTTACGAAACCACTCTTTCAATAACGTACGGATACGTTTCTGCGTCATCCAAGGTTGTCCCGCATAATTATATAGATACGGAATATGGAGACTGGGTTCATTCGCCATAGAAAATTGTCCTACATTACCCGTATGATCCGGTAACTGTGCATAGAAAGAATATTTTCCCCGTCCCAATGGTTCACGGAAAGTTTGGTTCAAATTTTCTATAAAACGATCAGCTCCTCCCATTATAGCGATCAGATCTCCGACATTATGAGGTACATCCCAACGATATACCCAAGCATTATTTTCACCATAATATTCGCGAGCACCTTGTCCTCCTGAAAAACGATAATCAAACGGTTCTATAAATTTACCATTCTTATCTTTCGGATGAAAGAATTGAGTCTCAGGGTTATACACATTTCGATAATTATACGAGCACTTTAAATAATGTTCTGCATCATCTTTCTTACCTAAATCTTCGGCAATCTGAGAAAGACACCACTGATCATAACTCGTACCTAAAGTAACCGCTATAGGCTGCCGCTTCTCAAAATGATGAACTTCAGGAACTGTTTCCTTTTCTCCCGGTGCTAAAGCCGGAATGTAACCGTTCTTTTTATAAAAATCATCTAGCCAACCTGCAGGTTTTCCGCTCCACGGAGCTAAAGTTTTTTCTTCTATTCCTTTTTTACATACCAAATAAGCTTTTTCCAAATCAAAACCCCTCAATCCTTTAGCGTATGCATCCGCAACTGTCGCAACGGCATGATTCGAGTTCATCCGACGAGAATCGCCAGTGATTTCAGGGAAAGTAGGCATCCACATATCTCCCATCTGCTCTGCCATTAATATATAAGACCGAATCACATTCGTCTCGGTCAACGTGTCTATCAATACACGCAAAGGATGTGTCGCCCGGTATGTATCCCAAATCCAATCGTCCGTATAAAATGCATTTCCTCCATCTTCATGTATCTTACCATCGAATGCACTGAAATATCTTCCATCTTCACTGATATTGACAGGACGCTCATAACACCGATATAAAGAGGTATAGAATATAGTCTTTTCATCTTCATCAGGACTCTGAACTTCTATTTTACCCAAAGCTTCATTCCAGACTTTCTTACCGACTTCTGCCAAAGCATTTACATCATAGGATTTTTGCTCACGTTCCATATTGCTTTTAGCTTGTTCTTCGCTGATAAAAGAAATACCGTAACGTATTTTCTGAACTTGGGCTTTATCTCCGAAATATAATGCTACACATGCATTATTCCCGCTAATCGTGTCCAATTCGGTATTTAACTTGTTATCTTGCAACACACCGGTCTTTTCGGGTTTATTTTCTGTTTCGAGATAAAGATAGACCCGAGTATTATTCTCGAGTTGTTGATACCCGCTTACCGTGTTATCGTTTACTTGCATCGCTCCATTTTTGCTATTCAAAATCAAATAAACCGGAGCGTCTTTTTCATACGAAATCTCATATTGAGCCGACTGACGACTCGGAGCATACTTTACATCTGTACTTTGCTCATCAAGATATACTCTATAATAATAAGGCTTTATAACTTCATTATCATAAGTATAATTCACGACAGGTCGTAGAGTTTCTTCACTACCCTGATAAGGGCTTAGATTAAACGCACTACTTCCACGATGGCTGGTTACAATCAAAGGCAACCCTTTAATTTGGTCGGCTGTGTAATCAGGTCGTTCAGGATAAACCCTCAACATAGAATTCGGAAGATGAATAGTAGGAAATGTCGGAACCAACAAATGACTGATATTTCCCATGTAAGGGTTTACATAATCTACCGGAGTTTTTTCTGTAACATCTGGTGTACTACAGGAAACCAACAAGGCTAACGCACCAAATAAAAAATTCTGGATGTTTCTCATAAATTATTTTTTTGTGTTTGTATATATTTAAAGTACTTCTTTAAAAAGCTATCTTAAAAGCTTATCTAAATCCAACTGTCTTTTCCGAATTACAATAAAACGATTTCAAGAATCTATCTAAATTTTCTGATAATAAAATTATATATTCAGATTTTTCGAACCTCTTTTGGGGCTGTTTTTCTCAACCCTACACCGTCTTTACAGCCTATTATCTCATAAAATCAGAAAAATATTTTCAAAATAATTCTGAACAAAGATTCAAACAAATTCTAAATTCAAGACAAAAATAAAATATCTGTCTTAAAATTTGAGTAATAACAGATTAATTTGAACCTAAAATTCAAATTAAACGAAAGAATTTTTTGTTTTTTCATTTTTTTATGATTGTCTAAAAACATACAAAAAGACAACACGTTCATTTTTATTTTCGATCATCCAAATAAAATATTAATTGTTCATTAATATACACTTTCTCGACAAAATGCCCCCTTTTCATACAAACTATAAAAAACTTTAAAGCATAATCAAAATATTCTCAATATTCTTGAATAAAAGATTTTATAATCTACTTAGAGCCTGTCTGAGTTTTTACTATAATTTGCTCACCTTAAAATCAATACTAAACTATCTTTTAATAGGAAGCTATCAATTATATATTCTATATATACCTGATTTTAAGACAAAAAGCAAGTAGAAATACAAAAAAAGCATTATTTACATCAAATAAATAAAAATGCCGTTTTTTTTTCGTTTCTTTGCATGATAGTTAGTCTGTCTAAAACTTGAAGTGCATAAAAAAATAATAAATGAATCGTTTATTTATATTCTTCTTTTTTCTTATCGCAGTATCGCTCCATGCAGAAGATCTGAATTTGGGTCTATATATTAAATCAAACCAATATACCGGAGCGCAACGAACCGGACTCATTCTGAATGACGGAAAGCCATTTCAACTATCGCCCAAGGGGGCATCTTTATCTTTCGACCTTTATATTCGTAAAGAACCTATTCTTTTCGGTTTCATAGACCGCATCATCACCAATACCGGTGAAAATATCGATCTTTTAATTTCCCCCAGTAACGGAGAACATGTGTATGTCTCTTTATTAATCAATGAAAAAAGATATAATATCGCTACGATAGAACATAACAGATGGATTCCTGTAAAAATTTCACTATTGCCGGAGAATGAGCAAATAGAACTTACTTTCGGTTCTCAAAAGAAGAGTTTTGAACACTCTTTCTCTAGCATACATAATTTTCAAGTCAGTTTCGGAGCTTGTAGAATCCCTAAATATAAATCTCCAGAAGCTGCACCTATAAATATAAAAAACATACGAGTATATGAAGGAAATAAACTAATCCGTTATTGGCAATTAGGAAAACATCAAGAAAGCTTTTGTTTAGATTCAATAAGACATATACCTGCTCATGCCGATAATCCTATTTGGCTCATTAACACGCATAGTAAATGGGAAAAAGTATTCAGTATCAAGCAGAAAGACGAGCCACAATTCGATTTTGATCCAATTCACGGAATATTTTATTTTTTATCTAATCAAAATTTACAGACCCTTTATACTTATAATGTAGTTACAAGAACAGAAAGAATTATAAAAGATATATCGGGATACCCTGCCGGAGACAAGAATGACGGATTATTTTATATTCCCGATACCCAAGAACTTATATCTTTCGATCTCAATAACAAAACATTATCCCGATATCTGCCGGCAACCAACGAATGGGAAAACAAATCCGTCCCCGAAGTAGATATGCAATATTATGATCATACTCAAACTTATAATCCGACGGATACTTCTATAATTACCTTCGGAGGATATGGACATTATATATATAAAAACGATTTATTCAAAATAAAGCCATATACTGGAGAATGGGAAAAAATTAAAATCGAAGACATCGATCCCCGATTTTTTACAACATCGGCCGTAGTCAATAATAACCTATATATATTCGGAGGAAGAGGATGCAAATCGGGTCGTCAAGAAATGTCTCCGCACAACTATTATGACCTGTATAAAATAAATTTACAAACTTTTAAAACAGAGAAACTATGGGATATCGAAATGCCCGACACCGTAAATATTTTCCCGGGAAGAAATATGATTTACAGCCCGTCTGATAATAGTTTCTATGTTCTTATTATCAATCCTAAACCTTATCTTGTAAAAATAAGAATAGACAAACCCGGATTGGAACGGGTTTCAGATGATATCAATGTAGATTTAAAGGCTGACGAACGAACCAATTACACTCTGTATCAATTCCCTGAACAACAAAAAATATATGCATTATTCTGCAAGCAATATAAAGACTCGACATCTCTATTCGATATTTATTCCATCCACTATCCGACATTATCTTATGTCGATACTTTACAAGAAAAATCTGAACCGAAGATATTGTACACGCTTCTCGGGATCGTAATCGTCTTGATAAGTATTGCATTTATTTTCTTCAAAAGAAAAAATAATTCTTCAGAAACAAAAGCCCCGATTATCAAACCGGAAACCTCTTTACCTTCTGTTTCTACCGATCAAGAAGAAATTAAACGCAAGCCCATCTTCGATTCAGCCCATTCCTGCATTCGTTTATTAGGAAAATTCCAAGTTAAAGATAAAGAAGGTAATGATATATCAGGAAGTTTCACTCCCATCCTAAAATCTCTATTGCTATTAATTTTATTGCATAGCCAAAAAGACGAACGAGGTATTACCAACAAAAAAATAGACGAGACTTTATGGGGGGACAAAAGCGAAAAATCTGCACAAAACAACCGAAACGTCTCACTAAGTAAATTAAGGTCATTATTAGAAAGAATCGGAAATGTACGTATCGTGCAAGATAATAATTTCTGGAAAATAGAAAGCGATAATCCTGCATACTGTGATTATCAAATGGCTCTTCAATACATTCAAGAAGCTACTAACAGTCAGCACAAAGAAGAATCTTTTTTCTACGATTTACTCGAATTACTATTTTACGGGCCACTACTTCCTAATACACAATTTGACTGGTTAGATAATTTTAAAAGCGATTATTCTTGTGCAACTATCGATTTATTAAATGAACTTCTAAAGAAAGAAGAGTTCCTGCACAATGATAAATTCAGGCTACAAATTGCAGAGACCATATTTTCTCACGATATACTAAACGAAGAAGCATTACAAGTTAAATGTACTCTACTATATAACAGTGGGAAAAAAGGAATAGCAAAAAACACATACGATAATTTCTGCAAAGAATATCATTCATTATTAGGAGTAGAATACAATATTCCTTTCTCTCAAATCATTCATGCGAATGAATAACAATGACTCAACATCGACCGAATATTAAAACAGGCTTGAAAATTCAAGCCTGTTTTAATATTCGGTTACGCGCATTATCCGCTTTTTCCGGACGGGATTTCCCGATTCTTTTACCACTGTTTTTGGCCGGTCGAGTGCCATTCCTTTTCGGTTTCTTAGTCCCTTTGTTCTTTTCTTCCATTATATTACACCTTTATAAACATATTTACCTCAAATATTTTGCAAATGTATCAAATTATCATTAGAAAAATAAAATTCCTGAAAACTCTATCACAAGATAAAAAATGAACGGACAATATGAATCCCAATAAAAAAGTAAGAGATCATTTTTGCGCTACCTTCCGACCGGCCACTTTTCCCGTTTTTCACCTATCAGATTTCATGCCTTATTTAACCATGACATTATCAGAATATTTATTGACCGACACATTATTCTTAATCAACGACCGACCATTCACACGGATATTCTCAAAAAGAATATTCTTTACCTTATGTGCCTCATCAAAACCGACAACCTCCACATTCGGAGTTTTACCAAATGCTGTTATATTACGAAATGTAACACCTTCGATTCTACCCGGTTCAGGATCTGTCGTCCACACATCTTTTCCTATCCAAACAGACATCAACCTATTGCATTCTTCAATACGAATATTCTCAAAACGTACATTCGTAACCAAAGCCTTATCTGTATGGTAAACTCGCAAAGCCCACTCCCTTCCGATATCATGAATTATATCGCAATCGGTAAACAAAACATCATCTATCGGCTGTGTAATTTCAGCCCCGATACTTAGAGAATGAGCCATTTGATTCCATAACACACATTTTTCAACTCTTATATGTTTCATATCTTTCATGCCTCTCGGTGTTTTCAAAACAATCAAATCATCCAAAGTACGGATAAAGCAATTTTTAATTAAGACATTTTCACTGCTACAAATATCTATACCATCTGAATTTGCCCGCCGCCCCAATAACTTAATATTATCTATCACCACATTTTTAGAATAATCGACCGGAACTGTCCACAAAGGTGCATCTCGGAGAATAACTCCCTCAAGGCGGATATTTTCTCCACGTACCCCGATCATGTGACGGGAATGTACCGTACACGCACTTGCATCTAAAATACCACGCCCCCGAAAAGTTATATTATTTCCTTTCAACCAAAAAGCCTTCGAATATCCCCTTAATCCGAACTTTGAAACATGAAAAGGCTCATCCTCCCCTATCGTCAAGCGAACGATTGCCCCTCCGGCAACATATACCGTCTTATTATCTCCTACCTCGACATGAGTAATTTCATGAATTCCCGGTCCATAAAAAATAACATTCGGATCGTTCGGATCAGGAATATTCTGTTCTGGTCCGTTTACAAATAAATGCAAAGAACGAATCCATTCTCCATTTACTTCTATCGTCAGATTTTGCGGCGAGGATACCGTAAAAGAGAACTTATTTCCTTTAATATCCGGTTTTATACCGTAAGAAGAAGGTAATATCCTCACCGAATCTATCTGTTCCGGAACTGTAACAGTTACTTTAACCTTTCCTTTATTCAAATCAAAATAAGCAAAAGAAGCAATATCATAATATCCCTCTCCGCATTGACGCTTATCCATTGCATCCCATCGTTTTTGTTTATCCAAAGGTGCGACTTTAGCAATATAAACCGGGACATCCCGACCAGCAACAGAAACAGCATATTCTGTACTGATTTTTTCTCCTCTCGGCATCGGATAAATGGTAACATTCCTCTTTGCACTCCCGAAAAACGGAATCCATGCAAGTAGTATTATCAGGTAAACCTTACCCCAATTCTTTGTTTTCATAGACATCGTGTGTTTTATTGTGAGAAGTGTTCGATCAAAATATTATAATAACTTCATTTTCTGTAAAGTTCCTCTTTTGACTTTATGCTATTTTAAATGCTGTGTTTCTCATTTACCGGAAATTTTTATTTACATGACACCTTTTAATATTTCCAAAGATAATAATTTTTCGAGAAAGGATATGTTCTTTAATAAATATCTGAATAAAAATTTAGAATCCGTTTAACATTTTATTAGGATTTTCCCGTACAATCATCTACCTCATTTTACAAAAAAACCGTTCAAAAATAATATATCAATATTACCCTGAACGGTCACAAAAATTTTACATGTCAGAAAACTCCCTTATTTAACAGATTCCTCCGCCTGGATAAACTCTTTTTTAAGGGTCTCGATAGTTTCTCGTACACTCACAATCTTCTGCGACAGAAATGCGTTTGCCCCAGCAAAAGCATATCCTTTTTGCATATTTCCCTTTGCTGCATTATAAAGCGCTTTTATTATACAATAAGGACTTTTGGTATAGTCACATGTTTTGATACAATGAAACGCACAACGTCGAGGCTTTTCACTTCCTGATTTTATTTTCCGAGTAAACTCTCCCGATATTGCACGTCCCGGCATTCCTACCGGGCTGGCAATGATTTCAATATCACTCTGTTCGGCATCAATATATGTTTGTTTGAAAACTGGAGAAGCATCGCACTCTTCTGTCGTCACAAATTTACTCCCCAACTGGACTCCAGTAGCTCCCAACTGCATAAGACGATAAATATCTCCTCCCGTGTAAAGCCCTCCGGCAGCAATAACCGGAATTTTACAGTGCCCAGATTTTTCATAGGCTTTTATTACCTCGATAACTTCCGGGATAATATGTTCCAATGAAAAATGCTCATTTTCAATTTGATCGTCTTTGTATCCCAGATGTCCTCCGGCTTTAGGGCCTTCTACAACAATTGCATCCGGAAGATAATCGTAATTATTTTTCCACTTCTCACAAATCAGTTTTGCAGCTCGTGACGAGGAGACGATAGGTACTAATTTCGTTTTACTACCTTTTCTTAAATAAGAGGGTAAATCTAACGGCAAACCAGCACCAGAAAATATGATGTCGACCTTTTCAGAAATAGCGGTCTTTACCATATCCGAAAAGTTACTTAATGCCACCATAATATTGACACCTATTACCCCATTGGTCTTTTCTTTAGCCTTACGAAGCTCTTCTTTTAATCCCCAAATACTGTTTCTCAAATAGTCGGACGATAACTTAGGATATAATAAACCGAGTCCCGCACATGAGATGACACCAACCCCTCCTTCATTGGCTACTGCCGAGGCTAAACCGGATAAGGAAATTCCGACTCCCATCCCCCCTTGAATTATAGGTAAATCTATCTTTAGATTTCCTATATAAAAAGATTTCATAATAAATTCTTTCTTTTAATAATACTGTGTTTAAAACAAGAAAAGTTTATATAGCCTGCGTTTGCCAAAAAAACTCAATACGTAGTATAATGAGAACTCACTCAGAAAATGAAGATTAAAATAAACTTATTTTGTTGATTTGTCAAAGAACGACATTTATTCTGAAAAAAGAACTATATTCTTACTATAAATAGTTGATAAAAACAACTATTTATACTATCTACTTATTCTTTAACATAAAATATCCAAAGAAGTGATGCCTGAGAGACTATCTAAATTTTACTCGGGTCAGTTTTGAGAGTTTCTTTCGGGGATATTTTATCGTTTTCACGAGGATGACAGCAGGCTATCCGACGAGGGAAAATGGGGAAAAAGAACGGAAGAAAACGCAAAGATGACCTGGATCGTATTTTTTTATTACTGGAAAACTTAGATAAGTTCTAAATATATTTCTCTTACGTTTATCATTAACAATATCAATAATGTTTATATCCCATCCAAGTCGCCTTACGCCATATATATTCAAACGGACCTTGTTTATGCCTACTCAACCACCAACGACTAAATAACAACTGAATTATAAAAATTGCGAGACCAATCAATAATGTCACAATAGCTCCTGTACTTTTATATAGGCATAAACCATAACCATAATAAATCGTTACCCCGATAATAGACTGCGTAATATAATTTGTCAGGCTCATTCGACCATAGGGTATTATAAAGTTTTGCCATTTACAGCCCGATTCTTTTTTAAACCAAAGCAATGTAAATGCCGATATGAGAACTGCCATAAAAACAAAATTAGACAATGACTGAATTATAATAGAGTAAGGAATCCTTACTGACGAATTTTCTATATAATCCGGAACAAAGATTCTCAAAACATATAACGGAATAAATACAATAATTCCCAACTTCAAAATCCGATGCCATACACGACAAGAAGCATCGCTTTTCTCGAAATATCGTCTGCGCCCTAACAGCATTCCGAGCATGAATAATCCTGCAGTCTGGAATAATCGCCCGGCTTCCACCTGCCAGATATTACTGTACAGTTGTCCTGTCCAGACATTCGAACAAAGTACTTCCCAGAAAGTTCCCTGACTTGTAACTTGTCCCGATAATATAGCATAAGGAACATATCTATTCGTAATTGCATAATCAGGATTAAATGCGGCGTACATCATACGTCCCCACTCATAGGGCTGCAAAAGGAGAAATAGAGCAATAGCTAAAACAATTCTATCACCTAATTTACATACAGGTATCAAAACAAGACCGACTACTGCATATAACAAAAGAATATCGCCATTATAAAACAACGCATGAAATTGTGAAAACAAGAATAAAAGGAACATTCTCCATGCAAAACGCCCCCGAAAATCGATTCCTTTTTTCCGGGCATTATTAAACTGAATATAGAAACTAAACCCGAACAATAATGAAAATGTCGCATACGCTTTCCCCGCAAATAAGAAAAACATCGCATCCCAGAAAAACTTATCTACGGCTTGTAACCATTCGGGATAAAAATCAGGAATACAATACAAATTATAATGTTCCAGATTATGTAATAATACAATTGCCAACAATGCAAATCCTCGCAAAGAATCTACTACCTTAAGTCGCTCAGACGGTTTAAGAATATGCGTATTCATGGTTAATTTTAATGATTAAAAACATTCGAACAATTGGCATTATATAATAATATAGCTTTTACTTTTGGAGCATACTCTTCGTATCATACTTAGGCAAAGCATAATCTCTAAAACACATTTCATACACCAGTTTGAACCAAATTATAACACACGGTAAAGCTTTTAATGCATAAGGAGTAATATAGTGTCTGCGCAAATAAGCCGGAAAAAGATCCGAAGGAGACATACTGGTCAGAATAAATGCAAAAACCATCAAGGCAACATCTGTTCGACTTCTCTTCCAAGGTGCTGCTACATACCAAATAGCGACCCCCATAAATGCTATAATATAAGTACTGGACTCACTACCCGTGCTAAAAAGAACAACAAACATCAGGACAGATGCCAATAAAGTCAATCGAAAAGCCGGATTTTGGTATTGTTTTATCCGCAAATAAGGTAATCCGAACAACAACAAACCGACGCATATCGGATATAAATCGGAATACGTTGCTATACCGGATATTTTTCGGATCATTCCCAACAATGATATATTCTGCATCAAAGCGAACTGATTATCTTGATTTTTAGCAGATAATCTGACAAACCATTCTACATATTGATTCAATACATAATCAGTACCCCATACCCACATCGGCAACACCAGAAGAAAAACAGACCAACCGATAAATGAGATGATAAACTTGAACTTATGACGGGAGAAAAAGAAAAACGCCAATCCGACAACTCCGTACAGCTTTATGAATAATCCGATAACGATAAGCAAAGTCGCCCAAATATCTTTTTCTTTTTCTATCAAAGCGAATGACAATATAATAATAGCGGCAATGCCGATATTAAACTGAGACATAAACAATGCCGTCAACAGCTCATGAGCACAAAACCAATATATAAATATCAATTTTTTCTTTTCAAGCGGTAAAGTACGAGTCGCAACGTATAACGAAAACGACAAAAACAACAGCCAACTGAGTAAACCTAACCATACCGGTGTAAATGCGAACGGAGCGACAAATAATGTAAAAAAAGGACCATAATGATTGTGGTCGAAATACTCAGCAGGATATTCTGCATACAAAGACAAACGTGAAAGAGCATGCCAAAAAGTTTGCCGGAAAATCATAAAATTATTGTACGAATGATGAAAATATTTCATCACCCATGCTATCACCGCCAACAGCATCCACAATCCGAAAACTGTCCGGTAATCACTAAAAAAAGGTTTACGAATAAATATACTGAACTTTCTGATCAAATTTTGCATAATAAATTCGGGAATTGGGATATAGAATTTGCCACAAATATAAATATATATACACATATTTCTGAATGATACGTTAAAAAAAAGAGAAATAAAAATCTTTCAAGATGCGACAAGTGTTCTACTCCTATAAACTTAAAACTCAATAAATATGTTAGAACATTTATCGAAAGCTCGTTTTATAAAAGAAATAGCTGATTTTACTCACGGCTCAGAATGGATATACAGAGGCATAAATCCGGCCGTTATCGTTTTTCACGACTCGGTTCATTTATATGAAAAAGGACTACGGGACGTTTACGATCCCTTGAAAAAACTATTTCCTCAAGTTAATTTCTACCAAGTATTGATCGACCGAGACCCTCAAGTAGCACAAATATACGATATTCAAACATCTCCGACGACCATGTTCATACCCCTAACCGGGAAACCACTCTTTATCCCGGGATTCTTGACTCCGGAAGAAGCTAAAGAAAAAACAGAGTTTTTAATTGAAGGTAAAACAAAACAAATAATAAAAAATGACTGCATCTGACAAACTCGATACTACCGAACGGAGAGAACTCGACAATTCAGAATTCGGACTTCCTCAACAACGTGCCTTCCCTATGCCCGACGCAGCTCACGTAAGAGCAGCTGAAGCTTATTTCAGATATGCTCCCGACACGGAAAAGGCGGAACTTGCCCGGAATATTTTACTTAAGGCTGAAAAATTCGGCGTAAAGGTTAACAGCCCGATAATCTTAGAATGGGCAAAAAAATAAAAATTCCAAGAAAAAAACTGAACAGTCTAAGGGGCTATCTAAATTCTCCGATAAGAAAACATTATCAGGTCATCTTTATGTTTTCTTCCGGCTTGTTTTCCAATTTTCACTCCTCAAATAGCCTGATAAAAATAGAAAAACGTCCTCGAAAGAAACTCTCAACACTCTCTTAAACAAGTATTCCGAAAGCTAACGATAACCTTTTGGAATACTTTTTTTCCTTTACAATTTTCCTCTTTCATTTAACCAATATCGTATTCGTTCTTTTAATATTGCTGAAAAAATCGGCTTACTGATATAATCATCACATCCGGCTTCGAGGATACGGTTTCGATCCTGATCAAAAGCAAAAGCCGTAACAGCAATTATCGGAGTGTCCACACCCTTATCCCGCAATTTATATGTAGCTTCTATACCATCCATCTCGGGCATACGTATGTCCATGAGGATTATGTCAGGTCTATGTATTTCTTCGAGCCTCATTACCTCAAAACCATTTATAGCCCTAATAATCTCATATTCCTTTTTCAAAATGATAGAAATCAGCAGAAAATTACTATCCGTATCTTCCGCAACCAGAATCAATGGTTTTCTATTCCCTTTCTGCGACACTTCTTCCTCCGACAGAACCGGTTTCGATTCTTCACGCATATTATCACAAACAAAATTTTCATTCAACGGATAAGTAAACCAAAATCGAGAACCGATTCCCGGTTTCGACTCTACCCCTATTCTTCCGCCCATTTGCTCGACCAAACTTTTACAGATAGAAAGACCGAGTCCTGTCCCATGAACAAAATTATTAAGTTTTATAAAACGGTCAAAAATAGTACCAAGTTTATCAGGCTCGATTCCAACTCCCGTATCACTGACATAAAATTCCAATTCTTTATCATGCACCTTATAACCTACACGTATAAATCCTTTTTTGGTAAATTTGATCGCATTATTCACAAAGTTAGTAATAATCTGATTGATACGATTTTTATCTCCGGGAATTATAGGATCGACAGATGGTTTTTCAAAAAGAAGACGCACATCAGGAGAAACTTTCATTTGCAATGAACGAACAATTTCCTCGCATAAAAGATTGACATTTACCTGTCCTACGACAAAATCGAATGTACCGGCCTCAATCTTCGATATATCAAGAATATCAGAGATTAATTGCAGTAACAATTCATTATTCTCTTTTACGATATTCATAAATTCCCACTTTTCTTCCGAAGAATTGGCATTCATCAACAACTCAGAAAAACCGACTATCGCATTCAGTGGAGTTCGTATCTCGTGACTCATATTCGCTAAAAAAGCAGATTTCAGGCGACCGCTTTCTTCTGCCTTATCCCGGGCCTTTATTAATTTGCGTTCGGTTTCTTTAAGTTCCGTAATATCATAATTAACGCAGATAAGTTCCAATTTACCGGGAGTATTATTCATTACGTCACGCATAACGTTTACCCGTGTCCATTTCCATCCATCTCCATTGCGAACACGGAGTTCTTTACTAAAACTATCTATTTCATTATTCTTCAATTGTACAGTATAATCAAACAATGCCCGACGATCTTCTTCATGCACATGTCGATAAACGCCAATTATCTGATTCAAAGGTGTAGACTCATTTTCTCCTAAATTATTAAACCATTGAGTAATCCCATAACCTGTACAGGAAATCACGTCAAATTTGCAGTATCCTATTTTCCCAAACCTACTAATTAATGAAAACGACGATTCAAATTCTGCAATACGGCTATAAGCCTTATTTATCTCGGTATTATCGATATTAATAAATAAGTAATTAGAAAACTTTCCCCGATTATCATATAAAATACTCACTTTCGTATAAAGATCGATATATCCCTTCTTATCTGTCGGATAATAATTCTCAACTGCTTTAAACGGATAATTAAAGCGAAAAGATACCGCTTCCTGACGTTTCAGCTTATCTTTAATCGCATCAGAAATATTCGGATTCTCAAAAATATTAATTCCCAATGCCGACCTTTTACTTTTCAACCCGAAAATATCGATATCCTTGTTATTCATATCGACTAAATAACCGTTCTCATCATACAACTCTATCCCTACAGGAATATTCGTATAAATATTGTGTAAAATTTTTGCACTCCGATCAAGAGCTTCATGTGCCTTTACGCTTTCTGTAATATCGCTAAACAAAACTACAGCAACACCCGGTTCTGGAGAATATAAAATATTATGCCCTATTTTCTCTGTTCGCGGAAACGTTACATCGATCTCCGTATGTTCATTCATATTGTCAAAACTCGACAATATCTTTATTAAACGCGAAACCGGAGTAACATCGAGTTCCGAAGCTAACATTCCGATCTCTTCTTTTTTTAACCCGGAAATTTCGAGTGCCGCTTCATTCGCATCAACAATCCTATAATCTATAACATTTTTCCGATCGTCACTGATCAACTCCATTCTGACATAACCTATTGGCATGTGCTTATACAAGTTTTTCAAATAAAGTCGTTCCATATCCGCCTTCTTTTCTGATATCCGAAACGCCAGACACAAACTGACAATATTTGCAATCGAGGTAAACCACTGATAATCTTCATTACTCCAATCCCGATAAACATCGATCATATCGATTCCCATAAATCCCCACACACCATCGTCAGTAACCATCGGGACAGCCATCAACGACTTTATATTTCGAGCCCCAAGTCTCTTTTTTTCCAAAACAGCCTCTTCGGGAAGTTCATCTAAATTAAACAAAACGATGGGCTTCATATTCATAATTTGTCGTGTCCACCAAGGCATACTATCGACAGAAAGTTTGCGTATATTTCGATTTTTCTCCTCCAAACTTCCCCTCACCGATTCCGAAAGAATATTTAACTCCCTATTTTCCCAATCATATGAGGCTATATACGCATGTCCTCCCTTAAATTGATACAAAATATCTTCCAAAATTTTATCAATAGCACCCGTTACATCGTCAGATTTAAAAAATTGCAACAACAAACGAGAAATCGAGTTTTGTTGGTATAGCAAATTATTCACGTGTTCCAATGATAATCCTCGCTCTTTTATATCCTCAGGATTATCAATACATTGTAAAAAGCCAAAAGCACATAAATGTCCGTCCTCATTCAGACTCTTTTCTCCTAATTTTGAATGTACCCAAACAACTCCATACTTAGAATAAACCGGGAAGGACTGCTCATATACATCTTGTAACAAAATAGAAGAAAACTCATTTTTAATACGTTCCCGAAAATCTTCTCTTATTAAAAGTTCGAAATCTTCAAAACCGATTATATCAGATTGAAGATCCAATAAATCTATCAAAAAATCAGAACAACGATACGACCTATTCTTAAAATCAGCTTCCCACCATCCCATACGTGCCAAAGACAGCAACTTTCTATATCGGTTATTCTCTCTTTCTATATGTGTATTCACGGAATTAACTTTTTACAATTGCTCATTCTTGCGAATGTAAATATTAATTGTCGAAAAACACAAGCTTTCATGATAAAAACAAATCTGACCAAAACTTTATTTACAGACTTCTCTAAATAGAAAAAACATTTCTTATTGCCATATTCACCTAAAATATTTCTGTAAATTTGCTCCAGAAAAGACTGGTTGAATCTCATTCAAAATTTTCAACAGACTCTAAGAGCATACCAATTTTTAATTATAAAGAATTATGAAACCCCTTTTTATACAATATCCTAAATGCGGGACATGCAGGAAAGCTGCTCAATGGCTGAAAAGCAACAATATAGATGTAATAACTCGTGATATTGTTTCGGATAATCCGACACAACAAGAATTATCGATATGGATAGAAAAAAGCGGAAAACCAATACAAAAATTTTTCAATACAAGCGGCCTACGCTATAAAGAACTGAATCTTAAAGAAAAAATTAAAAATACACAACAAGAAGAACTTTTGCGAATACTTGCCTCTGAAGGGATGTTAGTCAAACGTCCGGTACTAATATCCGGAAATACAGTTCTTACCGGTTTTAATGAAGAAGAATGGTCTAAAGCACTTCTAAAACCAGAAAAAGCTTAGAGCCTGTTTAAATCTTACTCGGGTCAGTTTTGAGAGTTTCTTTCGAGAATGTTTTTCTGATTTTACGAGGAGGATAGCGAACTATCTGACGAATGAAAACGGGAAAAAAGAACGGAAGAAAACACAAAAATAACCTGATAATATTTTTTTGTCGGAAAATTTACGACAGGCTCTTAAATTGGAAAATTCAGATAGGTCCTAAACAAAGATAATTCCTCAAAAAGTCAACATTTCTCATTTTGTAACTTTATTGTAACATCTTTTTCATTCCTTTGCGTCCGTTAAAAGTACAAAAAGGAACTTATATGGAAACATTCTACTTAGGAATCGTTATTTTTCTTTTTATATTAGCCATATTCGACTTAGTAGTCGGAGTAAGTAACGACGCCGTCAATTTCCTAAATTCGGCAATCGGGGCAAAAGCCGCACCGTTCAAAGCAATCATGTGTATCGCCGCAATCGGGATTTTTGTCGGAGCATCCCTCTCCAACGGAATGATGGATATAGCACGTCACGGAATCTACCAACCGGAACATTTCTATTTTACCGAAATCATGTGTATTCTCATTGCCGTCATGCTTACGGATGTCGTGCTTCTCGATATGTTCAATTCATTGGGAATGCCGACATCGACTACAGTTTCTTTGGTATTTGAACTTTTAGGTGGAACTTTTGCATTATCTATCATAAAAATCGCCGGTGATCACTCTTTAGAATTCGGACAATTGCTGAATACCGATAAGGCTTTATCCGTGATTCTGGCAATTTTCGTTTCCGTAGCTATTGCTTTCTTTTTCGGGACTGTGGTACAATATATCGCTCGACTCATATTCACATTCAATTATAAAAAACAGATGAAATATTTCGCTGCGATCTTCGGTGGAATAGCAATAACGACAATCATCTATTTCGTACTGATCAGCGGATTAAAAGAATCATCATTCATGACTCCCGAAAACAAACTATGGATAAAAGAAAATACCGGCTCTCTAATTCTCTATTGTTTTATCGGATCTACCGTACTCATGCAAATATTCCAATGGATACATATCAATGTATTTAAAGTCATTGTTCTGGTGGGAACATTTGCATTAGCCTTAGCATTTGCCGGAAACGATTTGGTAAACTTTATCGGAGTTCCCCTCGCCGGATATTCATCATTTATCGATCTCAGTTCTCAATCAGGGGCTGATCCCGACACATATTTAATGACTTCTCTTATGGGATCGGCACACACGCCATGGTACTTTCTCGTATCTGCCGGACTTGTAATGGTTATAGCATTATTTACTTCAAAAAAAGCTCACAATGTAGTAAAAACATCAGTAGATCTCTCACGTCAGGAAGAAGGAGAAGAAGCTTTCGGAACTTCACCCGTCGCTCGAGTTATCGTGCGGTTGTCAAGTTCTATCAGTTCAAGTCTATCCAATATTATTCCAGATAAAACAAAACGATGGATAGATGCACGATTCAATACAGACGATGCGATTTTAGCAGAAGGGGCAGCATTCGACTTAATAAGAGCCTCTGTAAACTTAGTATTGGCCGGGTTCTTGATAGCAATGGGAACAGCTCTCAAATTACCACTCTCCACTACCTATGTGGCATTTATGGTAGCTATGGGTAGTTCTCTCGCAGACAGAGCTTGGAGTCGTGAAAGTGCCGTATATCGTATTACCGGAGTACTATCTGTAATAGGCGGTTGGTTTATCACTGCCGGAGCAGCATTTTTTATCTGCTTCTTTGTTACTACTATTATACACTTTGGCGGAACAATCGCTATCATAGCTTTTATCGGTTTAGCCATATTCAGTCTTATTCGCAGCCAATTAGTCTATAAAAAAGCGCTTACAAAACAAAAAGGAGATCCGACCGTACAAAAATTGATGAGTAGCCATGATACACAAGAGGCTTTATCTTTACTCCGGAAACATACCAGAGATGAGCTTGGAGCTATACTGGAAGTTGCCTCACAAACTTTTGACAAAACAGTCAACTCATTTATGTCCGAAAGTTACAGAGGACTACGCAAGGCAATGAATCTTATCGACGATGAAAAAGACCATATCAAAAAAGTAAAGCGAATAGGTACATTAGGAGTCGCTCATCTCGACAATAATACCGCGATCGAAAAAGGGTTGTATTATTATCAAGGAAATGATTTCATCAGTGAAGTCATATATAGCATAGGACGTATATGCGAACCTTGTTTGGAACATACCGACAACAATTTCAATCCTTTACAAGAAGCTCAAAAAGAAGAATTTAAACATATTTCCGAAGGTATTACCGATTTTCTGGAACAAGCACGAAATATTATTCTGCAAAATGATTACACAAATTTTGAAGAGGCCATATCTACTGCAAATCATCTGATCAACAGTCTTGCTCAATTAAAACGTGCCGAGCTGAAACGGATACAAGGACAAACCGGAAGTCTGAAAGTAAGCATGGTATACCTTACAATGATACAAGAAGCTCAAAATGTAGTAGCTTACACCAGCAATTTACTGAAAGTCAGCCGAAAATTTCAAGTAGAAGAATAATTTTTAAATGATTTATAAAAAGAGTCCACTCATTTAATGACTGGACTCTTTTTATTTTAAGATAACAAAATACTATACTAAATATAGAAAGCCTGTTCAATTTCATTTGGGTCAGTTTTGAAAAATTCTTTCAAGGATGTTTTGTCGTTTCTATAAAAAGGAAGCAGACTACCACAAATAAAAACTAAAAACAGATCGAGAAAAAACACAAAGATAACCTGATAATGTCTCTTGTCGGAAAATTTAGACAGACTCTAAGACTATCCAAAATGAAAATAACCTTGAATGCATTTGTTACTGAAAAAAAGTTCATTATCCTGTTTCCGACAATATATTTTCCCTTCACGAGCTAACCAGCCGATAGCAGAAAAAAGATCGTCTCGTGTCATATCTAATTTAGAAATAAGCTGGCTGACAGAAAACTCAGAACCGCTCTCCAAAAGATTCCATAGCATTCCTGCATTTTTTCCGATAGGTATCATTTCCATAGTAATTTTATTTTTAAAGTTCATGTCTCAAGATAACTCAATTTATTCAGAAAAACAAATTTTTACATAAAAAATGAGTATACTCCCAACGAACTATCTGGATTTCAGATGTAAAGGCAAGGAGACGGAACGTCTGAAACAGCTTCTTGAACCACAAGCCATTCGGTCTTGCTCCACGTCTATTCAAAGGTATGTATTATAATAGCTATTAACTAACGTATAAATATACGACAAGCTCTAACTCATATAACAATAAGGATCAAAGATTTTTTACTTACAAAAAATTAAATTAACGGTATCATTTCAATATTATCATCACATCCCGTGCACCATGAGCCCCCATAACCAATGCTTGCTCTATATCAGCAGTTTTAGACGGTCCGGAAATAAACACGCCAAAACCGTATTCTCCCGTATCGATTTCCTCGTATGCCTCGTGCATATTATTTACGATATTCTCCTTATCTAATAAAATAACGAGCTTTTCCGCAATAAAATAAATAGCTCGCAACTTTACATCCTGTTCTATCCAGACAGCTCCATTTTCGGCCACACCGATCTTACCTGAAACAATTGCAAGATCCGTCCCATCCAAATCCGCCGGATCAGCGACATCATCCGGATTAAATGTCGCACAAGAAATTCCACTGATATTAGAAGCTATACGCTTTGCTTCGGGATATGCTTTTATGATTATATCATTAATATCCTCACCCTTATTCAGCAGGTGCGATTCTCCACCGACTTGTTTTATTATACTTTGAAATTGCATTATCACGTCCGGATAAACTAAAGCATGCTTTTTCAAAGCTCCTAATTCCGGTTTTTCATATTTTTTATGCACAGCATTCCGGATATTCTGCAATACATTTTCTCTACTGCTCATAATCACTTCACATCTCCATTTTTCCACATTTCATTAAAACTCTTTTCTGAGAATTCCGGCATCTCACGACCATTTCCCCAAGCATTCAATTTATTATAAATAAGAAAACGGGGCATGCGATTAGATAACGGGGCCAATCTCAATGCTGTATTAAAAACCAGAGGACGTTTCATTATAAACTTCATACCTCCTGACATTATTTTTTTCATTCGATCAGCCTTATTAAGTTTATCCAAACCTTGTCTCCACAAATAAATTTGTTCTGCCAAATCCACCTTAGCCGGACAAACATTCGAACACGAATAGCACAACGAACAAGCAGAAACGTTATCTGAATAACGTAATGGGGCTTTCAACATCCCCAAATTGATGCCGATAGGTCCGGGAATAAAATAGGTATATGAATAACCTCCGCTTCTACGATATACGGGACACGTATTCATACAAGCTCCACAACGTATACAATTCAACGCTTTTATATGATTTTGATCGGCAAGAATCTTACTACGGCCATTATCGACCAATATAATATGAAACTCCCCTCCTGCTCTCGGCTTACGATAATGAGAGGTATATGTCGTTATAGGTTGTCCTGTTGCCGAACGCGCCAATAACCGGGTAAATATACTTAAAGATTTACGATCCGGAACAATTTTCTCTATTCCGAAAGCCGCAATCTGCAATTTAGGCTGAGAAACTCCCATATCGGCGTTTCCCTCATTGGTACACACGACAACTTCGCCCGTAGATGCCACAGCAAAGTTGCATCCGGTCATTGCGGCTTCAGCGTGAATAAATTTTTGGCGAAGATTCTTCCGGGCAGCATGAGTTAAATAAGTAGGGTCAAAATTTCCTTTTTCCGTACCCATTTCTTTTTCGAATAATTTCCCGACCTGTTCTCTCTTTATATGAATAGCAGGAAGAACAATATGGCTGGGTTTAAGATGCATCAATTGCAAAATACGCTCACCCAAGTCACTCTCCACTACCTCAATCCCTTTACTTTCAAGAAAAGGATTCAATTCACACTCCTCCGCCAACATCGACTTGCTCTTAATAAAATGCCTGACACCATGCTGTTCCAAGATGCGATAAACGATGTTACAATACTCCTCACCATCCTTCGCCCAATGTACATGAGCGCCATTTGCCTGCGCATTTGCCTCAAACTCCACTAAAAGCTCATCCAAATGGCTGTTACTATACAACTTGGTAGCACAAGCCATATCACGCAGTTCTTCCCATTCAGGGATTTCCTTACTCAATTTATCCCGTTTTTCTCTTACCAACCAAAGAGTTTCATCATGCCATGCAGCTTGTTTTTTATTTTTCAAAAACTCTGCTGCCGCCTTAGAATGTTTCGTACTCATAATCCTGCTGCTAAAACTTCAACGATATGCAATGTCTTTATCGGTAGTTTCTCCCGGAGAATAATACCGTTCTGATGCATTAAACACGAACTGTCTGCTCCGACAATATATTCTGCCCCGGTAGCTATATGTCGCATTATTTTATCATGTCCCATTTGCACAGATACGGCATCTTCTTCTATGGCAAACATCCCGCCAAAACCACAACATTCGTCTTTTCGTTCCGGTTCTACGATTTCTACTCCTTCCACCAAAGACAACAAATCCCGCAATTTACTGAAATATGGGATATTCAATTCACTCGGAGACGACAAATTCATCAAACGAACCCCATGACAGCTGTTCTGGATACTTACCTTATGAGGAAACCTCGCTTTCAGAGATGTCGGCTTAATCACATCATGAATAAATTCACAGATATCATATATCTTACCTTCACTGGCGCAACGATGCTTATCTTTTTGCAACAGCCGCCCATAATTATCCCGGACAAATACGACACAACTTGCCGAAGGTCCTACTATATAATCGTAATCTTTAAAACATTCATCAAAACGACGGGCTAAATCGACTGCTTCATTTTCAAACCCGGCATTCGCCATCGGTTGACCGCAACAAGTCTGGTCTATCGGATAATCTACATCTATACCCAAACTTTTCAGCAACTTATATGAAGCAACGCCTACCTGAGGATATACTGCATTGATATAGCAAGGGATAAATAGAGCTACTTTCATCATCTTCCAACGAATAATTCAATTCTACTATGTTAAATACAAAATTAAAAGAAAGATGTATAGCGAACAAGAATATTTTCCAAAAACAATAACGTATCTTTGCAGACGTTTTTCCGACGATTTACAATTAACGAAAAAAAAGAAAGCAAACGATTGATCGATCAGTCAATTATAAAAATATGAACACAAAGACTAAAGGTTATATCTTAGGTATTATCGCAGCTGCAGCTTACGGAATGAATCCTTTGTTTGCTCTCCCTTTATACAAAGCAGGGATGAACCCGGATTCTGTTCTTTTTTTCAGATATCTGTTCGCCATCCCGGTATTAGGGATTATGATCAAGGCAAGAGGACGCAATTTTAAACTAAAACGTAAAGAAGTATTGCCATTAGTCATCATGGGACTATTAGTAGCCCTTTCCTCGTTGGCTCTATTTTTAAGCTACAATTATATGGAAGCCGGTATTGCATCGACATTATTGTTTGTTTACCCGATTATGGTAGCTCTGATCATGGCTTTCGCATTTAAGGAAAAGTTGACTCTACTAACTGTTTCTTGCATTTTGTTGGCATTAGTAGGTATCGGATTACTCTATAAAACCGGTGACGGATCGACGCTTAGTACGACCGGAATAATTTTGGTAATGGTTTCCGCACTCTCTTATGCAACTTACATCGTCGGTGTCAACAGGTCGGTATTAAAAGATGTCGCAACACTCAAACTTACTTTTTACATTTTATTATTCGGAATGACTCTGTTCCTGGTACGTGTCGATTTCGGGAAAAGCTTACTCACCGTCGATACATGGTATCTTTGGGGGAATTTAATAGCTTTGGCTATTTTCCCGACAGCCATATCCTTCCTCTGTACTACTCAAGCTGTTCAATATATAGGATCTACTCCGACTGCTATTCTCGGAGCATTAGAACCTTTGACTGCCGTTTTTTTCGGAGTAACTGTTTTCGGAGAAGTTCTGACTCCAAGATTGTGCTGCGGAATACTAATGATCATTTTGGCGGTAACCCTTATTATCGCAGGAGGAAATATAACTACTTATATGGTTCGTTTCAGAAAAATGTTTCCCAAACTCCCGATTAAAAAGAAGACTATTCATTAAAAAGAGCCTGCATAAATTTTCCGTCAGTTAAAAATCTTACATCATCAAATAAGAACGTTCATCTTCTTTTTTCCGGATGCCAATTTGTTGATTCCCATTGTACACCATACAGACAAGACAAACGGTGCAGTTAGCGTAACAATTCCTAATTTCATCCCAACAAATTGTAATAACATCGATATCAAGACAGATAATACTGCATAAAATGCTCCTTTCCATGTTTTATCACCCAGAGCAATTGCGCACAACACACCGTTATATCCCATCAGTCCCATATTCAATACCGAGTATTCGACTCCCGCAAACAAAGAGACAACAACAGATAATAAAGACGCCAGTACCACATAAAAAGCATTTAAACGAGAATTTATAAAAATCGCTGCTAAAAAAAACAATCCGGAGACGATTGTCTCTCCCTGAAACATGACCTGACCGATATTCAAGCTGAACGCACGGAATAAGTCCGGATTATATTCCATAACAAAAGAAGACGACGACAACAATAATGAAGGGAGAAAGAGTGAACATATCCCCAATAACAACCACACTGTTATAATAAACGGAGCTGTAAATCCCGGCAACCACCTCTGTTTACCGAACAACCGGGTAACCCATGTAGAAAAAGCAGATGCGATAACCATCAATAATACAGATGACAACGAAATTTGCATAAATACTCCTATTGCTATTCCCACTAACGTACCGTTAAAGCCATACAATCCAGCTCTTATATCTTCCTGTTTATATCCCGATAAATATGCCGTCAATGTACCTATGCCATTACCGGCTAAAGCCAATAATCCCATCTGCCATGAATTGAGAAATATTCCCAATAGCATTATTATTCCGGACAAAGCATTGTTTTGGAACATTACTTGCCCGATTCCTCTACCCAATGTAAACAATACGCTATTCATAAGATTCGGTTTACAAAATCATAATATAATTTTCCGAATACATGACCCGCTTCGTATAATATACGCTCCCGGTAGCAGAGGTATAGAAATATTTTTTACACAGTCTTTTATCGAAAAGACTAAAGAACCGTTTATCGTATATATATCGAGAGCTTCGGCTTTATCTGTAAAACTCAAAGACAATATTCCGTCATTTACCGACACGCAAAAAGTATCATCTTTCTCAGAGCGTATAATAGAGGCCGGTCGCAAATAATCGCTAATACGAATATTATCAATATTAACACCATCAGAAGAATTTTCGGATTTAGCAATTTTCACCCGATAGTTTCCGGGACGATTCACCAATACCTGAAACTCTTTCAGTGTCTTTTCAGGAGTAAGTCCGGAAGCCACACACTCCCAAGATTTACCCTGATCGCCTGAAATATAAACCGCAATCCGTCCTTTTTTATCGGTATCATAAAACGCCGCCCAAAAACGAATGTAACCGATCCCATTCGACTTATCCTCCTTCATACAAATAGATCCGGGACTACCTGACGTACTCTCCGTCAATCGCAAATGAGCTGAAGCTCCACCCCATTTGGCATCTTTTCCCGTTTCACCTAAGGCAGCACCTTCAAACACCCAAGGAATCGCATTATCCTCTCCATAAAAAACCCCTCCTCCATACATATTTCCGGAAATAGGCTTATAACCATCCTTCGCTTCAAAATCTTCAAAAATATTCCAATATACAGTTTCGTCCTCCAATGGCTGTTCGGGCAAAACAAAATCTTTGAGATTCTTAATTCCCGATAATGTCTGAAATAATGACAAATTACCTTGCAAAAGCAATTTTTTGTTCCAATACATAGGATACTCATCCAAATTACAAATATCCGTATTAGTTGCCCCCAACTGCACAGTCACACATTTTTCGAGCCTATATTCAAAAGGCATATCCGCAATCAGATAAGTAGATGTTCCTTCAAACGGAGGAGCCATATTATAAAAATGCTTATTATTGCTATAATTAACATACTCTCCTACAATATAACCACTTACATAACACAACATATTGTTGTTTTTCTTCGACAATGCTTCTTCTACCGTAAAAGGGGAAGAAACAGAACCGTCACCGGCATACAATGAAACCGAATGCAAAAAAGCTACAAACGCAATAAATAAACCTCGCATTACAAATAATATAAAATAAAACTACTCCATAAAACAAAATCTGTCCGAACTTATCAATTCGGACAGATTCCGGCTAAATATTATTCGACCTTTTTACTTCTTATCGACATGCTTCAATACAAAATCTTTCAGATCTTTTTTCTCCACAGCTCCGACAATCTGATCTACCTTTTTCCCGTTTTTAAAAAGAATAAATGTCGGAATCGATCTTATTTGATATCTTGTAGCCAAATCTTTATTCGAATCAACATCGACCTTTCCGAATTTAGCTTTTCCTTTCAGCTCTCCGGCTATTTCATCGACAATCGGAGACATCTGCCGACATGGAGGACACCATGTTGCCCAAAAATCTACCAAAACAACACCTTTTGCCGTTTCGGCAGTAAAATTCGAAGCGTTCAACACTTTTACTTCGCCACTGCCTGAATTACTTTTTTCCTGAGCAAAAACAGGTACGAACATCATCAATAATATAATCTGACTTAAATACTTTTTCATAATAATCATCTTTCAAGTTATTATACAAAGATAATCCTTTTCTTAAATAAATCCTTTTTAAAATGAATTATTAACAAAGCTGCTATAAAAAACGATTTAAAAATCTATCAAAAAGATCTGTATAAAATTCAAACAATCTCTAAGGTGTACTGTTATTATTGGCATACACTTCATTATAAATATCTATCAGTTTCCTCCCCGTATAACTCCAGTATGTATTTTATCGCTGTCCGAATATACGACGAGAATATAGTCTGCATAGCTTCGTTGGTCTATACCATTATCAAATTATAAGATACAGAATCTTTCATACATAGGGGAAATTGGTTTTTACATAGTTCTTGTTTGAAATCCCTCTTCCCGGAGGAAGAGGGACATTGGACTGGATTTCCATTCCAAGCACTCATGGAGTTGTATTTGTGTGCCTTTTCAATTTTATTTTCGTTGAAAATTTTTACAGGTAATAATAACTTTTGTACGGATAAAAGGGTCATTATTACTCATCATCGCAATGTCGACAGATTTTTCTATTGTCGGGTCTTAGACGCAAATAATCTGAATTTACGAATGTGTGCGATTGAGGTACGATAAGTGGTCAGGTATATGTGTTTTTCCTGTTTTTTTGTGTTAGCGGGGACACAAAGAAAAGGGGATACACCACGCTGAACATTACTCAAGTGAGGCTGTAGGAGGCCTTAAAGCGGTAAAGTCAGCGGGCATATCCCCCCGATTTTTATATACGAACAAATACCATACTTCTAAGAAAGCATGACAACGTATAATTACATCGTGGGGGATTGCTTCGCCTACTCTGCACTCGTCGCCCTGCAAAATTTCCTACATTTCACTTGAACAAGTGCATTTTATCGTCGCAATCGCAATCTCTTTTCATCCGAAAAGAAATCTGTTTACTGCAAATATACGTTTTTAAGTTGGCCGATCACTATCCATATTCTATATTTTCGTGTGAATGACTAATTTTACTAAATAAAATCTACAAGGAAAGAGGTCGGATGTTAATTGTTTTCAGAGGGTACTTTGTCATTTTTTATATTATAAAATATAAAAAAGGGGGATATACACCACTGAACTTTACCCAAGTGAGGCTGTAGGAAGCCCAAAAGGCAGTAAAGTCAGCAGGCATACCCCCAATACTGTAAAGAATACGTTTAAAAGTTCCGTATAATTACACCAAAGGGAATTGCTGCGCCTACTCCGCGTTTGTTTACTTTTGTAAAATTTCCTACATCTCACTTGGACAAACGCATTTTGTTATTACAACCAAATTCTTTTTTCTTCCGAAAAAGAACCTCTTTTTGCAAATATACGTTTTTTTACATTATTCTATCACTTTCTATAACAATTTATCATAAATATTTATTCTTTTTTTCATTTCCCCAAATACAAAATAGGCGTAAAAATCTATTTATCATTACCTTTTTCAAGGCTTCGACAAACCATGCAGAATAGCAATAGTCTCACACCATCCGACATAATAAAAACAACTCTCAATCAAATTTCAAGCAAAATTTAGGCAGTAAGCTCTAAAACTGAAAATAAATGAACGGCTGCAACTCGCTCGATTTTATCTGTATTACCAACACAATCAACAATGCAAACGCAAATGCCTTAACGGTAACCGGAGACATTTCTATTTTCCTTGCCACTCCCTCAGAATAACGATGAGGAAGAAAATGCAACAAAAATCCTAAACAGATAAAAAACAAAACATTGGCATATCCCGATATAAAATCCCAAACAATCTCCGGATGAAACTCGGTAAAAATACGGGAAAATACAGACTTTGCCACTTCCATAGAAGGAGACCTGAAAAATACCCAACCGATACAGACCAAATTAAATGTGAGGATTATGCTTAAAACATTAGTCCAATACCAACGACTGCGAATCTCCTTAGATGCAGGGAACATGCTCCTGAACCATTTATGTAGTACCAATAATAGTCCATGCCAAGCACCCCACAAAACGAACAGCAAAGAAGCTCCATGCCAAAATCCGCCGATCAACATGGTCAGCATCAGATTGATATAGGTGCGAACTTTACCTTTACGATTACCCCCCATAGATATATACAGATAATCTCTTAACCATGAAGACAAAGAAATATGCCACCGTCTCCAAAACTCGGTGATCGATGTCGATTTATATGGAGAATCAAAATTGATGTTAAAACGAAAGCCTAACAACAACGCTATCCCTATCGCCATATCGGAATAACCTGAAAAATCACAGTATATTTGTAAAGCGTAGGCATATACTCCCATCAAATTTTCAAAACCGGTATATAATGTCGGATTATCAAAAATGCGATCTACGAAATTAAGACTGATATAATCGGATATAACGACTTTCTTAAACAGACCTGCCATGATAAGAAACATACCCCGACCGAACATTTCTCCGGAAACAAAAATCGGCTGTTTCATCTGTGGAATAAAATCTCGTGCTCTGACAATAGGCCCGGCAACTAATTGGGGGAAAAAGGAAACATAAAAAGCATAATCCCGCCATCTTTGCAAAGGTTCTATCTGTTTGCGGTAAATATCGATGATATAACTCATCGACTGAAAGGTAAAAAATGAAATTCCTACGGGTAAAACGATATCGAATGGCTCGAATTGTCTGTTGACAGCACTATAAAACAGATCGAAAATAAAATTGGTATATTTAAAATACCCTAACATACAAATATTAACGATAAGGCTTAATGTAACTAACCATTTGCGTGATACTTTTCGTTCTGTACGATACAAAAGTCGGCCTATAAAAAAATCGAATGTACAGACAAATATAAGCACCAATAAATAAATACCGCTCGATTTATAATAGAAATAGAATGAAAACAACATTACATATAGATTCCGCAACAGTTCATTTTTGCGGCAATAGCGGTATAAAAACAAAAATGCCAGAAATAAGAAAAAGAAAAAACCGCTATTGAACAACATCGGGTTATTCGGATCATATAGGAACTGAGCACCCAATTTATGAATGTCCAATCCAAGCTTTTCAAATAACTCACCCAACCATCTGCTATTTTCCAACATAATCGTTATAACCTTTTATAATCGCATCATACAGCAGGTTTCCCTGCAATTCATATCCCTTTACATTAAAATGTATCCTATCTCGCGCCGAAAGCTGATATTTCATCCATGATTTAGCTGATCCCCGACCTCCGGATATCGAGAAAAGATCCCAACAGGCAAGGCCTTTATCAACGGCATACCTACGAATTGTTTCAGCAACCTTCTCGACTTTTGTATTAGGAACATAGGTATAATAATATTTCTTTTTCCCTTTTCTCCGGATACGCCGATGACATTCCGGAGGTGTAGTCAACAAAAATACTGCTCCGGGATGAATATCCCGCAACATAGACACTACCCGATCTATCTGGTCATAAATATCTTTTTGGTCACATTTCCCGAAAGCTTCATTCGTTCCTAATGATAAAATGATAAGATCCGGAGTCAACGCCGCAGTCTGATTCAAAACTTGTCCGGCCTCGGCATAATGAGAATAGCAACTCCCGTTAATGCCCGATGAATGATATAATATACCCGAATTTCGGTTTTCAAGACTCATAGAGTAATAAATACTCGTATCGCCGAGCATAGATTGCCCCTTCAAATGCAGGTTACATACTAATGTATCTAATTCGATACGAGAAGCAAACGGCCACCGAGTAGGATAATAATTCACTCCTTTTTTTTGCGAAACGACAGATAAAGGCGATGTCCTCGGATGATGAAAAACCGTTACCGAACAAAAAGCATTGCAAGAATCGGTCTTACTCAAAGTTGCAATATCAAAAAAGAAAGATGTATCCCGAGTTGCGACAGCCATCCCCCCGAGTCCCGGACACGGGTAATTCTTGCGATCGACACACCGACTCCCGAACCACGATGCTGTCGAACGGATTGCATAGTCACGAGGCTCATTACTCTTGATCAATTTCAAAGGGACGATTAGTCCCCTACCCGCATTTCCAAAATCGGACTGAAAACGACGCATCACTTGTCCGCTAAAAAAACCTCCCTGAATATGAGAATCCCCAAGATGAAGAACATTAACTACTTTCCGAACCGTATCTGTATCTGACTTTAAAATCTTCAATTTTTCATAAAGAGAGACCATCGTATTTAAAGAATCGGACAAAATATTTTCTTTCACATGAATAAAAGGATACTCCGTCAAACTATCTTTGACAGTAACGGATACATTCTCTTGCGCATTCGTTACACGAAAAAAGCACAAAGAAAATACAAGTATGGAAATAACGACAAAATATCTCATAATCCCGACTCCTGATTATAACGATACATCAATGCTTCAACAAATTTTTTTGCTATCGGACGCCCTCCGGCATGTGTAATATGCGTATAATCTTTATTTGCCCAAACCGGTTTATGTTCCACATAAGAAATCATACTGTTCTCTCCTCCCATCGCCATAAAAGTATCCCAGAAAACCGATTTCGTATCCCGTGCGATTTTTCGCTGAGCTGCAATCATTTCATATATTTCGGGCATCGTTTCAAACCCGTTTGTTCCCCGTCTGCTCCGGTCACCGACTCCCATAATAAGAATATCCGAATCGGGATAACACTCCTTTAAATGCCGAACGACTTTTGTCATTCGGTCGGTATATGCACGATAATCATAAACATCTTTAGAAACGACATTTTGCCCGTATTCCAATACGATCAAATCATAATCTACATATCGGGACATTTCACGGCTAAGCGAAAAACTTACCTGAGACAAGTTCGTTCCGGAAGTACCTCTCAAAGAGTAGTTATCGACACATATCCCGGTTTTGTCATTCAAATACACTCCAAAAGCCGTAAATCCCGACGGATGGGATAACTTAATATCCAACGAAGAAATTTCACCGTCTATTTCGATACATTGCAAACTATCCGCCGAAAGCGGGTTATACACACGTGCTTCCTCCTTATTGATCGCTAAACGGACCTCCGTACTCTCCCGATTTACAAACAAAAATTTCGCTGAACCAAAAGCACTCAGCCCTTTCAATGACGAAATACCTTTAAATGTCGCAGAAGCTCCGTCTTCTGGTATAAAATATTGGCCGGCTATAAAAATATCATTTTTATCCGACTTCGTATGATTCACGACCGAAACGGTCGACCAATGATCGAATTGATGTCTGACCGTCCGTCGAAAACCCGCCGTCATCGAAGCCATAGGAACATACCCGACTCCTCTCCCGCCAAAACGTTCTTGCAATTCTTCTCGAATATTCTGAGTCAAAATATCGGCTTCTATAAAAGAATCTCCCAGAAAAGCTATTCTCACCGGACGTTCTTTCACTTCATCCAGCGCATGACAAAAGCGATTCAATCCCGATCCGTCTTCAGAATAATCTTCAAATAAAACGACTCCATTAGGCTTGTGTACAGGCTTTTTTTGCCGAACGACCGTATCCCTCTTTACAACAAGCGTATCGGAATCGGCAACAACAGGCCGATCCGGCTTTTCAGCATGCAATTGCGGCTTCACCAGACGAATATCGGAAAGCATATCTACTTTACGGGAAGTAAACGAACCTACTTTTATCTCGGGAACGAATGAAAACAACACGAGGAACAACAATGTCCACAAGAGTGTTTTAAACACATCATTCAAATAATCTTTCTTCATTCTCCTCAAAAATATCTCTACCTGAAATTTATCAAGATAACAATAGAATATTGCCTATTATATTAAAACGAGTGCAAAAGTATTATTTTTTAATTCATTATCACATATATTTTCTTCAGAACCTGTTTAAATTTTCCGATAAGGAAATTACATCCGGTTATCTTTATGTTTTCTGTCAGTCCGTTTCCCTGTTTTCATTCGCCGGATAGCTTACCATCATCCTTATAAAAAACCAAAAACTGCCTCTAAAGAAATTCTCAAAACCGACCCATGCAAAATTTAGGCAGGTTCTTATCGACATAAATATTGATAAATTCATTTTTTATCCTTAATTTAGCTTTCCAAAAATATCCTAAATAACCGATTCCATGCTTTATCTGAATATAATTCAAAACATCGACCAATGGGTATATAACAGCCTGTACGTAATATATTTGATTACTATTATAGGTACGATCTTGGTTATTATATCGGAAAATCGTAATCCGGTAAAAAGTATTGCATGGATAGTCGTTCTTCTCTTCCTGCCTATTGTCGGTATCGTCTTTTACTTCTTTTTCGGTCAGGAATATAGAAGGCAACACATGATTTCACGAAAAGGGAAAAGAAAACTTCAACAACTTACAGAAGACCCCGATGTAGATCTTCAAGAAATGCCTTTATCTGAAGAGAGTAAACAACAGATACGACTGGCATACACACTCGGAAAATCCGGACTGCATCCCGGTAATGAAGTAACGGTTTTTACCAACGGAAAAGATAAATTCGCCTCTTTGATAGAAGATATTAAAAATGCCCAAACATTCATTCACCTGCAATATTATATTTTTGCCAACGACCGACTCGGAAATACGATTAAACAACTCTTAATCGATAAAGTCAAAGAAGGAGTAATTGTACGAGTTATTTACGATGATGTGGGTTGCTGGAAAGTGAAACAGCATTTTTTTGACGAAATGGAGGCAGCGGGTGTCGATGTGCGCCCATTTCTAAAAGTCACTTTTCCTCAATTAGCCAATAAACTGAATTACCGAAACCACCGGAAAATAGTCATTATAGACGGGAAAATAGGGTATGTCGGAGGAATGAATATTGCCGACAGATATCAAGATGGTGTGGCATGGGGAATATGGAGAGATACGCACATACGTATTACCGGTTCTGCCGTGTACGGATTACAAACTGCATTTTCTATCGACTGGAGTTTTACGACAAGAGAGTTGCTGTCCGACAACCTCTATTTTCCGCCCGTACCACGTACCGGAAACATAAACATCCAAATTCTCACCAGCGGCCCGATAGGTGAATGGAAAGGTATTTCGCTTTCATTTCTGAAAGCCATTTCAAACGCCAAACAGCATATATACATACAGACTCCGTATTTTCTGCCTACCGAAAGTCTGATGAAAGCTTTACAGGTCGCTGCGCTTTCTAAAGTCGATGTAAGATTAATGTTACCCGAAAAGTCAGATTCTCCTATCTTGCAATTAGCTTCACACTCGTATCTGACCTCTATGCTAAAAGCCGGCATTAAAATATATTTTTATCAGAACGGTTTTCTCCATGCCAAAAGCATCACGATCGACAATGAGTTTTCAACAATAGGATCAACAAATCTGGATTTCAGAAGTTTCGACCACAATTTTGAAATAAATGCATTCATGTATAGTAAGGAGCTCACCGCACAAATGAAAAATATCTTTTTGGACGATCAAAAAAAATGCAGGCGCATCACTCTGAATTTATGGAAGAAAAGACCTCTTTGGAACAAGATATGCGAATCGGTAGTACGACTATTAAGTCCTGTATTATAACTCTAATTTATTTTCTGCAAGGTTTTGTTCCAAATTGATTAAATAAAGATGCTCCGTAGCCCGAGTAAATGCAGTATAAAGCCACCGAAAAAAATCCAGTTCAAGCCCTTCGGCTCGTATATATCCCATATCTACAAATACATTCTTCCATTGTCCCCCCTGAGCTTTATGACAAGTAACCGCATATGCATATTTTACCTGTAAGGCATTAAACCAAGGATCAACTTTAATTTTTTTCATCTTCTCTCGTTTGTTAGGAATATCATAATAATCCTCAAGAACATTCATAAAAAGACGATTATTCATTTCCATAGTTAAGGAAGGTGCGTCGGACATCAATGTATCCAAAATAATTTTAGATTCTATTTCCACATCATAATCAGGAAAATACAGAGCAACATCGGCAAAACGAAACCCATACATTTCACGAGTATTTCTCACCTTCACGACACGGGCAACATCTCCATTAGCTATAAAATCGAGTTCTTTATACTCCCGACTCCAGAAATAGTTATTCTTTGCAACCAAAAGTAAATCGCCCGAAGTAAGCTCTTCTTCCCGATAAAGTATCTGATTTCGAATTCCTTGATTAAAAACCCCTGCACGTTTATTGGAGCGTGTTATTACAATTGTGTCATCCATTCCGTCTCGACTATATGCTGAAGATAAGGTTTCGATCAGATCCTCCCCACCGACTCGCTGCACATCAGCGTAACCTTGCAAACGTATTTTCGGAAGCGGTAACGGATTCTCTCCCATCAACATACGTAGGCGGGTAGCATTAAAAAGAATTCCTGAATCATCTGACTGACGAGCAACTTGACGCAATTCAAAGTCAATAACAGACAACCCGTATTTCATTAAATTACTTTTCTCAAGTGCCGGACTTCGGGTCTGTCCTACCGGAGGCAACTGAGCCGAATCGCCTAATAAAATCAAACGACAGCCCTCTCCCGCATAAACATATTCTACCAAGTCATCCAATAATCGGCCTGAGCCATATATCATCTGCTCACCGCCGCCATTGGCAATCATGGATGCCTCATCGACAATAAACAGGGTATCTTTATGCAGATTATCGGTTATCTGAAAACCCTCATAATCTGCCGAAAAAACTTTTTGCCGATATATCTTTTTATGAATCGTATAAGCCGGATGAGTAGCATACCCTGAAAAAACTTTTGCAGCTCTGCCCGTAGGCGCTAATAGAACAGTCTTCCGTTGAAATCCGGACAAAGTCCGTACCAATGCTCCGATCAAAGAAGTTTTACCCGTACCTGCATACCCGTTAATTAAAAACAAAGACCGGGAATCCCGATCGAAAAGAAACATAGCGAGTCGCGCAATCAGTTCGGCCTGCTCCTCCGTAGGTTTATATGGCAAATTCTCTGCAAATTTTCGAATAAAAAATTCGTTTATCATCTTATTAAAAAATAAAGTAGAATACAAAAATAGGTCATACGGTTTTCTTTTGCTATTTTTGCAATAAGAATCTGGCTCTAAGAGCCTGTCTAAATTTTACTCGGGTCAGGTTTGAGATTTTCTTTCGAGGATGTTTTGTCGTTTTTACGAGGATGATAGCGGGCTATCTGACGAGGGAAAACGGGAAAAAAGACCGGAAGAAAACACAAAAATGACCTGATAATATTTTTTGTCGGAAAATTTGTACAGGCTTTAAGAGCCTGTCTAAACCGGCAATATCCAGAAAAAGAATTATGGGAGAGCAAATATACAAAATAACACCTCCTGAAAAAACGGAGAATTATATTTTATCGATTCGTTTGAGAAACGACGGATGTTATTTTGCCATTTTCGATCCGACAACCAACAATTCCTATAAAGGACAAAATATCGTATTTCCGCCGACCGGAAATACTCTTCTTCAATCTATCGAAGACGCTGTATATAATCAACCCGTTTTACTGAGAACTTTTCGTAGAACTTATATAATAATACAATCCCCACGATTTACGCTTATCCCTAAATCTATTGAACCGAAAGCCGAAAAACTGAATATATATTACGATTTTTGTTTTCCAGATCATACAGACAAGATTCTCTGCAATGAATGTCTCAAAAATCAATTATATAATCTGTTCGGCGTAAACAACGATATTTACGCTTTTTTAAAAAGGACTTTCGATAACCCTCTGTTTTTGCATCAACTGACTCCTTTATGCGAGTACTTTTACAGGCGAAGTAAAATCGGGAATAATTCTAAAATGTACGTTCATCTGCAAAAAAAATGGATAGATATAGCGTGTTTTAACAAAAAAGGACTACTATTCGCCAATTCTTTTGAATATGGAGACATTCATGATGCGGCTTATTATATACTCAATGTTTGGGAGCAACAGGGATTTGATCAGGAAAAAGACGAACTTCAGCTTACCGGAGACAAAGAGCCTCGACAAATCATAACCCGCATAACTCAGGAATACATCCGTCAGGTAATGCCGTCGATTTTTCCTCCCCAACTTTTTAAATTAGGAAAAGAGACCCTCGAAGCTCCTTTCGATTTAAGTGTTATACCTCTATGCGAATTATAAGCGGAAAATACGGAAAAAGAAGATTTGACGTGCCGTCTAATATAAAAGCCCGTCCTACAACAGATTTTGCCCGGGAGAACCTGTTCAACGTATTAAACAATCTGATCGATTTCAGCGGTCTTACTGCTCTTGATCTTTTTGCAGGCACCGGGGCTATCAGCTTTGAATTACTATCACGAGAATGTGCAAAAGTCGTATGTGTAGAAAATTATCCGGTACAATATAATTTTATCCGCAAAGTCATGCAACAACTACACGCAGATAATTTAGTCCCGATAAAAGGAGACGTGTTTAAATTTATTTCAGCGTGTAAAGAAAACTTCGATCTTATATTTGCCGATCCACCCTATGATTTACCCGAATTCGGCACAATTCCGGAGCTCGTACTCAATTCGAAATTGTTAAAACCTGAAGGAATTTTCATAATAGAGCATTCGAAATCATACGACTTTTCGACACTACCCGGATTTGATCAAAAACGGACATACGGAAGTGTAAATTTCAGCTTCTTCAGAAACATTCATAAAACGGTAAAATAGCTCAACTTATTTACTTGCGCTGTTCCAAATAAATATGCGTCAACCGGGAAACGGCATAATTCTCCAATTCAGCATAAGGAATGCGGATATATTCAGAAAGACCTTCCGGAACAGACTCTATTTCAATAGAATAGAAATAGGTATTTATGATACGATGCGACAAAATATGACGTTTCTGCAAAGGTAAAGCCGTCACTTTTACTTTTCCTAAGCCGTTGAATATCCGACGGTACTCTTCGGTATGTTGCAACTCTTCAAATGAACACTCTTTATCTGTTTCGATCAACACAAATTCATACAAATTCTCCCATATATCTTTTCCTTTGCGTTGCCGTATCCATGTATCCCCCTGATAGGAAATACAGAGATAATTAAAAAAACGCGGCTTCACAACCGTTTTACCTTGTTTTACCGGAAGTTTTTCTATACGTCCCGAAATAAGAGAAAGACATTTGTCCGATAAAGGACACAACTCACAACGAGGTGAACGAGGTACACATTGCAATGCCCCCAACTCCATAATCGCCTGATTATATACATCGGGATGTTTCTTATCCAAAAGTTCTGAAGCCAGTTTTGCAAAAAGTTTTTTCCCCTGAGTCGAATCGATAGGGACATCTATATCGAAAAGACGAGCCAGAACTCGATATACATTTCCATCGACAACGGCATAAGGTTGACGATATGCAAACGAACAGATTGCCGCTGCCGTATATTCTCCGATTCCTTTTAAAGAAAGTACATCTTTATAACTTTTCGGGAAACGGCCTCCAAAATCGTTCATAATTTGCCGAGCGGCAGTATGTAAATTACGAGCACGACTATAATACCCGAGTCCCTGCCAATATTTCAAAACCTCATCCTCTTCAGCTTCCGCCAAAGAGGCTACATCCGGGAAACGAGTCATAAAGCGGTTAAAATAGTCAAGACCTTGTATAACTCGGGTTTGCTGAAGAATTACCTCCGATATCCAAATAACATACGGATCGGTAGTATCCCGCCAAGGCAAATCTCTTTTATTCTCTAAATACCATTTTTCTAACGGAACGGTAAATTCCATATTTTCCATACCGGACATATTTTTCAAAAACTTTTAAAACCGACGACAAAAGTAAAGAAAATGCGATGAAAACAGATAGAACATACCCCGAATCATTGCCGAATTAACTATTAATCCGTAAGTTTGTAAACCAAAAACAAACTTCATGGCAAAGAAAAAACAAACAATATACAGTAAAGACTGGGCATCCTTACATCCTTATCAAGGATCAGCCCGTACAGATTTTTATTATACGACAATTGCAAATAGAATCTATACCGTACTCGATAATCTACTGGAAAACGAAATATCAGATGAAAATCTTTTTTATCTGGAAGAAGAAGAAAAAAAGCAACTGGCTTGTACCCTTACCTCATATTTCGAAGATATTATTTCAGAAGCCGGTATTTTCAGGGCATTTACTAAAGAACATTACCGGAAATACAATTCTCCCCTCCCGTTTTTTCCATGCAACGATTATGCAAATGAAGAGATCAACACAGAGGATATACAATTTCTGACATGGCATTATTTCATGCAATTAAACAGAGGTGAAATCCCCTACTCTCCCGAAACTCCTCTTTTTTCCCGGATAGCAGAAAAAGTCATGGAGATTCTGGATGAAGAATACGAGTCAGCTCCAGCAAATGAAAAATTAAAAGGATTTTTTGACCTATCTCCCAAAGAGTGTACCAATTTATATTCTTTACAAGCACGTTTCGCATGGTTAGCGACCGAATCCTATCTTTTCCAATTCAACGGCAGACAGATGCAGGAAGAAATAGACGACATGGTAACAACAGCAAAAGAAAACGGGACAGAAGAATATCTTCCGGATATGGTAAACGTACTATGTAACGACTTTGCATACAATTTGACTACCGAATTCATGCAACACACGCCTGCACAATGGCTTGCCATACTTTTAGGAGAAGAACACCCGGCACATGAAGCTTTAAAAAATTTATCCCGTAAATATTCAGGTTATTTCGATTTTGTCGATGAAGACAAATATAATGCCCGTTTCCGGCATATCATTACCGGCGAAATTATCGAAGTCACACAAAAATCTTTAAAAGGATTTCCCGAAGACATGAAAAGCGACAAAACAAGTCTGTATGCAGGATTTGTACGTTGGCAAAATGAATGGTGGATCATAGGATTGGTAAATACTTATCCCAAATCGGAAGATCTCACGGAAGAAATCGATAAACGGACGGAAGAAGAATCTCACATTTTCGAAGAAAAAACCGACTTGCCCGAGAATGAACAAGAAATTATTTTAAAAGATATACTGGAAGATACCGATCTCGGAGAGGGTGAAATGCCGTTAACTCCTGAGGAAACCGCATGGATAGCCGTATTGAGCGATGAATTAGGGGTCTCCTTTATGGAAAATGCCGTGCAAAAAGGTAAAGTCCCCGAATTAAGATTCAACGGAGAAAAAGGCTACGAACTATTACATGATAACTTAGATTTTATACTTCGTTATATTAAACGTTAATAACGTTTCTAATTTATTTTTCCGATATGATTATGAAAAAGACTTTAAGTTTCTTGCTTTTTATTTTTTGCGTATTCTCATTACAGGCAGAAATAATCAAAACAAAGGTAAAAAGCGATGCCATGAACAAAGACATCCCTTGCGTGATTATCACTCCCGAAGACTATACTCCTTCTGCAACCTATCCTGTTATTTACCTATTGCACGGATATGGAGGAAATCAAAACACATGGCCGGATATAAAGAAAGATCTTTCGCAAACAGCTACGCAAGACAGCATAATTTTTGTCTGTCCTAACGGAGAAAACAGTTGGTACTGGGATAGCCCGTTTAATAAAGAGTCGCAATTCGAAACATTCATATCAAAAGAATTAGTCTCTTATGTCGATAAAAATTTTTCTACTCGCGACGATAGAACAGGCAGGGCGATCACCGGCTTAAGTATGGGAGGACACGGAGCTTTATGGTTGGCTATTCGTCATCAAGATATATTCGGAGCTGCCGGAAGCACCAGCGGAGGCGTAGATATTCGTCCTTTTCCCGACAATTGGGATATGAAAAAACAGTTGGGCGAATATAAGAACAATAAAGAGATATGGGATAATCACACGGTCATCAATCAAATAAATAAATTACAGAACGGAAAACTTGCCATCATTTTTGATTGCGGATTCAAAGATTTTTTTTTCGACGTAAATAATAATCTTCATAACACTCTATTAAAACAGGGTATCGCACATGACTATATTGTCCGTCCCGGTGAACATAATTCTCAATACTGGGGGAATTCCATTGACTATCAAATATTATTTTTTAAAAAGTATTTTCAAAAAAGATTACCAAAATAAATTCAAAAACGACTCTTGTACTCACCAATAGCAAGGATACATGTATAAATTTTGTTAATATACAATTTTTTATTATAACAACATTTGTAAGATACATTTTCTATAACTATATTTGCAATATGTTTTTTCATAGTATTAGATTTAAGGTTTACAAAGATTGGTTGTCGTGAGACAACCATTTTTTTATTTTAATCGTAAATCAAAAACTCCTGATAAGTTTACTTATCAGGAGTTTTCTTTAATATCTATACTGTCGATACATTTTACCCTCTATTGGCTGTCACTACCAAAACTTTGCGAATCATGTCATCGACTCAAAGTCTGTCTAAATTTTCCGATAAAAAATTATATATCCGCATCTATTTACCGAAATTAAATAATGAGGAAGGTTCATGTTCCCTATCCATAATTACTTTCAACTCTTCCACTTTTTCAGGATATTGAGCAGCGATATTATTATCTTCATGAGGATCTTCAGCTATATTATATAACTCATGTGTCGGATTTCCCGAACTGATCTGTTGACGAATAAGTTTCCAATCTCCGGCACGTACGGCTTGACGCCCGCCTTCCTCGTGGAATTCCCAATACAGAAATTCGTGTAACGGCTGCTCCCCTTTATTTAATAAAGTAGGCAAGATAGAAATTCCATCCATCGCTTCTTCTCTCCAATTCGAATCGACACCTAATAAATCTGTAAAAGTAGGCATCATATCCCATCCGGCAGCCTGAATATGGCTTATACTACCGGGTTGAATTTTTCCAGGCCAATAAGCAATATAAGGTACTCGCATACCTCCCTCGTAAAGAGCTCTTTTAAGACCTTTCAAACGTGCTTCCGTATTGAAGAAATAAGGATCAGCGCCACCCTCCTGATGAGGACCGTTATCACTGGTGAAAATAAATAAAGTTTTATCGGCAATACCTTGCCGTTCAAGTTCTTCGATTATCTGCCCTACATAAGTATCCAAACGGGTAATCATCGCAGCAAATTGCGTACGAGGATTCAAAGCCGTACCGTAATCACCGTTCGTATAAAAAGGATTGGGCTCATAAAATTTATCTTTATACATTTCCACAATACTATCTTGAGGTTGTGTTAATTCAGCATGAGGTATCGTATAAGTAAAATATCCGAAAAACGCCTTGTCCTTATTATCTCTGATAAACTTAAGCGCATGTTCGTGAATCGCATCCTGCGAATAACGTCCGTTTTGATACTCCTTCGTTTTATTATTCCACAAATAATCAGGATAATATTTATGGGCTTTGCGCTGACAGTTATATCCGTAAAAAACATCAAATCCCATATCATTCGCTTCTCCTCCCGATCCGGGATATCCCATTCCCCACTTACCGAAACAGCCTGTGACATATCCGTTTTCTTGAAAAAGATTTCCCAATGTTTTCACATTCGGATCTAAAGGCTCTTGACCTTCAGGCTGTATCTCCATATTTCCACGTATTTTGGTATGTCCCGTATGCTGTCCTGTCATCAAAGAAGCCCGAGAAGGAGCACTCACTGCCGTACTTGCATAGAATTGAGTGAAACTCATTCCTTGTTGCACGAGTTTTGTCAGATTCGGAGTCGAGATCATTTGTTGCCCGTAAGCTTCTATATCGCTATAACCCATATCGTCACATAATAAATAAATTACATTAGGACGATCGACAGTTGCAACAGCATCTTTTACCTGTGCTTTGCATAAAGAAGACGGAAATAATAAACTGCCGGACAGGTATAAAAAATATTTTGAATTCATCGGTACTATTTCGTTTTATGAAATTAAAAAAATCAAGATTTATTATAAAGCTTCAATGAAAAAGGTCTCTGCCTATCCGGCTCGACCATAAGGATAACAAACTCCTCAGGATATTTGAGTCTATACTCGCAATTTACGTCAGACGGTATAAACTCACCGATAATCTGCCCGGAGAGATTAATCACCTTCACAGAGCACTTTTCCGGAAGACCACTTAGAGCAACTATACCATTTGACAAAAAAGCCTTTACTCGAATATCCTGAATATTCTCTACCCCAGTAGGTGTAAAAGGAACACGATAGAAATACCAACCTGATCCTGTACCTATCCCTGCATTATATAAAACAATTTTCCAAGAACCGTCCTGTGCATTCAACAATAAACCGTCATTACCATTATATTTTATAGAATAACTTCCGTTATCATTGCCACTGGGTTCTACGACGAACTCGCTTCCGTTTACCTCAGCAGTCAACTCCTGTGTTTCCAAAACTCCAGAACCGTAAATCTGCTTCATACTGGTTTTATTGATAATCTTAACCTTATTTCCTGAAACAGTTTCTAATCTCCATAAAAATTTATCGCTCATATCAGCCGGACGTTCGGCACGTAAATTAGAGGTATATTCACCCGTAGGATTTTCATCATAAGCTATATAACGGTTTGCCCGCTCCGTAGCCGTATGAGCATTTTTAATCTGATACCATATCGGATTTGCTTCGGTACTCGTTTGAGGAGCTGATAATTCGGGCTCTACGGTAGAAAAAACGGCAATAATATGCATACTCTCATTTACCGTAAATGTGTATGACTGATCTCTACTTACAATATCTTGTCCAACTTTCCAACCGTCAAAATTCGCAGAAGAAGAAGAGAGTTCGGCTTTCACCGTGACTGAAGAGCCTTTATCATACCTGCCATCTACATTGGCAACTGTCTCAATAACCGCCGTACCTAATTTTTCATTATTAGAAGAAACACTTATATAACAATCTTCTCGGTCGGTCTTATCCATAACATAAACGACAAAATCATACACACGTCCTCCTGAAACTGCAACATCCGATCCTGAAGGCTGAGACGACTCCAATCTGACTCGTATCCGGGTTTTCCCCAATTCTGCATCGGCAGGAACTTGAAAAGAAGTAGTAAACCCCTTATCTCTCATACTTACAGAGGCCTGATCCTCTTTATCAAAGACACCGTTACGATCCCAATCCGTAAAAATTGTAACGAACTGCCCGGAAACAGACACATTCTCCTCGATAATTAAATCGAACCAACGTCCCCTTTCTATCAAAGTCGTAGCTTTAGAAACAATTATAAAATGTCTATCAGGTACAGAAGCTACGGTATAACCTAAAGGATAACGAACTGCATCTCCGGACGTAATAGCAGAAATGATATATGCATTTCCTGCCTGACCGGACGGCATTTGATAAATCGGGTTCTTAACATTCATAGAACCAAGCCTAATCATTGTTTCAAAAGGATCATCGGCTATATACTCTTGGGCTTTCAGCCCTGTAAACAGGACACTCAAAAATAACAAAAAAATATTCAATAAGCTTTTTCTCATTTTCTTACTTTTTATTGAAAAATACCCCTTATAAAAACTCTTTTCTCTATAAGGGGTATCTTTCTAAATGAAAAAACCAAACCTCAAACCTCTTTACTTTTTGATAAACTTGATCGTGCGGACACCATTATCCGTTTTCACTTTAGCTATGTAAGTCCCGACAGACAGTTTCTGCAAGTTCTGTGTTCCTTGACCTTCGAATACTGCAGACCCTGTTATATTATATACTCGCAACATTGACCCTTCCGGTGCATGCAATACAGATGTCGTGCGGTCGAAGTAAACTCCCGTCAATTCTGTTCCGGAGATACCTGTCAACGGTGTAAAAGTCACAGTCAGTTCAACATCCTCTGCTATCGTGATCCAGTATTCTCCGCCATTCTCTTGCAACTCCGACAATCGGTCTATGCCGTTGACCGTAAAGCTCCCTACTTCATAACCCGATTCGGCTTCCGGAATTATCGTAATAGCAGTGTTTTTCTGTAATTCTGTTCCTGAAGGAATGTCACTTCCGTCGGAATCTTTCGTCACGATCAGCTTCCCGCCAGTCAATTCGGTCGGATACGTTACCGTATAAGTAGCTCCCTTGAATTCCGCTACAAGTTCTACCGGACCTGATACCGTAATCGTAAACGTCTTGTTGACTACACTCTCCAATATGCTTTCTCCGTTATTGGTCAGCGCTGATAATCGAGTCGGGTCACTGTAAACCAAACTACCAGTCAACTCTGTTCCGTATTCAACCAAGGCTCCGCTCGAGAGACTGCTGCTGCCGTTCTTCAACTCCAATTGTCCGTCTCCCGTGCTCGTGAACGTAACGGTATATTTTTTCTTCGCAAAGACTGCTGATACCGTTATATTTTCCTGAACATTGCTTAGCGTCAGCTTTCCGGATTCTAAAGACTCTTTCTTTTCGTCTCCGTTGACCAACAGAGATGATAACTCGTAATGTTCTTCCGGTAATACCGTCAGTACGACATCGCTGCCTCGATCGAACTCGCCTTCATCGTTCAGCTCGGTCTCCTCTATGCTTGCCGATACCGTACCGCCTTCGACCGATGAATAGCGATAAACCAGCTTATCCGTAAATTCTACCGTGATTTCGCTCGCTTCAGACAGGTTGAAGCCCGAACCTTCTATCGCCACGCCGTTCACTTTGATCGCTTTAACTTGGTAACCATCATTAGGATCGGCTTCTACCGTCAACCAAGTCCCGCCTTCTATACTGCTACCGCTTTCTACCGTCGCTTCTCCGTTCTTGACCGTAAACGTCCCACCAGTTACCGAAGTGCCGTCATAAGTTACGGAATAAGTCGGTAAATTAGCCTGATAAAAAAACCAGCCCGAAGCTTGATGCACTCCCATCTCATATACGGTTATACCATAAGAAGTCGCTAAATCGCTACTTTGCATCGCATTCATATATGCCGGCTGAGCACTTGCCCCCAAGTAGTTAAAACAGTATTGCTTATCTGCACAATCAGACTGTCCGGTAGAGCTGCTTAATGCCATTACCCACTCCACGCCCGCTTCTGTAACGGTAAGAGGAGTATTAGCTCCCGTATTCGGGCTTATACCCTCCTCAGCAAACACTCGCATTCCCGAACGATTAACAATATAAACCTTATTATCGGCACTTCCTTTCTCGAGACGCCACAAATATTTATTCTCAAGTTGAGAAGTAGGAATACCCTGATCAAATTTTTCTGTCCTTAATCTTGTACCATCCCAAACCAAAAAACGGTTCTGACGATCTGCATCGGTTATATGGGACGACATTATCGTGTACCATACGGGTGCTTCTGCCGTACTTATTTGAGGGTCTACACATCCCGCTACCGGAACCACTGCGGCTTTAACAGAGAAAGATCCCATAAAGAAACCGAACAATACCAATAAGCCAAGTAATAATCGTCTATTCATAAGCTTAGATTTATTTAATTAAACAATAGATTAACTCGTACATCAATTCGATAAATACAATTAATGAAACTATAGTATAGACAATTTATCAAATTTAAAAACGACAACTATATAATAAATCTCTTATTTTATACTTATTATTACAAATCACTAATACTCTGACTGTTCAAATAAAATTTTACTTTTTAATAAATTTGATCGTACAAAAACCTTTATCAGTTTCTATTTTTGCGATATAACTACCGGCTAAAAGCTCTACCAGATTTTGTGTTCCCATTCCTTCAAACACCAACGAGCCGGTAATATCATAAACTTTTACTTTTGCCTCCAACGGAACATGCAAAACCGAAGTAGAACGGTTAAAGTAAGATATCGGGGTCTTTTCATCCCGAACTCCGTCTAAATATGTAAAGGTTATCGCTATGTTTACATCTTCAGTAACTGTAATCTGATATTTGCCCCCGTTATTTAATAGATCAGAAAGGCAATCTTCATCATTAACGGTAAATGAGCCTACTTCATATCCCGGGTCAGCTATCGGTTCGATTGTTATAACCGTATTCTCCGATAATTCCGTTCCGGAAATGACACTACAATCATCTCCTTCGTTTCTGACATCAAGATACCCTCCGGTTAAACTTTCCGGATAAGTTACTTTATACAAATTTTGATTATGACCCTGAACATATTCCGGCACTTGAGAAGTCGTATTCTGATAATAAGTTACCCAACTCAATTCCTGAATCGTCCCTTTCATCAAATAAGCAGCACAATCGCCTCCCGCACCTTTGTTTTGAAATTCCGTTAAACCGACATCCGAAGAACTGAATTTATAATAATACAACAAGTTTTCGGGAATTCGGGCATATCCTGCTTGAGAAGACTTGATCTGCTCAGGTGTTAAAGCAACATTCCATAGTTGAACATCCTCGATATCTCCGGCAAAATCCATGCATCCGACAAAGAATACAGTCTCATCGGGTAACAGACGGAATCCTTCTCGATTCAATATCTCGGACGCGACTTCTTCTCCATTTTTATACAAGGTTATGGTCTTATTCTCGCTGTCTATTACTAAACTTACAAATGCCCATTCTCCGACCGGCAGTGCTACATCTGTCGTAACCGTTACATCATCGCCGTAACCGCCATTACCGTAACAACGTGTAAAAAAGCCCAATTTACCATTAGTCAAACGCACGGCAAAAGAGCCTGAGTTGACATAATATGCCGACTGTACAGCTCCCATTATATCTCCGCTGTTTACCGACGGATTTACCCATACGGACATCGTAAAAGTGCGTATGCGCTCATCTCCGACTTGAGAATCTACCGTATGGTTTCCACATAGTTTATCGTCAAACTGGAAGCGATAATGATTATTTCCGTCTGTCTGAGGAATACGAATCGCGCAACCGGCAATAACCGGCATTCTTTCGCTACACTCAGCCGCAATCGTTACAGCTTCCGTCACTGTCATCGTATAAACTTCTTCGTGAAGACTTCCCATCCGATTTTCTCCATTAACCGTAAATACAGTTAATTCATAGTTTTCATCAGCACTTACCGAAATAGTTATTTCCGTGCCGTGTTCTACACTGCTTCCCGAATCTATTGGCATATCACCTGCCATTACCGAAATTTTTCCATGTGCAGGTTGTTCAAAAGAAACGACAAAATGGGTAACAACTTCACCTCCTTCATCATAAGGAAGTCCTTCCGGCAATACTTCATATAAAGTCGGTATATTCGATTCGTTCCAACTAATTTTAAGCTGAGATATATTATCCAAATCGCTTACATCTACCTCCGTACAATAATCATCCAAAAATCCTTTATCCACCCATTCACCATCTGCCAGGACTTGAATCGACGGCTTATCCGCTGCGGTTGTAAATTGAGTATAATGGTAAATTTTTACCTTTTGAATCAATATATTCTCAGTAAAACGATAAATCAAGTGTCCTGCTTTATCCGATTTATATCCGTTCATCAGCGAACGATCATCCAATACGGATATCGGATTCCCATCTTGATCACTTGCAACCGGCGTAGTTCCTGAAACAGAAGCAGAAAACTCAGCAACCTGCAACCAATTATTCAAAGAAACAGAAGTCAACCGCATCCTGACATAACGTCCGTACTTTCCACCGGCATTACAAGAGAACACCGAATTATTAGCTTCTATTTCCGATGCAGTAAAAGTCGACACCTCCGTCCAGTTCTGCCCATCACCGGATATTTCTACCACACCGCTGCCTGTCGGACGATCATTCGAAGTAAATGTCAATGTTATATCGAAAAACGGAACTGTTCCTCCGTAATCGAGTGTAATATAATCACCGACAGCTTGAGCACCGTCTTTCCAAAAATAAGTATCGACATCACCGTCGATCACGTTCGTTACAGAATATGTGCTATAGACACTCATGTTGGTCGTCGCTGTTACAGTTCCCGGAGTTGTCCCGGACACGGACATCGTAAATTCATTCTCCGGAATTTCCTGCACTTTCCCGCTATTATTATGAATCCGAATATATGCCATATCCATAACAGAACCGTCCGGTGTAAACACAGTCCATTCCTTACCGTTAATAGAATATTCGACTGCAAACTTCTCCGCCATAGAAACAGGAAGCGTGTTCACCGATACGCTTTTTATCGCATTGAAATAAATTCCTACATATTCCCCATCCTTTAAAGAAACTCCGGATAAATTTCCTAAAACGACACTTGATTCTCCTAAGCTTATCTGCGGCCCGCTAAGATCCTTCACATTAGTAATGATAACTATATCTCGCGACCGTTCAGGCAAAACCGGAGCTTTATCTGCAATTTTACCGATAATCCAGTCTGCAAAAGGCATCATATTGACATCGGATGGAGTTACCTCATACGATTTTTTTTCTGTCGATGTGCCCGAACCTTCCAACGCAGGAACAAAAAAATCCGGATCGGTATGTATCTTGGCATATTCTTCTTTTGCCACTAAAAAATCAGTCCACTGACTATTCTCCCCCGATTGAAGCAACGTGAGTGATTTTAATATTATATTACTCATCGACTGTAATTTAGCTATCCAATATTTCGTTTCTTTATAAAACAACACATGATCAGAATCACTACTATGCTCCATTGTTCGCAAAAGAACGCACGCATCATAAATTTTTTGCATTTCAGCAACCAATTGACCTGTAACAGAAGGTAATTCCCCGCTTGCAGAATAAGATGATTTAAACGTATCGAATAATGGCTTAAGCTCATCCGTTTCTTTCAATTCTATGCCCGATTCAGAATGAATGGCAAAAGTCCGCATAGCTTCTTTCAGAGCTTCATCATCTCTGACCAAACTCCCTATAGAAGCTTCCCAATTAGAAACTTTTTCAAAACGAGCCGGATTCCATGCATAATCAGCGCCTCCGAAAAGAGCGACTTTCGAAGCTTGAGCTTGTCCCATCGGATTAAGCATCAAACCTCTTAAAGAGGGTATCGGCTCAGAATCTTCAATAGTCCAATGGGCTGTCACTCCACGCATATAAATTCGTTCATCATGATCGTCATTCACCGGATTATTCCACCACATTACCGGGTTTCTGCCAACACGTCCCGCCATATCGGCACACGAACTGCCTCGAATATTCGAAAAACAATCATATCCTGTAAAGGCAATTACCGCATCCGAATCGACGCTTTTCAAAGAATTCAACGAATAAGAGCCGCCATAGTTGAGCGCATAAGCTGTCGGGACGAAAAACAAAGGACAAACCGTCTCATCTTTTGTCGCCGAAACGGTATTATATTTTTCTTTCAATTTCTTTTGTACCTGATCTGCCAAATATGCCTGCATGCTCCCGCTCGGCGTATAAGTAATATCGTCGATAAAAACACCGAAACCTCGAACTCCCAACCCGTAGAGATGATCGAATTTATTCATGATCGCCTCTATTCCGGGATCCATTGCCGATTCACTGGAAAAACTTATTCCGTCTTGCATCGCCGGATGAGCTGCCCAAACAAAATTAACGTTACATGACCGTGCTTTAGCAGCTATCGTTCTCAAATCGTCTTGAGTAATCATTCCTTGTTCTTGTTCGGCCTGAGTAAGCGATGTAGGATAATCTCTACGCCAATATCCCAAATGATAAGGATCGGCCTTAGGTCCGTAAACGAAAAGGTTCATTTTATAGCGTTTACAATATTCCAACAAACTCAAACGATTTTCCACAGAGTACGGATAACCGTAAAAACCCTCTACAATGCCTCTGTACTCCATATAAGCATAATCTTCGAAAACAACGGTAGTCAATTTATTTTCCTCCATCTGTTCAAACATCTGCTCCAATGTCGCCATACCGTAATAGGCAGATTCTTTATCGTTGCCCAAAATAACGATATCTCCAAAAGGATGGTTTTTATTGACCTCCAATATATAAGGATCGAATTTATTACTTCCGTCGGCAAATACCGAACGAGAAACAGATGAAGCCCGATCCGCAGCCTTTCCCGAACCATTTACTCCAAGCCAAATATTGGTTTGGACAGTAGAAGCTGTCTCCGCTTCATTGACCGACATGGTAAAACCGGCATTCTCAACGACTTCTCTCAACCGGTCTATCGTCGTCGTATGTATACCGTCTTCAATAATTACATTAAAAACGGAAGATAATTCTACGGTTTGATTTCCCATAGTCATCTTCTGCGGTACGGGATAAACAGTATAAGACTGGCTATACGACCGAGGAACAAACAACAAGAAAATAAATAAAATAAGATGTTTTGTTTTTTTCATAATAAAGAGGTTATTCAATAAAACAACAAAATATCGACAGATTAAAAACCTGTTTTAAATTTTATCCGAGATGAAATAAAAAAGAATGGCAAAAAATTCTTTTCATAAAAATCAAACAGGTCTAAAGAAATATTTAAGAACTATGCTAAACCTTCCAATAAGAAAATATTACCAAATCATTTACGTTTTCTTCCGTTTTTTTCTGTTTTCACTCACCGGATAGTCTGCGATCATCCTTGCAAAAAACAGAAAAACATCCCCAAAAGAAACTCCCAATCCGAGCCGATCAAAATTCAAGCAGGCTCTAAGAGTAAAAATAAAAAAAGGGGGGAAGACAACCGGGAAATCCGATATCACTCCCCCTGATAAAACAAAAACTCTAAAACTTATTTTTTGATAAACTTGATCGTACGGACACCATTATCCGTTTTCACTTTAGCTATGTAAGTCCCGACAGACAGTTTCTGCAAGTTCTGTGTTCCTTGACCTTCGAATACTGCAGACCCTGTTATATTATATACTCGCAACATTGACCCTTCCGGTGCATGCAATACAGATGTCGTGCGGTCGAAGTAAACTCCCGTCAATTCTGTTCCGGAGATACCTGTCAACGGTGTAAAAGTCACAGTCAGTTCAACATCCTCTGCTATCGTGATCCAGTATTCTCCGCCATTCTCTTGCAACTCCGACAATCGGTCTATGCCGTTGACCGTAAAGCTCCCTACTTCATAACCCGATTCGGCTTCCGGAATTATCGTAATAGCAGTGTTTTTCTGTAATTCTGTTCCTGAAGGAATGTCACTTCCGTCGGAATCTTTCGTCACGATCAGCTTCCCGCCAGTCAATTCGGTCGGATACGTTACCGTATAAGTAGCTCCCTTGAATTCCGCTACAAGTTCTACCGGACCTGATACCGTAATCGTAAACGTCTTGTTGACTACACTCTCCAATATGCTTTCTCCGTTATTGGTCAGCGCTGATAATCGAGTCGGGTCACTGTAAACCAAACTACCAGTCAACTCTGTTCCGTATTCAACCAAGGCTCCGCTCGAGAGACTGCTGCTGCCGTTCTTCAACTCCAATTGTCCGTCTCCCGTGCTCGTGAACGTAACGGTATATTTTTTCTTCGCAAAGACTGCTGATACCGTTATATTTTCCTGAACATTGCTTAGCGTCAGCTTTCCGGATTCTAAAGACTCTTTCTTTTCGTCTCCGTTGACCAACAGAGATGATAACTCGTAATGATCTTCCGGTAATACCGTCAGTACGACATCGCTACCTCTATCGAATTCACCTTCATTGTCCAACGGTACCTCCCCTATACTTGCCGACACAGTTCCGCCTTCAACCGACGAATACCTGTAAACCAGCTTATTGGTAAATTCGACCGTGATTTCGCTCGCTTCAGACAGGTTGAATCCCGAGCCTTCTATCGCTACGCCGTTCACTTTGATCGACTTAACCAAATAGTCCTCTTCCGGCACGGCTTCTACCGTCAACCAAGTTCCTTCATCTACACTGCTACCGCTTTTTACTATGGTATCTCCGTTCTTAACCGTGAATGTCCCACCGTTCGAAACACCGGTATAAGTAACTACATGTTGTGCTTTGACATGACCCTGAACATATTCCGGTACTTGAGGTGTATAAACATACATTTCTACATAATACCCCAAATCTGGATCTAAGGCCGATTCAACCTTACCATAAGCCAATTCAGCAACGCATTCACCACCAGTACCCTTATTCGGGAATTGGGTCATATCAACATCTGCTGCATTAAATTTATAATAATATAATAAATCTTCCGGTGCTTGAGTATATCCTGCCTGAGAAGCCTTAATCTGTTCAGGTGTTAAAGCACCTTTCCATAATTGAATGTCTTCGATATCACCTGTAAAATCCATATTTCCGACAAAGAAGCAAGATTTATCCGGTAACATTCCGAAACCGTCCCGATTAAAATTTTGTTGAGTAACCAACTCACCATCTTTATATAACGCGATTGTCTTGTTGTCATCATCAATAACCGCAGTAATAAACGCCCATTCTCCTACTGGCAATGCAACTCCTGTATTCACATTTATATCATCGCCAAAATTACTGGGTAATGTTACACAACGAGAGAACAATTCAAGATTTCCATTTCTCAAACGTACGCCGAAAGATCCGCTTTCTACATAAAATTTAGACTGTACCAACCCTAAAATGTCTCCGGTTGTACCTGCAGTTTTCACCCATGCAGACATAGTGAAAGTGCGAATACGCTGATCGTTATCTGTGCTGCCGTTTGTATGGTTTCCTAATAACTGATCATCAAAGCGGAACATATAATGGTTACTGCCAGATTTCTCAGGAATATGAATTGCAGAGCTGACCGCTACCGGAGTGCTTTGTTTAGTGAATGTAGCAACTACTGTCAAGTCTTCAGACAAAGCAGGCAATGTCAAAGTATTACCAACAACCTCACTTACTTTTTCTTCATTATTTACCAATAAAGAAGTCAGTTCATAATTTTCTTCAGGAACTACGGTCAATACGATTACCGATCCGTCATCAAAACGAGTATTCGGAAGAAGCGGAGAATTTTCTATAGCAGCTGTCACACTTCCGCCTGCGACGGTATTATATGTATAAAGATTTCCTTCCGGAGCTTCTCCTTCTGTAATATTCAGTATAATATCATACGCACACCCCTTATTGATGCCCGCACAAGCTCCATGCTCGGTATCAGCACCTTCATTCCCTCGTATATGCCAAGCATCCACATATCTGATTCTTATACAAGCCTGACCGATAACAGCATCTTCCGGAACGGTAAATGATTGCGATATATTTTTTACATCCAAATTACGCCCCGATTCTGTAGGAATTCCTGTTGCCATTCCTGCATCTGCTCCAATCATCGGTAATACCTCGTCTTCACCTTCAAAAACTCCGTCGCCGTTCCAATCGACGAAAATCTCTGCATGGCAACAAGTAATCTGCGGTTTTTCCTCTTCACTATTAGCTCCCACATAGTTTATGGTAAATGTAGAACCTCTCTGCACCGTTAAAACCTGATCTAATTTTACATACGGCTGACCGGACGGCAAATCCGAATTTGCTGTATAATTAATTTCAATACCGTCTTTTGCTCCCGATGAAGTAATAGCAGCTAAATAGACATCCGTATTAGTGGTTCCAACAGGAGTACAATAAGATGCTGCTTTTTTAACGAACAATGCTTTTACAACCAAATCAGATGTTACGTCAGCAATTGTCAATGTCCCATCAAGTACTTCATTTTTCTTTTCTACATCATTTACCAACAAAGAAGATAATTCATAGTCTGCATTAGCAGATACTGTCAAAACAATATCCGATCCCGTTTCGAATTTTTCTCCGGTATCGATAGTGTTATCTCCTATCTTCGCCGTAACAGACCCTCCATCGACTGTCGTGTAAGTATAAGTAAACTGCTGAACGATTTCCCGTCCATCCACCAACGTAGGAGAAGAAACTGTAGCGTTTACAGAAGCGTGATCTCCGCCTCCCCAATCACTTCCTCCGGAAATCTGTTTAAAGACAGCGTTTACCGCTGCATATTCGCCATCTGTCACTTTATTGGCAAACGTTCCTGTCGTAGCGGGTTCCGTATTAAAATCATACCACGCGATAAGAGCGTCAGTAGCAGAAGTCAAGTTCATGGAAGCTTTCACTTCGCTTGCGGTCAATGCCTTATTATAGAACTGCACTTCATCGCAAGCCCCTGCAAAAGTAGCATTCCCTACAAAAAAGATACCGGGATCGTCTTGGAAAAACGAAAGCCCGCTACCAGCAACCGTTACGTCTTTCACATTCTCACCATTCACGTAAACGGATATAAGTTTTTCATCTGCATTATACGCGATAGTAAAAAATGTCCACTCATTCAACGATACGTTCGTTTCGATCGCCACGTCTGTAGCTGAATGTGTCCATAAGTCGGTGTCTACATAAGATTGAACCTTTAACGACAAAGTATTGGAGGTTGTCACAGAAAGCACCAAACTGCCGTTATGCAAATAATGGGCTTGGGCAGCTTGTCCCATGATAGCCGGAGCATTCGTCACCGAAGATATCTTTATCCACGCCGAATAGGTAAAAGACTTTCCCCTCCTGTTATCATAGTTCTCCTGTTCCGAATGAGTCCCCAAAAGCTCCTCATCCAGAATCTCCAAGCGTGTAAAAGACGGAATATCGATAGCCTTATTCTGGGCAATTCCCGGAACAAAATACCCCGTCAACGCAAAAAGGCTAAGAAAGAAAAAAAAGTTTAGTTTTTTCATTTCAAACAAATTTAAGTTAGACATTGATATATTGATTTATTAATCAAATAGTCCTAAATTTTAAGTAAACTTCGACTTTACAATATTTTCAAACGTCTTTATTCTCTCTCATTTCAATGCCCCTACTTAAAAAGAACATATTATAAGAAAAAGAATATTCTTTTACTTCTATTACCCTATAAGCAATAGAATCGTATAGTTCATCAATATCAAAAGATTTAGCAAAATAGAGATTGGTAAAGTTTATCGATACCCGAAAACATACTGCCAAGGCATAGGCAGACGATATAAGGAACGAAAAAATACAATATTCCAAAAAATCTTCTATCATGGTCAAAATCTTCAAGGTTAATGGAAAAATATTTTTCTATTTTGTATATATAGACAAACAAACAGACATAAAAACGTCACCTTTTTTTATTTTTTTTACCAAAACCTGAAATTTTTATATAGAGTCTATCTTAATTTTCCAACAAAAAAACATATATCCGACTTTTTGTGTCTCTTTCTCGGAAACAGTTTCTCAAAATTTTTGCGGAAATCGTAAATACATTTTCGAAAACAGGAATAAAAATTACTCCCGGGAATTATTCTCACAAGCCCCGGGAGTTCCAACACTACACATACTACATCATAAAATGTTTTTTCATAGAAAAGATTGATCGTAGTATCCTTAATGATCAACGTATATTTATTTCATCGATAAACATATAAGCACCCTCTTTAGGCACTTGATGAGCTTTATAACGGATATAACGAGTCTTCACATATCCATTATACCCGAAGTTCCGGATCATCATCCCCTCCGTATCACGACCTACCGGATTATCGATACGATTCAGACGCGAATACTCTTTTCCATCATCGGATATCCAGATTTCCGTCCATTCGGGAAACCAAATCCAAGGACCGGGCTGCTGCATGAAATTAGCCTCTACAGTATGTATATCGGTAACTTTACCCATATCTATAATGCAATCCATATCTCCGGAGAAGCCTTGCCATCTGCCATCTCCATAACTGTTTCCTCCCGTATAACCATCGGTCAAAGACGATTCGCAAGCGGCTTTATAATGATCGCTATAAGGCAATTTATAAACGACTTTCGCTCCGATTCCTTTATGATAATAAACTTTATATTTTTGTGAACGGGTCAACTGTTTCCCCTCCCCAAAAAGTGCGACGGTTATCTCTGCCGAGTCTTTAACAGAAACAGGAACAGCATATAACGCCGATTGTAATGTCGGCTCCGATCCGTCGAGCGTATAACGAATTTCGGACGGGATACGATCGCATTCGAAAGAAACCCGAATTTCACGCTTCAAAGTATCTACAACCTGAGACATGACTACTCCATTGGCAACAGGATGCGCATTTATCCCTTTATCCCATAACCATGAAACATGTTTATTAACCGCCAAACGGAAACGCGGCCACGATTTATTTTCGAGATTACTCCATACTACCTCAGAAAGTGCAAGCAAACGAGGATAAATCATATATTCGACATGCTTTTGCGTCGGGATATATTCTACCCAAAGATTGGCTTGCGCACCCAATATGCGTTTACTCTCCTCTAAAGTCAAAGAATCAGGTACAGGGTTATAAGAATATACTTTCTTCAACGGCAAATATCCGCCGATAGCTTCCGGTTCTCCCGACGGATTATCCTGATATGTATCGAAATAACAATATTCTCCAGGAGTCATGATCGCATCATGTCCCATTCTTACGGCCTGTATTCCGCCTTTTTCACCCCGCCACGACATAACCGTAGCATTCGGCGAAAGTCCGCCGTCCAAAATCTCATCCCATCCCAACAGTTCCCGTCCTTTGCTATTAAGATACTTTTCTATACGATGCACCAGATAACTCTGCAATTCGTCCACAGACTTCAACCCCTCATCTTTCATTCTTTGCTGACATTTAGGACATTTTTTCCATGCTTCCTTATTGGCCTCATCACCTCCTATATGAATATACTTCGAAGGGAAAAGCGCGATAACTTCATTCAATACGGTTTCAAGAAATTTAAACGTATTTTCATTGCCGATACAAAACTCTCCGTTTTTATATGGTTCTCCCGAACAAGATAAATCGGGATAAACAGCCAAAACCTCTTCACTATGTCCCGGCATTTCTATCTCGGGTATTATCGTAATATGTTTAGAACGGGCATATTCCAACACGTCCTTTATATCCTCACGAGTGTAAAAGCCTCCATAAGCTCCGGGAACATCCTGCCGACAATAATGCCGATCTCCGTTCCACCACTCTTTCCACGTAGGAGCCGGTCTCCATGCCGCCACTTCGGTCAAAAGCGGATATTCCTTTATCTGAATCCGCCACCCAGCACCGTCGGTCAAGTGCCAATGAAACCGATTGAGTTTATATGAGGCAATAACATCCAACTGCTTTTTTATAAATTCGGTATCGAAAAAATGACGAGAAACATCCAGATGCATGCCTCTATAAGGAAATCGGGGATAATCCTCGATTTTCAGACAAGGGAGCGCACTGCCGGCACAAGACATCATAATCTGATTCAAAGTCTGAACCCCATAAAACAAGCCTTCATCATTATTTGCCGAAATAATGACTTTTTCGGGATAGATTTCCAAATTATAACTGCCGGAGACAGATTCTTCTCCGTCTCGTATCTTCTGAATATAAATAACATCTTTCCCGGATACTTTTTTCTTCCGGTCAATCGTACTCCACGAAGAACGCAACTCATTCATTAAAATTTTCTCTTCCTCAGAAGATATTCCGGAAAATACGACATCCGGATTTTTAGAAAAGAATGTTCCCGCACCGAATATCAACTTCTGCGGATAAGGAATAAGTTGAAGCGTTATCTGTTCTTGTCGTTGACCTTTCAAAGGCAACGACAAGAATAGAGATAAAAAAGATAATAATACCAGCTTTTTCGCCATACCAAAATCTGTTTTTCCGGAGAATATCTCAATTTGCATTTATACCTGTTTACCTCGGACAGATACCGAAAAATCTAAATATTCTCCGGAGGAAAATTTATTTGCTCAGAAAAATCTCACTTTGCGGATTAAGAATTTATTTCATAAACTATGAGTATTATTTAAAATAAGCTCTAAGAGCCTGTTTGAATAAAATACTTAATATATATTTATTTCATCCACAAATAAAAATCCGGGCTTACCGTTCGCACCATGCCATGCAGGCAACGATTTTACACTGTTGGCCTTAATTTTTACATAGCGGGTATTTACAGGATCAAAAGCTACACCTTGAATCATGCGGTCATTCTTCACACTCTGATCCGGCAACACCAATACCGTATCTGCTACACTGTTATATTTCACACCATCTTGAGAAACTAATACCGAAATACGATCAGAAGGGAATATCCAATTATCTTTATCGAACAGAATACCCAATTCGACTTTGGAAATAAATGTTGTCTCACCTAAATCGATCACGGCATCCAAATCTCCGGGACTGAACCCGATCCAGCGACCGGTAGCAAAACCCATATCTCCGATCATTCCGTCTACAAGAGTCTGCCCCCCCTTAAACGTGTAACGGTCATTCGGTGCACTGTTCAATGTTATCTTACGTGCCGTAGCCTTATTGAATACATATTCTTTCTCAAACATATTGGTTTTCATTCCCGGACGTACTACAATCGCTTTCAGATCGGCATCATCCGTCAATTCGATCGGCTGTGCATATCTCGTGCTTTTTTCTGTCGGCACCGTTCCATCGAGTGTATAATAAACAGGAGCATCACCTTGAGTTCTCAAAGTCACCTCTATGCAATGCTTTTCCGGAATAATTCTATATTCAGGGTTAATGCCGAATATATGCTTGCCATAATTGTATCCTTTCAGATCATACACTTGTATATTATGTTGAAGACGATCGAGAAAACTCACCCAATTTTTATTCTCCGGCCAAGTCCATTGTACCTCGCTCAAAGCATCCAAACGCGGAAGCAACATATACTCGACCTGTTTAAAATCGGAAATGTATTCAGTCCAAAGATTAGCCTGAGCTCCCAGAATATATTTTTTAGAATCATTATCCAACGTATCCGGAACAGGCTCAAAATCATATACTCTTTCAAGAGGCACATAACTGCCTATCGCAAGCGGTTCGGTCTGAGTATCTTCACTTTGATAATAATCGAAATAGAGATAAGTATTGGGAGTCATAACGACATTATGACGCAATTTTGCAGCCTGCACACCGCCATCGGTACCTCTCCACGACATGACTGTCGCATTAGGAGCAGCACCCCCTTCAAGAATTTCATCCCAACCGATGATCTGACGATCGTTTTCATTCAGAAATTCCTCGACACGAGTCATAAAATAGCTTTGCAACCGTTCTTCAGCCGTGTGTTCCTTATCGGTTTTCAAACCCAATTTCCGAATACGTGCCTGACAAAGCGGACACTTTTCCCAACGATCTTTAGGGCATTCGTCTCCTCCGATGTGAATATATCGGGAAGGAAATAATTCTATAACTTCAGACAATACGTCCGTAACAAACTCATACGTTTCCTCTTTTCCGGCACATAAAACATCCGGATGTACTCCCCACATTCCCTGTACCTCATACGGTCCTCCCGTACAACCCAAAGAAGGATAAGAAGCCAAAGCAGCCACCATGTGACCGGGAAGATCGACTTCCGGAATTATGGTAATAAAACGTTCTTTTGCATAATTGACAATATCCCGAATCTGATCTTGCGTATAATATCCTCCGTACGGAGTATTATCATATCGATCGAAATTTTTCCCAACCATAGTCTGCTTACGAATACTGCCGATTTCGGTCAATTTGGGATATTTCTTAATTTCTATGCGCCAGCCCTGATCATCGGTAAGATGCCAATGGAACACATTCAACTTATGCATGGCCAGCAAATCTATATATCTTTTTACTTCATCCACAGAGAAAAAATGGCGTGCTACGTCAAGATGCATTCCCCGATAAGAAAAACGCGGAGCGTCATCGATATGAACGCACGGGACTTCCCACTTTTGTGCCGAATCACTCTTTTTATCTTCATATACAGCTATGGGAAGCATTTGTTTTAATGATTGAACGGCATAATAAAATCCGGCAGCCGAACTTGCCTTAATTATAATCTTCGAAGGGTCTATATCTAAAGAGTAACCTTCATCAGCAATAGATGTATCTAAATCGAAAAAGACGATATTCTCCTCTCCTTTCTCATCTTCAACTATATACTCGGTTTTCAAACCCGCCGTATTGTTAAGCAGCGCACTGAAATTACGAACGACCTCCTGAGATGCCGAATCGAGTGATGGAGTACATATAATTTTAGTTTTCTTATTAAATGCGAATGTACCTTCTTCCGGAACTAATGAGTTCGGATAAGGAATAACAGAATAAGTATTCGGTGCATTTTGCTGTTTGCACGAAATTATAGTCAATGAAAGGAGACATACTCCTAATACAAACAAATGTTTCTTCATACTATTTATAGATTTTAATTATTCCATTTTTGTCATATCGGAACACGAATGCCTCCGTTCTATTTTTTAATTACAGAGAGTTCATTAGATAAATTACCCGATGACAGGATAATTTTCAATTTTAGTCCAATTTTTTATTCAACGTTATATGAATATAGATTTATTACCTGCACAATGTGTGCAGGTAATAAATCTATATTATACTATTTCACTAACTTCAAGGCTTTCACCCGTTTCCCGTCTTGAGAAATCACAACCGAATAAATGCCCTTAGCTGCATTATCCATCGACATTGTACAGATTTCTCCGGCTCTCGCCTGATATTTTTTAGACGCTACCTGACGACCCTGTGCATCGAAAACATCTACTTGATAATTACCGTCGACGGCAAACTGCAAGTTTATATTTTCAATAAACGGATTCGGATATACCGACAAGGATTCTACGACATTATTTTCATCAATACCCGTAGTTCCGCCTACAACTACAATATATTGAGATTTCGTCATTGTCGCTGTACCCCAACCATTTTGCAACGTAAGAGTAACATCATAAGTACCGTTAGTATCAAAAGCAACAGTTGCATTGTCACCATTACCTGTAACTTTGGCATTTTCTACTTCATAAGTTGCAGTCGTTGTGATCGGCATCGAGCCGGAAAGCGCCGGATTACCTTCAATATTAATCGAGGCAGGAATTACAACTTCAGTGGTAAGCGAAGAATTCTCTCCGGCCGACCCTTTAAATTCTATATAAGAAGCTTTACTGTCAGTAGTAAGTAATCCCTTATTTTCAAAAGTTTTCTCACCTTCATTATATGTATCCGATTCAAATGTCCAATAACCTTGCAAGCCGGAAGGTATCTCTTTACCGTCATAACCGGCCATCGACGCTACTACCTCACTGTCAGAAAGAGCCTTATGCCATATCTGCACATCATCGATTACACCTGTAAAACCTGAATGATAAACATTCGATCCGCCGAAGTAAATAGGAGAGTCGTTATAACCAATCTTACTTGCAGAACAAGCACCTACCTGTTTACCGTTAAAATAGATACGTTGTTGAGATCCGTCGAACATAATCATAATATGAGTCCATTGACCCGGTGTCAGGCTATAAGATTCCTGTTTGAAATATGTCCCGTCAGTACAACAATTCAGATTAGGTATTTCATGCTTATTACTATTCCCGTTAAACGAAATCGTAGATTCATTGTTATACATCGTGAACGATACGATATTATCCTCTATTACAACCTCATCAGGGTCAGTCTTAGACATAGTTTTCGGCCAGATATGTACCCAAAAAGCACCCCAGTTATTGTTAGGCCAGCTAAGAGATAAATCTCTCTGATTTACCAAGTTTGTTCCCATTTGCGCATGAGAGAACTTATCCGGTTTAAGCCAAAATCCGATAGAATAAGTACCCTGATTTTTAGGCAAGAATGCCGACGGAATACGGAACATATACGGGTCATCGATCTTCAAACCACGAGATACCGTACCTTCGCCCTTACGCCCGGTGAATGTAAGCGTAACCGGTTCATCCGATTGGCTCAGATCCACCTCTGTTTTCGAAGCCGTAATATCATCGATCAATGGTAAAGCACCGGTAGCGGCAGGCGATACCTGTACATATCCCCGATAAGTCAACTCGGTCAAGTCTTGTTTTGTTATTTTCACGTCATAGTAACCTTCTTCCGAAAGAGATGTCGTAAATGAACGTCCCATATCAAAAGTACCTTTATTTTCACCGGTAGTCGAATTGATAAGTTCCCAGAACATCGGTTCTTCTTGATTAGGATCGAGCAATGACACGGTAAATTCTTCCCCTGCCTTGATTACAGCTTTATTACATTCGATACCGTCAACCATCGTAACCGGAATACTCAGATAATCAGTCCAAGCAATGTCACTGGTTGTTTTTCCATCAGGTGCAACAGCCCGTACACCGACACGGTACTCTGATATAGAATTATCTGAAGATACCGGAGCACCGACTACATAATGAGCCCAAGATGAAGTAGTTCCGCAAAGGATCGGTTCTTCACCTTTTGCCTGACTATACACTTCGAAATACCACGTATCTACATCTTCATTATAGATAGGCAAAGATGGATCACTCGGATTAGGATCTGCACATTTCCAACTGAATTTAAAATCAAGCGCGTTATAAGTGCGTTTCTTTAATATCTTACTTTCATCTGTAATAATTGTCGGTGTTACCGGATGGGGAGTTACATTATTGTTGACAATAGCAAACTCTCCTACTAACAATTCATAATCGGCAGAAGTATTCTCAACAGCCAATCCAATGCAAGCGACATTTCCGGTCATACCCAACGCATTAGCAGTTTTTGAGAACTCCGTCCATTCTCCCTTTGCTGCGGCAGCCGGAATCTCTGCGCTTTGGAAATCAGTTTCAGAACCTACTTTAGACCAAATCAGTTTCAAATGAGATTCCGTACCGTTATTTACCTTATACCGCATAGAGATCTTATCACCTTTAGCAATGTTGAAATTGGTCTTAAACAATCTGATATTGGAAACTTTAGTCGCTCCCGACAATTTCAATGCAGAACCGGCATACCAAGAGTCTTCAAATGTAAACCCGCAATCAATAGGATCTGACGGTACGCTACCGTTTGCATCGGTAATCCACCAACGCCATGTGGGTAAATAATCTTGTACACCGACATTAAACCACTTGTTATTGAAAGTCACTTTGCCTTCGCTTCTGAATACTTTACCATTACCTAACCCAAAACGTGTCACAAAAGGTAATTCCTGCAATACGCTACGGGCAGGTAAAAATTCGGCAATACCATGAAAGGCTTCCATGGCAGCTTCACTTGCACTTGTAATCCCATCTTTTATCGCAGGGCGATTGGCCGGATTACGCAATCCCCCCGAAAATACCTGTTCTTGCTTATCCAAATAACAATATTGGACAGCTTCATCTCCCGAACCGAACTCGGAAGAGTTCTGATAAATCATATTCGTCGTATGATTTCCCCAGAATGCTATCGACATATCCGTATTTTTCAATGTACTCCAATATCCACGACCGAGCCAATTTCCCTGAATATCATAACCGGCATACAAAGTAAACGGATCAGCACCGATAGATTTCGCGAGGTTTACAGAACTTGAAGCACCAGAAGACCAGCTATAATTCAGCATATACATGTCGGTTACCTGACTATTATTTTTCCATAACCAGTTTTGTTTCGAAGCGACAAAATCCGAGCCCAAGTCCATCCTACCGTCATTCGAACTGGTACCATACCAATAAACATGGAACTGCCAATTCAGTTCTTCTGCAATGCGGCGGCACTCAATAATAAAATCTTGAAAATCCGACGCATTCGGTACAGAACCTTCGGGATTGATTCCTAAACCATCTACTCCGTAATAACGCATGAATTTCACAAGTTTTTCAGCGTATTTAAATTTCCCGTTCTCTTTTTCGGTCAACATTTTCACACATTCATTGGCATTAGTATTGTCTCCGCCCCAAGAATCGAAAAAGATCAAACCGCCACTATTCGCTACACCATTCCGATGTGTTACATCAGAATAGGCTCCCGGAATACGTATCCACGGTAAAGACCATCCTCCCTGCGAATCGACATAAGACCACATACTGAAATTATCGCCATCAAATACATAACGGGGCAATGATTGCCAATAAGTATCTGCAACTCCCATCGGAGTCCACATCGAAAATTTACGTTCGGTCGTCATACTCGGATCGACCTGCGTATTTGCATTTTCAAAACGTTTTTTTAACGGTACGCGGGAAATAAAGAAATTTTCATCCTCCGACAATGCCTGTCCGGGTTCCCATGTTCTGAAATAGTCATAAAAATTCTGCGAAACATTATCATCATAAAGTTTCACGTATGCATCGTGCGAGGGAATATTCTGCGCAGAAACAGAAGAAACCGCAATACACGAAAGCAGAGAAAATAACCAAGTCTTCGTTTTCATGTTTTTTCCATTTTAAATTAATAATATGTATTTTGTATCCGGGAGGTGAGATACCCGATATCACCCCCCTAAAATTTAAGGATAACTCTTATTGCCCGACAGCCGCACGTTCCCACCAACGATTATCCCCTAAACCGGCAGGATCTTCAACATCCCACCAGAGAGTCGTACGCTCATAATTACCGCCACCAAGTGCATCCAATCCACTATTGGCAATATCTTGTGCAGCCGAAGCATCGGTTTCATTCCACGGAATACGACGTATCATACGTCCTTTACCCAATGTACCGTCACCGATATCGTTCGTCGGGAAAATACGAGGATAACCGGTGCGGCGCAAATCATTCCAAGCCTCAAGCCCCATCGGGAAATTAGCCAACCATTTTTGAGTAATGATCTTTTCCAGTTTTATAGCAGGAGCATCTGACGAATTTATAGTTACACCGACAGTTAACAGACCTTCAATATTATTTCTCGGGTTACTCGGATCTTCATAATCTATGGAAGTATCGATATCGCTATCTTTCTGTGCCCAATAAGTCCGGAATTTCTCATCGGTCTGAGCTACATCGAAGTCCGCAAAACTCGCCACAATTCCTCTCAAGTAACTGGATGTCAAAGACCCGATATTCCAACGAAGAGCCGCTTCGGCTTCAAGAAAATAACGCTCTGAAAGTTTAAAAAGGGCAACCGGTGTAGTATTATAGGCACTATTTACCATAGAGAAATTGATATACGGATTATTATCATCACGGGCAGTTAGCGATATACCTGTTCGGACACCGACAATACCGTTATTTTCATCCCAAACTTTTTCTCCCGTAGAAGTATTCTTGATTGCACCTCCATTTTTCAGGAAAATCGTCTCCATAAAAGGATAGTTCAACCGTTTCATGATATTCTCCATCGATGCGTTTAAACGGGTATCATTCCAAAGGGTCGAAATAAATACGATAGGATGGGACAATCCGTCATGTACATTTTGATTATATGCTATCGATTTTTCAATCAGTCCGTCATTATATGCCGAACGAGCCTCCTCTTCCGCTTTTGCAGGATTAACATTGCTCATTCTCAACGCCATACGCATACGTATAGAGTTTGCGAATCTCCGCCATACATCTACCGACCCACAAATACGATCATACTGAGCAAGTACATTATTGATCCTATCTTGATGTTCTTGTGACGTATTCGAAAAATTCTCTAATATTTCGGCAGATTTTTTCAAATTGTAAAACAACGAATCGTAAATCACATCCATCGGCTCATAAGTAACAGGCGGCTCTTGAACATCATTCTTGTAATCAGTCCAAGGAAACGGACCATAAATGTCGGATAACTCCAGCGCCGAGAAACAGTACATGATATTACACATCGCACCGATCTCTTTCAGATCGAGCTGATCGGCAGACCGCATAACAGGCAATGCTGCATGAGCTACGTTAAAGAAACTGGCCTTAGGACCGTCGGCATACTCCGGGAAATAACGGTACGTAGAAGGCAAATTACCGCTAAAATTTTGGGTACTTGCCATATAACCGGCATAATTGTCGATATGGATATTAAATTGTACCTGATAGACATGCGCACCTCCAGAAGTTCCTATGTCATGCATCTTTTGTTGGGCAGTCAGAAAAAAACCGACTGCTTGATCATAATCCTCTGCAATAGAAAGATCACTCGAAGAAACTTGAGTATTCAAGCTGAGATCATCCAATAGAGGATCTCCACAACCGACCAAAGATATCGTTGCCGCTAATATCATTACGGAAAAATATTTTTTCTTCATAACTTTATTCGTTTAGAATGTTGCTTTAACTGTTAAACCATAAGAGCGCGTTGTCGGCATACTGAAAATATCGACATTACCTAATGCATTCTGCGTACTGAGCGATGTTTCGGGATCGATGGGTGCATCCTTATAGAGGAAAAACAGATTCCGGGCATTTGCCGAAAGGGTCAAGTTTTTACCTGCTCCGAAAAGATTACGGAACGTATATCCGATAGATACTTCACGTAACCGGAAATTGGTAGCATTATATACATAATTGCGGCCTACCGGAGTTCCACCACCGATAGTAGTATAGTATGACTCGACAGGAACAACCTGTGTCGTACCGGGGATATACATTCCCGGTTTGGAAATAGTTCCGTCCTCAGAAGTCCAGTAAAGATTATTCGCCACAGCATTATCCCGAGCCTGACCGGTTCTTTCCGAAGTTCCGAAATAATCGAGGTAGGCTTCGGTAAACGAGATTACCTTACCGCCGATTTTACCGTCGATCAAGAAATAGAACTGAAAATCCTTATACGTGAAGGTATTCGCCCATCCGAGAGTATGTTTAGCATTCATATTTCCCAAATATTCAGTGGCTTGCCCGTTTTTCTTGAAAGGCTTACCTTCTTCGTCAACAATCACCTCTCCGGTAACTTCATCGGTCATAAATCCTACCGCATACAAATCTCCATAAGAGCCACCTTCCTCAAATTTTACTTTCAAACCGCTGAGGTTTCCCATATCCACTTCATATTTATATGGCTGCCCATTTTGTTTACGCGCCACCGTAATAATCTTATTATCATTAAACGCATAGTTCACGTTGGTTACCCAACTGAAATTGCGGTTAGGAGCCAAAACATAGGAAGCAGTCAACTCAATACCTTGGTTGCGGACTTTTCCACCATTGATAAAAATCGTCTTATTACCGGCACCCGGATATGTCATATATTGATTTTTCATGAGCGCATTGTAATAAGTAGCTTCTAAATTGATCGTGCGGTCTAACAAGCTGATATCAAAACCCGCCTCAAAAGATTGAGTCGTCTCGGGTTTCGGATCTTTAAAGGATACTACACCGCTATTGATATAAGCTCCGGTCACCGGATTGCGTTTTGCAGAAGCCAATAGCAACGAGTTAGGCACGGAGTTACCTACTTCAGAGTAAGAAGCGCGAACTTTTAACTCATTGATCTGACGCGGCAATTCGAATATATTGGAAAGCCGAGCATTAACACCGGCAGAGTAATAGGCAAAGTGCGGAGACATATCTTGGAACTGCGTGAAAGCGCGATACCAGTCATCTCGGTAACTACCCTCGACCGTAACTTTATCTTTATAAGTCAATTGTGCAGTAGCGAATATGGAACGCTCCCAATCTTTATCGACTAATCCTCCATAATTTTCGCTGCTATTCAAATAAATATCTTCCAACACAAACTGATTACAAGAAAGATCGACAATATAAGGAGCTCCAGACTTGGCAACCGGAGTAATCTTCCACAGGTCAGAAGCAGAATTAAACATAGAACCACCCGCATTTATACCTAATGAAAAATCTCCTATATTTTTATTATAACTCAACATAAAATCTCCGTAGAAATCATAATACTTAGTGTGTTCGAGAATAAGACGTCCACGGTCTATCATCTCGGCATTCCCCCAAGTAGTGGCATATTGGCGATTTTCGCTGTTTCTCTCGTTATAATCGTATTTCACACGAGCCTGCAAATTAAGCCCGTCTAAAATTTGATAATTAGCAGACACGCTACCGAACGTACGGTTTACGACATCCTCGCTGGTCATGCGATTGAGTAACCACCAAGGATTATTCAAATTAATAGCGTCGGTAAACCAAACTTGTTTTCCATAATTAGCATCAGAAAGCTGAGAAGTATATCCCGATTTAATTACCGAGATAGGAAGTCCGTCTTTACCGGTCTGTTGCTCGATTATACTATAAGGATTAGATGTCCAAGTACCGTTCAAATCATAATAATTTTTACGGTAATAGTTCATATCCAGATTGCGAGGAGCAGTATATAACTGATAAATCGGATTAAAGAATGTTCCCCCGTGAGGGCGATTTATAGTTTTCTGATTGATATAGTTGACAGAAACATCGATCTTTAGCTTATCATCGAAGAAAGAGAAATTTTCGCGCAAGGCCAGATTATGACGATGGAACTTATTCGTTTCGATAATACCGTTTGCAGTCGTATTTCCATAGGAGAAATAGGTATGTACCGTTTTATTACCGCCACTTAAAGCTACCGTATTGTTGAAATTAGTTCCCACTTTGAAAAAATCGCTCGGGTTATAAGCATTCCGGCTCAAATGATACGGTGAATATTGCGAATTAAAATAATCATCGGAAAGATCGGAGATCCGTTGCCCCCAACTGTTAGACCCCATTGTAAAACCGTTTTCGGTAGAACCGGCCATCAGCGCCCCATAAGTATTCTGCACTTTAGGCAATACCAAAGGCGTTTCAAATGTCGTACTGCTCGACACATCGATGCGTAAAGTCCCCTCACGGCCTTTTTTCGTAGTGATCATCAACACTCCGTTAGACGCAGCACTACCGTATAAAGCAGCCGAATTGGCACCTTTCAATACCGTAATGCTTTCGATATCGTCCGGATTAAGTTGGGAAAGCGCATCACTTCCTTCTGCCGAACCACTAACCATCAAATTAGCGCCACCGGAATCCATATCCATCTCGCCGGATACCTCATTCCTCATCGGCACACCATCGATAACGATCAGCGGACTGTTATTTCCCATTATCGAGGCATTACCGCGAAGCAATATCTTCGATGCTCCCCCAGCACCTCCCGAATTAGGCGTAATCACGAGTCCCGCACTTTTCCCTTGTAAAGAATTGATAAGATTCGACTCTTTGGCCCGAGTAAGCTCATCGCCACCTACCGTCTGAGTAGAATAAGTCAATGTTTCTTCTTTACGGGCGATACCCATAGCCGTAACGACAACTTCTCCCAAGACTTTGGCATCCTCTTTTAAAACGATCTTCAATGTACCTCCGGTTGCTTTTACCGTTTGAGAAACATAACCTACATAAGAAATAAGCAACTCGCTATTTTTCGGTACTTTAATTGTAAAATTTCCGTCAAAATCAGAAATAGTACCGTTGGTCGTCCCTTTTTGTGCGATATTAGCACCGATAATAGGCTCACCTTTTTCGTCTACGATAGTTCCCGATACCGAGATTTTCCCATCCTGCGCAGCCGGCTGAGAGGCCGATCCGGTCATTTTTCCCGCATGAGCAACTGTTTCTCGAGAAAGTATAATTTGACGGTTCGAAATGGTATATTTGACTCCTGTTCCCTTGAACATTTCATCAAGAACGGCATCGATAGTACCGTCATTTACTTTAACAGATACCCTACGGCTCAAGTCGATAGACTTGTCATTATACAAAAAGACATAATCCGAGTTTTTCTCGATCTTTTCGATAACTTGTTCTACCGGTTCGTTATTTACCGAAATAGAAATTGTCCCACTTTGAGCATAAAGATTCTCAGCTTGAATTTGAGAGAAAGCAAACAGGGAGAGAAACAACCCGATCTTCATTTTTCGAAACATACAGGAAGTAACTGTATGATATTCACACTTTTTCTTTTTTTTCATGATATTCTTTATAACTTAAATTAATCTCTAATTTTTACATAATAATGGCCTGCTCTGATTTTCAAGAGCTTTGCTGTTGTGTTTCTCAAGATTTCATAGGCATACAAATTTTAAATTTTCAACTTCTATTATTATTTATCACTTTATTCAAGGTATATATTGATTCGCTTTCGAGAAAGTGTCGTATCGCAATTCTGGGTAGGAGTGGCAACCTCCCATTTTATAGGAGCAGTCATGCTCAAATAATCCAAGATTTGAAAAATATCTTCTCCGGTAAATGTTGCACGGTAATTATACTCGGTATTCTTTTTATTTACGAAATGAATATCTACATTATAACGGCGAGAAAGGAACTTGAATATTTTATCCAACGAGGCATTTCTGAAAACGACTTTTCCATCTTTCCATGCTGTTTTTTCATAAGTTTCGATAGACTTCACATACGTATTCTTATCTTGGCGGTCATAATAGAAACACTCTCCGGGTCTAAGAGCCGTATTAACATTGCCGGCTGCATTTTCAACACTTACCCGTCCTTCTTCCAATACGACCTCGATCGTACGCTCATCGTCATAAGCATTCACATTAAACTTCGTTCCCGTAACTCGAACGCTCAATCCACCGGGAGTGTTTACATAAAACGGATGTTTCTTGTCCGACTCTACCTCAAAATAAGCCTCTCCTCGTATTTCTACGCTTCGGGATTTTTCATTAAAACGGGTCGGATAACGCAACCAACTTCCCGAATTAAGCCAGACATACGATTTATCAGGCAACTGATATTTAGAAATCGTTCCCGGAGCTGCATTCACTTCGACATAAGTAGTATCTGCGAATGTATCCTTAATTTGCATATAACCCAAAATTCCGGTCAGCCCGATGAGCGGAAGAACAATAACCGCCGCCACACGACTGAATATCTCGAATATACGAGAACGTCTATTAGCATTTATACGAGACGATACTTTTTTATATGCCTTACGAGTATCAATTTCTGACAACTCATTCATTTGTTTATCTAAAGCTAACAGCTTCTTTACTGAAGCTAATAGTGCAGCATTTTCCTCCGAAAGCTGTTTTTCTATTTTTTTCCCTTCCTCAGGGTCGAGCTTCCCGCTATAATAATCGAAGACTTTTTGAGGTTGGGGTTTTATATTTTCTGAAATCTTTTCCATGTCTGTTTTTGCATAATTCGTTTAATAGACAAACTGCTCCAGCAAAAACAGACAGCTACACCTACAGTTTTTTATAAAAAGCTGATTTTGTAGGCTTTTATAATATTATATATCTACCTGAACGATTTTTGGATAAAAAGAGTGAAAGGAAAAACATCAAAAACAATTAAATAAAAAAGCGTTTTTCAAAAAAATAAAAACAGATTAATCCTTGTATATTCCATTTTTTTATACTTATTTAGCCTTTGATTTTTCAATATGACAAAATTATTTTGGTGTTTATAAATCGGGTTACAATGATTTATTACTTTTGGATATAATATAAAATTGATTGGCATCATATTTTCGACATGCAACACAAAAACGGAGTTACTCCCAAAAGTTCTTTGTAAAGTTTATCTTTTATATTTCAGTCGGATATTAACGATAATTAATCAAAGATGAAACCGGTGATTTAAAGTTATTCTATTTAAAATTTTATAGATGGGTAGTTTAATCCAGACAACTATTGGCTCTCATAATTGTAAATCTTCAATTTGATCCGGCTCAAAAAAACATAAAGATAGCTGATTTTGTGTACAAATTCTACACCGAAAATAGACAGATACTTCAATTTTTAGAAATGCTTTTACAAAATAACGGCATAATTCAAATTAAGTTTACAGAGGAAAGATGCAGGCTGATGAACTATTAATAGAAATATCGGAAAAAAACAGTCAAAAAGCGTTCAAGTTACTGTTCGAATCTTATTACCCATCCTTATGTATATTCGGCCGCCGTTATATCGAATCGGAAGAGGTTGTTGAAGATGTGGTTCAAGATGTTTTTACATCTTTATGGGAAAACCGCCACAGAATAAATATCGAAACTTCTGCAAAGAATTACCTGATTACCATGACCCGGAACTTCTGCCTGAATTATTTGCAAAGAAACCGAATAGAACAAAATTATATACAAGGGAAGATGACAAACCCGTTCGAGATCGGCTGTAACGATTTAGAGGAAGTCGTTCTTTTTTCCGAGCTCAAATCTCTGATGATCGAAACTCTGAAAACCTTGCCTTTTGAATACCAACAAGTATTCATAATGAGCCGGTTCGAAAACAAAAACTACCGTGAAATTGCTGAAGCCTTAGGTATATCGGTAAAATCGGTAGAGCGTTATAAAATGCGTACAGAGATAAAACTTCGCGAAAATCTGCAAGACTACATCTCTATCATGATTATTGTAATGATCATACAAATTCTCACGGAAATGAGTCGCTGATAATAAAGATCTATTACCTATCATCCGGAACATTCTCAAAAAGCGTCTCTTCCTGAATTACGAAGGAAAAAGAATTCAGGAGTATTGCCATAGAGATTATTTTGTCAAAAGAGGTCAACGAATACGGTACTAAATCGGAGAGTTTTATAACCTGTCGTATATTCTTTCGACTCCTACTCAAAGTAACCAGATCATTCGAGCTAAACACCCAATTCAAACAACTCCACTTTGACAAAAAAAATGCCCTTCCGATTTAGTTTCGGAAGGGCACTCCAACTTTTTACAAATCTTACTTATTTCACGAATTTACCGGAACGGATAACTTTACCGTATTGCATACGAACGATATAAGCTCCGTTTGCAAAATCAGCCACACTATATTTATCGGGATTGGTCAGATACTTAACTAAACCACCGTCAACACTGTAAATCCAAGCCTTATCAACATTTACAAAATTAATAACATTATCGGCAACATAGAAGCTCGATACCTCGCTATTAACGTTATTGATACCTTCCGGAGTCTGATCGAGACCTTCCGGTTCTTCAGGAGTACCTTGGTCATGATTATCTGCCGGAGCAGGACGAGGTTCATTATCACCTGAAATTTCTACTCCAAAATCGATTGAGAACCCTTTAGCATGCAGCCCTGTCGGCAAGAACGAACCTTCGAACCATGCATCTGAGAATACGATACGCAAACGACTCTTACCCGGACGAGCATCAACAGGTACAGTAAACTTATGAGTAATACCCGTTGTCTGGAATTCAGGAGTTTGATCACGCAACTTACCCAAACGGAACAGACGTTCACCTTGAGCAGGGTTTTCATCGATCGGATCAGGATTGAAAGTTCCGCTTCCATCCAAATCCATCCAACCACCGGCAAAGCAATATTTCAAACCGTCAGAAAAATCTGCACATTTGATTGTAAGAGTAACTTCCTGACCTTGTTCTACCTTCAAAACTTTATCAGTAGCATTCACATACTGTGTTCCGTCAGTCTGAGGACCATTGGCATGATACTCAATATTCTGAGTAGCTCCGACTGTAGTGAAATCGGTTACATAACGTTGTTGACGTGCAATATCAGCTCCCTCACAATTCGGGTCCATTTGACTGATACCATAAGAATCATCATTTCTGACAGGCAAAGCATCTTGATCTGCACGAGCCACTTCTACCCATTCTATCGGAGAATAGGTTTTCAAATCGGTAGAAACCGCACGTACTCCGATAAACGGTTGATCATCGGCATCTTCGAAAATAATATCGCCAACATAAACAGCCCATTGCGTAGTGCGAGCTATTTCTGAAATACGACCCTCTTCACCGTTCTTATAAAGAATTTCGAAATGATCGACATTAGCCTCATCATTAAATAACAAATCCCAAGCAGCACGATCTTCTGCAGCTCTATCCAACTTCCAGTTTGCTTTAATAGAAAGAGATGTCTTTGTTTCTTCTTTTACTTCTACAACCACATCCTGTACGTTGGCCGGTACAGCCTTAACATTATCGTTAATTTCTAATTTTCCTACATAAAGTTTATAATTATCGTCCGAACCTTTTACTCGCAAACCGATGCGTTCGATAACATCACCTTGATTGATTCCGGAAAGCGAGATTTTCTTTTCCTGCCAAGTTTTACCGGTCGTCTCACCTACCGGGAATTCTAACCATGTTCCGTCTTGCTTTTTCAAAATAACATATAAGTTGGTTGCATTATTGCCGTCTTTACCGCTTTTTACAGCAATATTGGCATAAGCTCCCGATGCACTTGACGTAAGGGCTGTCTGGAAGAGAACGATATCCGTACCTGTAGAAGTAGCTTCTCCTGTCAACTTCAAACAAGAACCTCCGGTATAAGAATCGTCATGAGAAAATTCAGGTTGAATTTTATCACTTGCCGTCAGAGTTCCCGGCTCAGTTACCAACCAACGGTAGGTCGGCACACGATCCTGGTTAGCCATATTATACCATGCACCGGCAGTTTTCTTCCCTTTATAATTATAACGATCACCGTTACCTAAATTAAAATAAGTAGCAAAAGGCAGGTTTCCTTGAATAGCCGAACGTTCAGGAATCCACGTTGCCAAACCGGCAAATGTAGAAAGAGGTAATTTATCTCCTTGTTTTTCCCAATTGTTTCCTGTATCACTTATTTCAGGACGATTTAACGGATTGCGGTTACCTCCTGAAAAAGCCCGTTCGAGCAAGGATTGATAATTGCTTTGTGCTTCATAAGCATCTGCTCCCGAATTATAAGTCCAAAAACGGCTTGCATTATGTTCGCCCCAAAGACAAATACTACACTTCTTATCATCCGGAGTAGCATTCAATCGAGACCAGCCACGATCCATACTTACGATCCATACGCCTGCATAAAGTCCCTCAGACGTACCCATAACTTCTTCCGCTTTACGTACAGAAGCTCCCATATTATAAGAAAAATCCGAAGCTGCATAATTCAACATCGTATGAGCAGTACGTCCGGTTTCATCACCAAACAGAGCATTCGGATTACCTAAAATAGAGGACATTGCCGTATATAATCCCAAATGGAAATTATCAAAACCACAAGCAGCGGCTTCTTTATACAATGCCTTATTGAAAGCAATCGTAGTTTCACTCGTATATCCGGTATCTTCCCAGTTATAGTTGATACCGTCTGCACCGAAATACATCAAACAATTGATCATCGGTTTCACATACTTAAACGTGCCGTCAGTATTTTTTTCGCTGATTATTCTATTCCATTCTCCAGAAGTAGTTCCCCAGCTTTCGAAAAATTTAATACCGCTCATGATATTGGTTCCGTTCTTGTGTGCAGCATCAACCCACGCACCGGGAGCAGTAAAGAAACTATGATTCCAAGATCCGAACAGATTAGTATAGTTCCACATAGAGAATACATCATCCGCAAAATTAGTTGTAGGCTGACCTACAGCTCCATCTTTACCCGTACTCATCGGAATATTCATCCAAAGATCCCGTTTTTCATAGGTATCGGGAAGAAGGCGATTAGCACGGTCTATAATCTGAGCTTTACGTACGTGCGAACGAATAAATGCAATATCGGAAGGAAGGATACCCTTGGCAGCAAATTCTTCTTCTGTCGGATAATTACGTCCCTCCTGCAAAGCATTATAGAACAGTTCCATTAAATCTACATCCACAAATCCGGAAAAATCATACACCTCACTCGTTGTAGTTTCCGACATCTGCGACATAGCTGTGCCCGGTGTGCCCATAACAGCGCAACATACCATAGCACCGATAATCAAGTGTCTCTTTTTCATAAGCAAATAATTTAAAATTAGGTTTCTGGTTAATGAATAGTATTTCGGCACAATGCCGAAATACTATTCCTGTTTTCTCATATTATTAAAAGTTAGGCTGGTCTATATCCCACCATAAGCGCGTAGCCTGAAGATCAGCACCACCCAGCGCTTTAAGACCGGTAGTCTGAATATCCCGAATAGAAGCATCATCGGTATTCGGGAAAGGCATACGGCGAATCAAATCACCATCAGATAAAGAACCATCTCCGTTACCCGGATTTATAACCGGGAACACTTTAGGATAGCCGGTACGGCGCATATCCACCCACGGTTCATAACTGTACGGATATGCAGCGATGTATTTCTGAGTAATGATTTTTTCGAGTTTAACCTCAGGAGTATCTCCATCATTCCACTTTACCCCGATTTGGGTAACACTCGGTTCATTATTTACAATACCTTGCGGGTCGATATAAGTATAGGCAACAGGAGTTTCGAGATTTTTGTATTCATCGAGACGAGTAACATAAGTCGATGCCATTTTCATATCCCGGTCTTCGAGATAGGCGTTGTCAAGGCCTCGATTATAGAAAAACGATTCCGATCCACCCATATCCCAACCGTAAAGATGTCCTTCTGCACGCAAGAAGTCCACTTCCGACATTTTCATCAAATAAAGAGGTGGAGCATATCCTGCAAATACTTGCGCGCTCAATTTACTGCATCCGCTATAAGGATTAGAGCCTGCCGCCTGACCTGTTCCCGGAGTAACCCCTTCCCGCATACCGATAATACGTGTATTAGCCGGAGTCGCTTCTCCTGTCGTCTTATTTACAAAAGCATTTCCATTCTTTTCGAACACATAGTCGGCATAAGGGTGATTCAGACTTTTAAGCAAACTTTCGAACGATGCGCTCAAGCGGGAATCTCCCCAAGTATTGGTAATCTCCAAAAGCGGATGAGTCATTCCTAAATACATAGGACGCAAACCGATCTCATCATCCGTACTCTCGATCACACCATCACGCACTGCCTCTTCTGCCCATTCTTTTGCCATAGTTTTATCGACTTTGACAATGTGCATCGCCATACGCAACTTAAACGAATTGGCAAAACGAATCCATGTCTCGACATTGGTCGCTTTCATCATAGATAAATCAGACAAATGCTGGCTCATCTGGCCTTTGACTTTCGATTTATACCATTCCGGTTTCTGATCGAAATAGTGAAGACATTTGAGAACAGTATCTACATTTGCCTTGATATTCACATAAATAGTTCGCAAATCATTATATGTAAACGGAGAGCTCTGTTTGTTCGCCTTGAAATCGACATACGGAAACGGTCCGTACAAATCGGCGATTTCCTGAGAAGCATAATTGAATAAAAGCAGAAAAATCGCTTTCATTTCGGGAATAGAGTCGATTTCCGGACGGTTTAACAGAGGTACAAATACATTCTTGGAAATCTCATAACAGGAGAACGGACCCGGGTTGAAATCGGGACTTACAGCATAAATATGTCTCAACTCTCCGTACATAAAATCGGAATGTGGAACAACCGAGAATTGTGCATAATTATCCGGACCTAAAGAAAATTGCCGTTGATAAGAGTGTGCTCCAGGCATCTGGCCTTCTTTTCCACCTCGCATAGCGTATATTCCACCGCGAGCCTGCCTGAAAGAGGTGTTCAATGCCTGAATCGCAGCATCTAATCCCTCTTCCGAAATAGACTTCATATAATCGATACTGTCTGCTGCTCCATGGTAGATCGTATCATCCACCTTTATTTCTGTCTGGTCGAAATCATCTGTCGGGATATCATAATCCAGACATGATTGAAAGCCAAGTAGAGCAACCGATCCTAAAAGCGTGAAAAATATTTTGATTTTTTTCATAAGATATACTGCTTTATGATTAGAAATTAACATTCAAAGAGAATCCGAATGATCGTGACGACGGCATATTGAACATCTCAAATGCTCCAGCCCCGTTAGCTGTAGAAAGCGATACATCGGGATCTACCGGACTATCTTTGTAAATAAAGAACAGGTTACGAGCAATGAACGAAAGAGTCAAATTCTTATTTTCACCGATCAGATTACGGAACGTGTAACCCAAAGAAAGCTCACGCAAGCGGAAATTGGTACCATTATAAATATATTGTGAAGAAGCAGGCGATGCACCTCCTGTACCTTTATAATAAGACGAGATCGGTACGACACGATTACTGCCATCGGGCAGATACATACCCAACTGCGAGCCATAATCAGAAGCTATAAGATTATGTTGTTCTGCATATTGACGAGCTTCTGCCGTACGTTCAGACAAACCTGCTCCATCGAGATAAGCTTCAGTAAACGAAATTACTTTACCTCCAATACGGCCGTTGATCAGGAAGAACAGAGAGAAATCTTTATAGCGAATGGTATTGCTCCAACCCATTTGCCATTTCGAATTCATATTACCGGCATAAACTCCATACTGCTTGTTCGCCTCAGTTTCCAATTGTGGTTTACCTTCAGAATCGAGAACATAATGTCCATTTTCATCGCGTTTAAAATCCGTCACATACATATCTCCGATAGAACCACCCTTACGGTAACGTACACGAACTCCCATCAAATCGTTATAAATGAGTTTTTCACTACCATCCTCTTCGTATGAGGTTTCGAGAATCTTATTATCATTGAATGATACGTTATAAGAAGTTTTCCAAGACCAGTTTTTCCCGAAACGGAAATTATACCCGACCGTAGCTTCGATTCCCTGATTGCGAACTTTACCGGAGTTTACAGGTTCAGACAAACCGGACGCATTCGTCGCTATCATATAAAGATCTTGCATCTTAGAGTTATAATAGGTAAGGTCTAAATTGAGACGGTTATCTAAAAACATCATTTCGACACCGGTCTCAACAGATTTTGTCTTTTCGGGTAACGGATTAGCAAAACGAGCGTATGCACTCGGTGAGATAACTCCGGTTTTAAGATCTTCTGTTCCTTTTGCATAAACCTGATTAGGAATAGAGTTTCCTACTTCTGAATAAGAAAGGCGATACTTCAAATAACTGAACCAATCAGGCAATTCGACAAGCGAGCTGACAATAGCATTAGCCCCTACGCCGAAATAACCGTAGTTATCAGGTGTCCCACGATCAGAAAATTGTTTATAAGCACGATACCAATCGCGACGATAAGATCCGTCGATATATACTTTTTCCTGCCAACCCAATTGAGCTGTAATAAGTGCGGCTTTATCCCAATCTGTCAACTTAGTAGTCTTGGTGGCAGATGTTCCTCCGGCATTTGTCTGAAACAAATTAACACGTGTCGAAAGCATTTGATTATTCGGATCTATATAGGTAGCCACCACATCGGTCTTTTGAGTCTCCGTTTCACGCAAGTGTCCGACCCAACCGGCAGTAGCCGACACGGAAAAATCTCCGAAAGTCTTATTGTAACTCAACAAATAGTCGGTATAGATCTCATTTGCCGTTTCAATGTCTTTCCAATAATTTCCGTAATCATCCATGTTTGAAGGAAGGAATGTCGTTGCATAACGACGACTGTCTTTCTTATATTTAGTGTGATCGATGCTGACACGTGCCTGAAAACTCAATCCGTCATAAATATCGGCGCGACCGGTTATCGTACCATAGAAACGGTCTTCGTTCACTTTGTTACGATTCTGATTCAACAACCAATAAGGATTATTTTGTCTGGCTTCCATATACGCCCAGTTTTGCATAGGGCCGGAAAGCGCTACACGAGTTGGGGTCAACACATACTGACCTTGGTCAAGTACATAAATAGATCTTACATTACTATTCCATGTTCCGTCTATGGCATAATTATTACGATAATAACCGATATCGATATTACGCGGCATCATGTACATGTGATAAATCGGATTACCGGTCGTACCGCCACCGGGACGATTACGGGTCACAGTTTGTACATAATTCATAGACATGTCGAAATGGAGGCGTTTAAAAAATTCATAACTTTGACGGAATGCAAAAGAGTTACGATTGTAAGAGTTGCTTTCAAGCATTCCTTTAGAGTGAGAATTACCAAAAGAAAAATAGGTTTGAATCTTATCCGTACCACCTGACAATGCAATCGAGTTGTTGGCAGTAAGACCGGTACGGTAAAAATCGTCAAGGTCGTTACCTGCACTATTACGCAGATATACTTCATGTGTACGGTCTGCTCCGAACTGGTCTCCATCCAATGGGACATTGATCACCAAATTATCTGCACTGCGTGCCGAAACTTTATCTCCCCAGCTATCTACAGCAAGCTGATCTCCGATACTCGAGGACGTTACCTCCGCACCATAAATATTTTGAATTTTCGGTGTCAATAGAGGTGTATCGAAAGTAAGATTTGAAGAAAAATTAATAGCAAGTTTACCTTCCTTACCTCTCTTTGTCGTTATCATCACGACTCCATTAGCGGCAGCCGATCCGTAAAGAGCGGCAGCATTAGCCCCCTTCAACACATTAATAGACTCTATATCATCGGGATTGATCATAGAAAGCGGATCAGAACCTTCCCCTACGCCCGAACTCGTCATGGTCGTGAGATCGGTCATCTGCCCACGAATATTATTGGTCATGGGAACACCATCGACAACAATCAAGGGAGTACTGGAACCAAAAACCGACTTGTTACCACGAAGAATAATTTTCGAAGCACCACCGGCACCACCGGCACTTGGAGTAATAACGACACCCGAAACTTTTCCTTCGATAGAGTTAGCGACATTCGGATCTTGCACTCTGTTCAGGTCGTCACTTTTAATCTGTTGCGTAGCGTAAGTCAAAGATTTCTCTTTACGCAAGATACCCATAGCTGTTACTACGACTTCATTGAGAGCATGACTTTCTTCTTTAAGAACGACATTTATCTCTTTCTTTCCACCGACAACAATAGTTTGCGGAGTATAACCTACATAAGAGAAAATCAAGGTCGGATTTTCAATGTCTGTAGAAATGCTGTATTTCCCATCCATATCAGACATCGTTCCCTGAGTAGAATTCTTCAAAGCAATACTAACACCGATCAGCGGTTCTCCTTTTTCATCTGTTACGACCCCTTTTACAGTGATCCTTTTCTGAGCAACTCCGCTCTCGGCAGAACTTTTTGTTTCAGTTCTTGCATCTCCCGTACCTGCATACAAGGACATTCCCTGCAACAAAGCAACAGAGATCAGCAAAGCAGCTCTTAGTTTAGCAAAATAGTTATTTCTCATAAATATAGTTTGATTGATTTTAGTTTTTTCATTAAGACTAAAAGACTGGCATCAGAAATTTATTACACACTACGATCAATACGAAAAGTTTTTTTAGTAATTATTTTTTCATAAATATTTCCGGTATTTAGATTTAAAACTATTATTATATTTCTCAAAACACTTAATAGACAAATAGGTGACTTAAAAAACGTCAGCTACTTTCAATTTTTTTTACGTCAACTTTATTGAAAAAAACCGGAAATATTACTTGTAAAGTAAATAATTAGCTAATAATCAATACTGTATAATAATATATATTTAAAAAGTTTTTATCATCGATTTTTCATAAAAACAGAGAAATGCCTCTAAAAGAAAACCCCTGTGACCCGGTGATAACTTTTCTCCATTTAGTAATACTCTAACCTTTTTTGAAGAGAAACGACTCCTTACTATTTATTTCCTTATTTTTTGAGAAAAATCGGGACATACAAAATTTATATCGAAGCAACCAGTACTCTTCAAAAGAGTAATCATAAAAAATGAAAAAGCATTACCCGATAGACCCTAAAAGGAAATCTATCGGGTAATGCTTTTATTTTTAGGCCCGAAGAAATGAATTCTTATTTAGAGCCTGTTTAAATTTTCCAATAGAAAAATACTATCAGGTCATTTTTGCGCTTTCTTCCGGTCTTTCTTCCCGTTTTCCCTCGTCAGATAGCCTGCTATCTTCCTCATAAAATCAGAAAAACATCCTCGGAAGAAACTCTCAAATCTGACCCGTGTAAAATTTAAACAGACTCTTATTCATCAGATTCTTCATTATTATGGCTCACTGTAGAGACCTCGTCCATAATATTTTCGTTTTCCCGGTAAAGCGCCCAAAGCACTCTGTAAGCAATCGTACTTATAAACAAACTCATGACTATAGTAAAAAATACTCCTACGATCAATGCAAGCAATCCCAATATATTCAATAATAATATCAACAAATACAACAATACAAGTTGCCATACATAACCTTTCGTTATCTGCCAGCTTCTTTTTACGGCCGCCCTACACCCTAACTCCGTATCGAGTATAATCATCCCCGCAAAAGAGATGCGAATCATAATCCAACATAACAGAATAATCAAAACCGCTAAAATAAGATAACCGAGTAAAGGTATGAAACCTGAAATCGCAAATGGAACTTTTACCGCAAAATCAGCAACAATAAAAGCAATCAGTCCAAAAACGACAATAACCGATAAAATCAAGATCTCTAACTTCAAATAAGTCCATGCCCGAGACCAAATAGAGAGGAATACGCTCATTTTCGGTTCCATTCCGTCGAGAATGTTCAAGATTAATTTGCCAAACCCCATTCCAAATCCCCAAGATAATATCGCAGCCAGCAAATTTCCCAAGATATAACGCCCCGAAGTAACATTCTCTCCCGAGATAAGACTCAAAAACACAGACACGACCATAAAGGCTAAATACAAGCCAACCATAGTAACTCCTTGTTTTTTCATAAAATCCCAAGATTTACGAAACATCATACTTTGGGAAAAAGAAACATCTTTCATAGTTCAAATTTTTTATGATTAATAATAATTGCAGAGCCTGTCGTCTAATCTCGGCTAAGCTCTATTTTATAATTTAATAATATTCCTCTCAAAAAACTTATTTTTTCAGACGGATCACCTTGCCTCTTTCCGCACTTTTCACGGCAGACTCGAGTATTTCTACAACGATCAGATTGTTCTCTAATGAAGATAAGTCTTGCGGAGAAATTTGTATTTCTTTCCGTACCGCAGCTTTCAGAAAATAAAACGGATCATTATACGGAGTCTTCAATCGAGGAGCAACGACAGAATTTTCCTTTCTATCTGTATAAACCCGCATCTTGACAGGCGTATCTTGATAAACATATCCTTGTGAACCATAGATATGCATATCTTTCCTATTCATCGGCCAGTTCCATGAGCCCATAATTTGAACAGTCGCCGAAGGATATTCAAGAACAATCGTCGCATCGTCGTCAACTTTGGGATATATATGCGGTTTTTGCTGCTTCAAGACCGCATACACACTGATCGGTTTCTGGTTGTTAAAAAACCATGTAGCCAAATTTGCCCCATAACACCCGAAATCGGTTACCGCACCGCCTCCGTTCAACACTGGATCTGTCAGCCATCGAAGAAATTCCTCACTACATTTAATCTCGACCGGACCTTGATGCCCATCGTAAATTTCCATACGAGTTATATCTCCGATAAGTCCATCTTCCTTTATCAAACGATAGGCCTCATGATTCGTATCATACCATGTCGTTTCATAGTTGGTTAACAATAATATGTCATTTTCTCGTGCAAGTTCCGCCATACGGTTGGCATGTCTCATATTTACAGCAAGAGGTTTTTCTACCATAACATGTATCCCCCTCGGAGCACATGCTTCAACAACCCGCAGATGATCATAAATAGGCTCATATACAATAACAGCTTCAGGTTGTGATTTATCGAGCATTTCCTCTAAATTTTCATAAAAAAGAGAAGGATTTACCTTTTTACGTAACGGAGTTTTTTCTCTAAGAGCAGCATCTTTTTCTGCAACTCCGACAATTTGGAAATCTCCCCTATCGAGCCTGACCAATACTTCATGCAAATGGGAATGAGAAAGACCGACAATACCCAGCCTCAACGGAATCTCATCTTCGGCTCGTAATAAAACGCAACAACATAAGAACATTAATAAACTTATTGTACGAGATGCTTTCATAGTTATGTATGTATTGTAAAATTGAAATCGAATAAAGATTTATCTATATGACGATAAAGTTAACAAAAAACAATAAGTCAAAAAACATTTCCATAAAATTTAAAACGATTCTTATATATAAGAATACGAATTTGTATTTTTGTCTCCGAATTTTCAATACAAACAAATGAAAATACAACTTTCTATCTCAGATACTATCAAACAAACATGCCCTCGTTTTACCGCCGGACTTGTCTATGCTCAAGTAAAAAACAGTTTACATAATGAATTTCTCTGGAAAGAAATTGAAGAGGAAATAATTCAAATTCGACAAGAATACCCTTTAGAAACGATCAATAAACGGGAGACAATACTGGCAACACGGAAAGTATATAAAAACTTAGGGAAAGACCCGAATCGTTATCGTCCTTCGGCCGAAGCTTTATGCCGTCGGCTGACAAAGGGAATGGGATTATATAACATCTCGACATTAGTAGATCTTATCAATTTGGTATCTATCCGTAGCGGATACTCTATAGGAGGTTTCGATGTCGATAAAATAGACGGGAACTTTCTGACTTTAGGTGTCGGTAAGGAAAACGATCTGTTTCATGCAATAGGACGGGGCACATTGAATATAGAAAACCTTCCTGTATATAGAGATGCAACAGGGCCTATCGGTACACCGACAAGTGATGAAGAAAGGACAAAACTTTCTCTCGATACGACACAAATACTAATTATTATCAACGGGTATTCCGGTGAAGAAGGCATAGAAAATGCCGTAAAGCTAACGACAGATTTGCTAATCCGTTATGCTTGCGCCTATGACATCGAGAATGAGTGTGTCCGGGCTTATTAAATTCATTCTCCGGTAATGGATATTTTAGGAGTTATTTTTATACCAACTTCTGTAATTCCGGGAATTACGTCATCGCGCATTCCCTGTTGAACAGAAATAGAATATCTTCCCTTACGGGGAAAGCTAAAACCGGTCTTATAAGAAATCGTCTGCTGATAAGAAGCTCCCCAACCCGCACCGAACCATTTTCCATATTCATCGGCCAAAACACAATTCAACGTATCGGTGAACTCCTCTCCTGTTTCTGCCTCACAGGTAATAAAAAGCCACAAATTTCTATAATTATAATCGTTGGTATAACGCAGAGATAAATCTATATCATATAAACTTACCGTATCTTCAATTACCGGAGAGAAACGCTCTATCACACGTTTATCCCATCCCCGAACGGGAATGTGATTAAACGTATGATACACCTCTTTTGTATTTGTATTACACGAAAAAAACAGTATCAGTAAACAGAATAACAGTACTACCCTACTCAGGCACACTCCCCGTCCGGTTATTATTATTGTTTTTTCCATTATTGTTGCTACCATTTCGGTTATTATTTCCACGAACTCCGTTTTGGGAAGAAGCAGCCTCTGACCCTGCAGCAGCTCCGGAAAAATCATTCCCGTTATTCTTCTTAAAACCCGATTTTTTTCGGCGGCGATTCTGACCATTTCCGCCATTATTACCCGTTCGTTTTTTACTTTTGTCAAAACGAGTCAAACTATCTTGACCCACTACATCCTCAAAATCTTTTTTTACCGGTTCTTGATCGTCCAGAACTTCTAACTTATCGGGTTTTATACCTTTTTTATTCAATGCAATGACCTCAAAAACCCGAGAAGCATCCACAGTTACCAAATTTGCAGCAATCTCTTTACTTGTAGAATAGGTCATTTGCCGTTTGAATATATCGGTTTTAAAATGATAATAAGTATTATCCTTTGTTTCGAGAGCAACTTCCCGAGACGGTAATTTTTTCTGCCCTTCGACATAAGCATCGACTTCAAAATTCAAGCAACATTTCAGCTTGGCACACTGTCCCGCCAACTTTTGCGGATTTAACGATATATCCTGATAACGGGCTGCACTTGTCGCCACCGATACAAAATTAGTCATCCAAGAGGAACAACAAAGCTGACGTCCACAAGGTCCTATTCCTCCGATGCGTCCAGCTTCCTGCCGAGCACCGATCTGTTTCATCTCAATACGTACCCGAAAAGCCTCAGCCAACACTTTTATCAATTGACGGAAATCGACACGATCATCTGCGATGTAATAAAAAATGGCCTTATTTCCATCTCCCTGATACTCAACATCACCGATTTTCATATCCAAATTCAAATCTTCTGCAATCTTACGAGCACGCAACATCGTGTCATGTTCACGGGATTTAGCCTCTTCGTATTTTTCCAGATCATTCGGTTTAGCTTTACGATAAACCCTTTTTAAATCGGGACTATCCAATTTTACCCCATTTTTTTTCATCTGTAACAAGACAAGGCGTCCCGTTAAAGTCACTTCTCCTATATCATGCCCAGGATTCCCTTCGACAGCCACCATATCTCCTTTTTCAAGATGGATATGTGTGGAGTTTTTATAATACCCTTTACGCGTATTCTTAAACTGCACTTCTACCATCTCCGTCTCACTGTGAGATTCCGGCAGATCAGACAGCCAATCATAGCACTCAAGCTTATTCGCCCTACATTTTTTTTTCGATATCGGGGTATTTTCGTTATTATTATCTGACGTGTTATTCATATAATCTGTTTTATCAAAAAAAGCCACAGTCTGCACTCAGAATCATAGATTTTGGTGAAGCCTGCAGCCCTAACTATTTATTTGTCGCAGATAAGCCGATCTCTCGTCCTATTTGGCAAAGCTTACCGCACGAGTTTCACGGATAACCGTAATCTTCACCTGTCCCGGATAGGTCATTTCATCTTGAATACGCTTCGCAATTTCGGTTGACAGGTTTTCCGTTTCAGTATCATCGATCTTATCTGCTCCGACGATCACACGCAACTCACGCCCGGCCTGTATCGCATACGTTTTCAGAACTCCCGGATATGAAAGAGCTAACTGTTCCAAATCATTAAGACGTTTGATATATGCTTCTACAATCTCACGGCGTGCTCCGGGACGTGCTCCCGATATAGCATCACAAACCTGCACGATCGGAGCAAGCAGACTTGTCATTTCCGTTTCATCATGATGAGCTCCTATGGCATTGCAAATATCGGGTTTCTCTTTATATTTCTCCGCTAATTTCATACCCAATAAAGCATGCGGTAATTCCGGTTCTTCATCGGGCACTTTTCCGATGTCGTGCAAAAGACCGGCACGTTTAGCCTTCTTAGGATTCAATCCCAATTCCGAAGCCATTATAGCACAAAGATTTGCTGTTTCCCGAGAGTGTTGCAACAAATTTTGTCCGTAAGAAGAACGATATTTCATTTTTCCCACCAATCTGATCAATTCGGGATGTAACCCATGAATACCTAAATCTATCGCCGTGCGTTTTCCTGTCTCGATAATTTCTTCCTCGATTTGCTTTCTTACTTTCGCAACGACTTCTTCGATACGGGCAGGATGAATACGTCCGTCCGTTACCAATTGATGCAATGCTAAACGAGCAATCTCTCGACGAACAGGGTCAAATGCAGACAACACAATCGCTTCGGGAGTATCATCTACAATTATCTCTACACCTGTCGCAGCCTCCAGAGCCCGAATATTACGACCTTCCCGACCGATAATGCGGCCTTTTATTTCATCTGAATCTATATGGAATACAGTTACCGAATTCTCTATCGCTGTTTCAGTCGCTACCCTCTGAATACTTTGTATTACAATCCGTTTCGCCTCTTTATTTGCTGTCAATTTGGCTTCATCCATAATATCATTGATATAAGACGCCGCCTGAGTCTTTGCCTCCTCTTTTAACGATTCGATAAGCTTCTCCTTCGCTTCCTCTGCCGAAAGCCCCGAAAGATGTTCTAAGCGTTCTACTTCTGTTTTATGTAAACGTTCTAATTCGGCTTTCTTCTTTTCTACAATTTCTATCTGTGTGTCCAAATTGGCACGTATTGCATCAGACTCGGCTTTCTTTCGTTGCAATTCCTGCTGTTGTTGATTAAGCTGCAATTCCCGTTGCTTTGCTTTAGCTTCTGCAGACTGCAATTTCGCATTACGTGCGTTCGCCTGTTTTTCCATATCTGCTTTCAGATGTAGAAACTTTTCTTTTACTTCAAGCAATTTATTCTTTTTAATTACTTCAGCTTCCTTTGCAGCTTCTTCTATAATCGATTGTGCCCGTGTCTTCAACAAGGTCTTTCCTATTACAAAAACCACTGTCGCACCCACCAGCAAACAAACGAGTCCCGTAATTACCAATGATATAATTTCCATTTGTTCTTATTTAATTATTAAAAAAATGCACTACATCAAGGGCTGGAATGCCCTGTTGTAGTGCAGGAATATATGTCTCTTTAAAAATAAAATCTACTTCTGGTTCAAATAGCTATCCAACTCCTCATCTATTTCCCGAACAATTCCGGTAAAAATCTCAACATCCCGTGTCTCCCTCAGCCTTAGATATGCATGAGATAAATCGATTGCTGTCATCGCTAAAAAATCATATATCGATTTCGATTTATCTTTGCCAAACTGCTCTCTATAAGTAGCCAGCTTTTTATTTACCAATGCAGCCGCTTGCCTCACGATCTCCTCATCTTCTCTTTTAATATTCAGAGGGTATTTGCGCCCGGCTATTTCTAAGTGAATTTTAAATTTATCGTTCATAGCATCTATTCATTTAATAAAGAGATGCATTTATCGATTTCCCGCACCAATTTACCGAATCTGTTCCGCGCTGCTTTAATATCACTCTCACCGAGAGCCAGCCCTCTTGCAGTCAGTAAATCCTGATATTTGATACTCATCTCATCCAAATCCCTCTGCAAGGTTGCAATTGTACTTTCCTGTTCTTCAATGCGTTTTTCCAATTCCTCTTTTTCGCGCTTCAGAACATTACAACGTCTCATCAACTCTTGCACATGAGCCCGCAAAGTATCTAGTACTCGCTTCGGATTGTCCGCCATTTTATATCAAATTCTACACAAATATAGAGATTCTGATCGAATATTGAAATATATCCGTAATTATTTTTAATGATATATATGATTTTATTCCGATCCGATTTTATCTCTTGGGGCGAGATAAAACAATTAATGCACTATAATTCAAAAATTTATCTTTTTAATATAACTGCCGAAGAACGAGGCAAATTCATTTTATTTCCGGAGATTGAGGATATTCCGGCCTCATCGATTTTTCCATCTAAACAAACAATTGTCCAATTTCCGTCCGGAATAGAAATTTCTTGAGGAGAATTATTGCCATTAAAAGCGACGAATATTTCGTCCCAAACATCCCCTGCAGCTTTTCCATCCAACCGATAAGCTATAACATTTTCCGGCAAATGTTCTTCAAAATGTAAATTTGACTGTATATCGGTTGTTGTAACCATACGAAATGCAGAATGTTTTTTTCGAAGAGCGATCAATTTTTTATAATAATCGAACAAATCATAATATACCGATTTATTTGCCCAATTAATTTGGTTGATAGAATCAGGAGATTCAAAAGAATTATGCACCAGTTTTTTACTTCTGAAAACCTCTTCTCCGTTAAACATAAACGGAATCCCTTGAGACGTAAATATAATAGTCTGCGCTAATTTATCATATCGAAGCAAATCGGATTCGGAAGTATTTTTCGGTGCAGAAACAATAAGTTTATCGACCAGACACAGATCATCATGACTTGATACATAATTTATAGATTGCGACGGATGCAAAGCATACGGCGATGTAGAATAATTTATCTGGCTATAATCGATTTGGGGATGCTGAGTAGCAGCAACAATACCGAATTTTACACTTTCCTCCAACCCTGATTTTCCCGTAGCAAACCCTCGATTCTCGTCTTTCTTAAAACTACCTTTTACTGCATCACGCACATCATCATTAAACACGGCAATGCCCGGCATTTGAGGTGCATTTGTTTTCATTGCCCGTAACTCTTGAGGATAAGGAGATGGTCCGGCAGTCCAGCCTTCACCGTAAACAAATATGGAAGGATCAATTCGGTTTAAAGAATCCCTGAGCATGTTCATCGTTTCCAGATCGTGAATTCCCATCAGATCAAAACGGAAACCATCGATATGATACTCTTTTACCCAATACAGAGCAGATTGAATAATATATCGGCGCACCATTTCTCTTTCTGAAGCCGTTTCGTTTCCACAATACGAAGCATCCGAATAAGTGCCGTCAGGATTATGCCGGTAATAATAACCGGGTACCGTCAAGTTAAAATTCGAACCGTCAGTTACGTAAGTATGATTATATACTACGTCCATAATTACCCGAATGCCATTTTTATGCAAAGCTTGTATCATCTGCTTCATCTCACGGATACGGGTTTCAGGTTTATAAGGATCTGTCGAATAAGATCCTTCCGGTACATTATAATTCTTAGGATCATACCCCCAATTATATTTATTTTCATATAACTTTGCTTCATCGATAGAACCGAAATCGAAAGAGGGTAAAAGATGGACATGTGTAATACCCAGTTCTTTTAAATGATCTATTCCCGTTTTCAGACCTTCAGGATTCACAGTTCCCCGCTCGGTGAGAGCAAGAAATTTACCCTTATTTTTAATGCCGGATGTCGAATCGATCGAGAAATCCCGATAATGCATCTCATATAAAATAATATCCGTGAAGTTTTTTAACGGTGGCCGTATATCCTTATCCCAACCTTCAGGATCTGTATCTTGCATGCGTATAATTGCTCCTCTGTTGCCATTTACTCCGACAGCCTTTGCCCAAATTCCGGGTGTTTCAGAAAGCCATTTCTTATCTTTTAATATCTGATAAGTATAATATTTGCCATAAAGTTCCTCAGAGACAACCGCTCTAAACACTCCTGTATCAGCATCTTTATCCATAGTGATTATTCTCTCAGGATCTCCATTTTCTCCGTTATCATATATCCTGATCTGGACAGCTTCTGCTACAGGAGTCCACAATACAAAACAAGTTTTACCATCTGCAACAGTTACTCCCAAATCATCTCCCGAATAAACCGGATAATCTTCATAACTCTTATAAGCAGATTGTTGGTGATTACAACTGCTGATTACGGACATAAAAATCGCAAACAAAGGAATTTTCAACCACTTCATCGACCTACCAATTAATTTAAGAATACAGATCCATGTTTTTGTCTGTAAAATCTTTAACGCTATAACATATTATTCAATGAAATAGTTTAGCTATTTGTATCTTTGCAATTTATTAAAAGTTATCATGTAATATGAAAATTCTCTGGATAGATTTAAACAGTTCTTATGCCCACGCTTCTCTGGCATTACCGGCAATTCATGCACAGATAAAGGAAAATCCGGACATCGAATGGGAAATCGTATCTTGTACTATCAATGAGAATATAGGTATGATCGTAAAAACGGCCGCCAAATGCAAGCCTGATATTATCGCAGCAACTGCATGGTTGTTTAATAAAGAACCATTATTACATATCATTTGTAGGCTAAAAGCCTTACTACCCGATAGTAAAGTCATACTGGGAGGACCTGAATTTTTAGGAAATAACAAAGATTTTTTACTTTCAACCCCATTTGTAAACTGCGTATTTCGAGGTGAAGGTGAAGAAAACATTCCTCTTTGGCTACAAATATGGGATAACCCTGAAAAGTGGAATACGATAGAGGGGATTTGTTTTCTCGATTCCCAAAAACAATATATAGATACGGGGATAGCTCGTGTACGGAATTTTGAAAAACTGATTCCTCCCGAAAAAAGCAAATTTTTCAATTGGGAGAAACCGTTCGTTCAATTAGAAACTACACGCGGTTGTTTCAATACTTGTGCTTTTTGCGTAAGCGGAGGAGAAAAACCTGTACGCATTATCAATGTAGAACAAATCCGAAAAAGATTGCAAATAATACAGCAACATAAAATACAAAACGTCAGGGTACTGGACAGGACTTTCAATTACAACAACAAACGTGCTCTGGAATTACTGAATCTTTTTCGAGAATTTCCGGAAATTCGATTTCACCTTGAAATTCATCCGGCATTACTGACCGACGAACTTAAAACAGCATTAGCAGATATGCCTCACGGCAGTCTGCACCTTGAAGCAGGAATACAGAGTTTGCATAAAAACGTACTTATGCAAAGCCAACGATCAGGAGATTTACAACGCTCTCTCGAAGGGCTGAGATATTTATGTTCTTTAACCAACATGGAAACACATGCCGACCTGATAGCCGGACTTCCTCTATACAAGTTAGAACAAATATTCGAAGACGTCCATGTCCTCGCCCATTTCGGAGCTGGAGAAATTCAACTTGAATCATTAAAAGTTCTACCCGGAACAGAAATGCGCAAAAGAGCGAAAGAATGGGGTATCCGTTATTCTCCTTATCCTCCATACGAAGTATTGGAAACAAACGAAATAACCACCGAAGAATTACAATACGCAAGACAATTATCCCGGCTACTTGATGGTTACTACAACACTCCTGTCTGGCAAAAGATCACACGCCAAATGATATTATCAGAACCCGGATTTTTAAAAAGTTTTTTGAACTTTCTTATCGCTTCCGATGTAATAGATAAGCCTTTAAGTATAGAGAAAAGAGGTTTGCTCCTTTATGACTTTTGTAAACAGGTATATCCCGAACATACTATCCACGTGTCTGTTGCATGGATTACTGCCGGACTTTCCTTAAAAAAAGCTCCTGCGGAAAGAGTCATGACAAAACATCAAAATCCCCCGTCTGCATGGAATATTTTACAAGGGAAATATAAAGATTCCCTAAAACTTTGCCGCCTGCCTTACAAATCGGGAAACTATTGGTTTGGGTTCGAACCTGAAACACAAATTCATGTACCGGTCTTTATCGCCGAAAATTAAAGTTTTACAGATTTTTATATTATAGACGTTTTTAAGAAGAACTTGCATTCTTTACCGTTTATATTCTCTATATTTGCGAACAATCAATAAATGCGGCACATGGAGTTAAAATATAACAATATCGATTATCTAAATGAATCGATTTCAGTTTTGCCCCAAGAAGACAGAGAGAAATTAAAATCCATATTATCGGAAAATTTCTACAAAAAAGGAGAAATTATCAGTAGTGTAAAAGAGATCGAAGAGCATATATATATTATCTCCCAAGGCGGCGCCAGGGTTTTTTATCTTAAAGATGGAAAAGAGATTACTTTTTCATTTGCTTTTGATCAAGACTTGATCCTCTGCCTCAATTCGCAAATCAATAAGCCCGAACTGCCTAAAATCATCGAGTTCCTCGAAGATTCTTATGTAATAACCATAAATATCAATTTATTTTCACAGCCTTTAAAAATAAAAGATATTACAACAGCACAACGCATAAACCGCATTCTGCTCGATTACAGCTATTTTCTGGAAGAAAGAATCATCAATTTACAATGCAGAAGCGCCCGTGAAAGGTATGAATGGGTCGTGACACGTTACCCTCGTTTATTACAACGAGCTACATTAGGACAAATCGCCTCATTCTTAGGAATCACCCAAGAAACGATCAGCCGAATACGTTCTGAAAAATATCCGCTTTAAATAAATTAACCGATATGTTAATTTATAAGAGTCAAAATCGTTAATTTAACACAGCATTTAACGAGATTTACAATCTGAAAAGAAATATTTTTGACATATATCAAAATACAATTCCTTTTATCACGGTACATTTGTACCCAAATTTAGATTGTTTGAATTTTTAAGGTATAGAAGATTGGTAAATTCACGTAGGGAAGTCGATTCCGTAACGGCACAATACATTCTATTCCTTCTTTAAAAAATAGGTATTAGATATATCAATATTAAGACAAATATGAAAATTCGGAAAGCTATGATTATTCAATCACAACGAGTAATTTTATCGACAGCAATATGCTTGTCACTTTTTTCATGCGGTAAACAACAACAAAGTGGGTTTAACATGGTAAAAGAATACCCTGTCACCACTTTACAACCGGAATCAGTAGAACTGAATACTTCCTATCCGGCAACAATCAAGGGTCGTCAGGATATAGAAATCAGACCTAATGTCAGCGGATTCATTACACAACTTTGTGTAGATGAAGGTGCAACTGTTCACAAAGGACAACTTCTATTCGTTATAGATCCTGTCCAATATGAAGAAGCAGTTAAAGTTGCCGAAGCAGCAGTTAAAGTTGCTGAAGCTAATGTGGCTACAGCCCAACTAACAGCAGACAACAAAGCGGAACTGGCAAAAAAGAACATTATCAGCGATTATGATAAACAAATGGCATTCAATACTCTGGCTACTCAAAAAGCAGCATTGGCACAAGCAAAAGCTCAATTAATCAATGCCAAACAAAATTTATCATATACTAAGGTGGTCAGTCCGTCTAACGGTGTTGTCGGTACAATTCCCCTACGTGTAGGAAGTTTGGTAAGTCCTAGCTCGGCAACTCCATTAACGACCGTTTCCGATAACTCCGAGATGTTTGCCTATTTCTCATTAAACGAAAAACAAATTCTCGAATTGGCACGTGAACATGGAGCAAACAATTTGGTACAAAATCTTCCGGAAGTACAACTAAAATTATCCGACGGAACTTTGTATAGTAAAAAAGGAAAAATCGCTACAATCAGCGGAATCATAGATCAATCAACAGGAACTTCCAACTTGCGCGCTGCATTCCAAAATCCCGACCAGTTGCTTCGTAGCGGAAATACAGGAGATATACTTGTTCCGATAAAGCTTGATTCAGCCATTTTAGTTCCACAAGCTGCAACATACGAAATGCAAGATAAACGATTTGTATATATCGTACAAGATGACTCTACCGTAAAAAATACGGAAATAAAAATCCTAAATGTAGATGACGGGAAAAACTTTGTAGTAACGTCAGGACTGAAAGCGGGAGACAGAATTGTTCTTGAAGGTGCAGGTACCCTGAAAGACGGTGCTCAAATAAAACCGATCTCACCCGAAGAAGCTGCAGCTAAACTGAAAGCGATGACACAAACACAAGCTGCCGGGAAAAATAAATAATAAATTCATAAACAGTATAATAAAGATATGAAGCTAGATAGATTTATAAACCGCCCTGTGCTTTCGACGGTTATTTCCATTTTGATAGTCATTTTGGGAATATTAGGGTTGGTATCCTTACCTATTACACAGTATCCGGATATCGCCCCCCCTACCGTACGTGTATCAGCAACTTATACCGGAGCTAATGCCCAAACTGTATTGAATAGTGTAATCGCACCTCTGGAAGAACAGATAAACGGGGTAGAAAACATGATGTATATGACCTCAACGGCTTCTAATAACGGTGAGGCAAGTATCGAGGTCTATTTCAAACAGGGAACAGATCCGGATATGGCTGCCGTAAACGTACAAAACCGTGTTACCAAAGCTCAAGGGTTCTTGCCGTCAGAAGTTACCCAAATCGGTGTGACGACACAGAAACGTCAAACCAGTATGTTGTTAGGATTTGCTATTTATAGTGCAGATGATCGATACGATATAAAATTTCTCGAAAACTATGCAAATATTAATATCATACCTGAAGTAAAACGTATTCCCGGTGTCGGAGATGCAATGGTGATGGGTGCAGACTATTCCATGCGTATCTGGTTGAAACCGGATGTCATGGCACAATATAAATTGATGCCTACCGACGTATCCGCCGCTTTAGCAGAACAAAACATCGAAGCTGCACCAGGTCAATTCGGTGAAAACGGAAATCAGTCGTTTCAATATGTCATGCGATATAAGGGACGTTTACAAACCGAAGAAGAGTTTGGAGACATTGTTATCAAAGCTACTGAAAACGGAGAAATTCTACGATTAAAGGACATTGCTACCATTGAACTCGGACGATTGACATACGGGTTCGACAACAAAGTCAACGGGCATACCGGTGTAACCACGATCATATTCCAGACAGCCGGATCGAATGCAACCCAAATCATCAAAGATATAGAAGCATATCTTGCTCAAGCGGAAAAACAATTCCCGTCAGGAATAAAAACCGAAGTCTTATTAAATGCCAATGACTTCCTTTTCGCCTCTATCGAAGAGGTTATCAAAACATTAATCGAAGCATTTATTCTCGTATTCTTCGTAGTATATATATTCTTACAAGACTTCCGTTCTACATTGATCCCGGCTATCGCTATCCCGGTAGCCCTCATCGGTACATTCTTTGCTTTGTACCTGATCGGATTTAGTTTGAACTTGTTGACACTATGTGCTATGGTGCTTGCCATTGCGATAGTCGTCGATGATGCGATAGTCGTCGTCGAGGGCGTCCATGCGAAACTTGATCAGGGATATAAATCATCCCGTAAAGCTTCCATCGATGCCATGAGTGAATTAGGAGGCGCTATCGTTTCTATTACATTGGTAATGATGTCCGTATTTATCCCTGTAAGTTTTATGGGAGGTACATCCGGTACATTCTACCGCCAATTCGGATTGACTATGGCCATAGCCATCGGGTTCTCAGCTATCAATGCGTTGACCCTTAGTCCGGCATTATGTGCTTTGTTCCTGAAACCTCATCAGAAAGAAGGAGAAAAGAAAATGAGTTTAATAGACCGTTTTCACACTTCTTTCAACACGGCATACGATATTGTACTCAAAAAATATAAACGCCAGACATCGTTCTTCATAAATCATAAATGGCTTTCTATGGGAACGGTAGCTCTTAGCGTTATAGTATTAGTTTTCTTGATGAGATCAACCCCGACAGGGTTAGTACCCAACGAAGATACAGGAACAATCTTTGCTATGGTATCTATGCCTCCCGGAACATCTATGGAACGTACCGATGCCATGATGCAAAAAGTTGACAGCATGATCGCTGCTATCCCGGCCGTAAAAGGGCGAACTCAAATTACGGGATATAACTTTGTTGCAGGACAGGGTAATTCTTATGGATCTATCATCGTCAAACTAAAAGATTGGAAAGAGCGTAGCTCGGAAGAAAGTTCGGATAATATCATTAAAATGTTATATGGGAAAGCTGCCCAAACATTTAATGAAGGCCAGATTCTTTTCTTTGCACCTCCTATGATTCCGGGTTATGGAGTAAGTAGCGGTTTCGAGCTCAATTTACAAGACAAAACCGGAGGAGACTTGAACGATTTCTTCGAAGTTGCTCAAAATTTCCTTGCAAAGCTGAATGCACGTCCGGAAATTGCCGCAGCGCAAACAGCATTTAGCCCGGTATTCCCCCAATACATGATCGACATCGATGCGGCAAAATGTAAGCAAGCCGGTATCAGTCCGAAAGATATCCTCACTACATTACAAGGATATTACGGAGGTTTGTATTCTTCAAACTTCAACCGTTTCGGTAAACTATACCGTGTTATGATCCAAGCTGATCCGCAAAGCCGTATCAGTCCGGAAACACTAAACAGTATCAAAGTGCGCAACGGTAATGAAATGGCTCCGATTACTCAATTTGTGACATTAAAGAAAGTATATGGTCCGGACAATATCACTCGTTTCAACATGTACACTTCTATGAAAGTAAACGGTTCACCCGTTCCCGGAGTCAGCTCAGGAGATGCGATCAAGGTCATAGAAGAAGTAGCTGCCGAAACATTACCTGTCGGATATGGATACGAATTTTCAGGTATAACAAGGGAAGAACAAAGTACCGGAGCAAATACCACAGTGATAATCTTTGCTTTATGTCTTGTTTTCGTATATCTGTTATTAAGTGCCCAGTATGAAAGTTATATTCTTCCGTTGGCAGTAATACTTTCCATACCATTTGGATTAGCAGGAAGTTTCATTTTCGCCCGGATGATGAGTGTAGAAAACAATATTTACCTGCAAATCGCTCTAATCATGTTGGTCGGATTGTTGGCAAAGAACGCAATTCTTATCGTCGAATTTGCCCTTGACCGTAGAAAAACGGGTATGAGCATCGTCGATTCAGCCATACAAGGAGCAGCAGCTCGTTTACGTCCTATTCTTATGACATCCTTGGCTATGGTTATAGGACTTCTTCCCATGATGTTCGCTCACGGTGTAGGAGCAAACGGAAACAGCACGTTAGGAACAGGAGCTGTAGGAGGTATGTTCATCGGTATGATTTGTCAGATCTTTATCGTACCTGCCCTTTTCGTTATATTTGAAATAATACAAGAAAAATTCAAACCTATCGAATGGCACGATACGGACAATAGTGAGATCGAGGCAGAGATTGAACAATATACCAAATAAAGGTTTTCACATTAAAGAAAAAAAGATGAAGAAACAAATAATTTTATATACTGTATGTCTGACAGCCATGATGAGTAGCTGTCACATATATAAATCCTATGATCGTCCTGAAGTGGACATGCAAGGGTTGTATCGAGATCCGGTATCAGATAACGATACTCTCGCTTCGGATACGACGAATATGGGTAATTTACCTTGGGAACAAGTCTTCACTGATCCCCAATTACAAGCTCTCATCCGATTAGGTTTAGAGCAAAATACGGATCTACAAAGTGCAATACAAAATGTAAAAGCAGCCGAAGCCGGACTTATGTCGGCACGGCTGGCTTATGCTCCTTCTCTTGCAATTGCACCACAAGGAGGAGTCAGCCATTTAGAAGGATCTAAAAGAAGCTGGACTTATACGCTCCCTATATCTGCAAGTTGGGAGATCGACTTGTTCGGGAAACTTCTTAATTCAAAGCGAGGTGCCAAAGTGGCTTTATTACAAAGTAAAGCTTATAAACAGGCTGTACAAACACAGGTAATAGCAACAATTGCAAATTGCTACTACACATTACTGATGTTGGACAAACAATTGGCTATAACCGAAGAAACTTCTATCATCTGGGATAAAAGTATCGAGACCATGCGGTCGATGAAAGAAGCCGGAATGGTTAATGAGGCGGCAATCGTACAGAGCGAAGCCAACAGTTATATGATCAAAGCTTCAATACCTGATTTGAAACAACAAATCAGAGAAACAGAAAATTCTCTTTCTCTCGTTCTTAAAGAAGCTCCGCAAAAAATCAAAAGAGGAACATTAGAAGAACAAAAACTTCCCGAAGTACTTAATTCCGGAGTTCCTATACAATTATTAGCTAATCGTCCAGATGTAAAAGCTGCTGAAATGTCTTTGGCCGGAGCTTATTACAGTACAAATCAAGCACGATCGGCTTTCTATCCACAAATATCTATAACAGGAACGTTAGGATGGACAAATAGTGTCACAGGGATGCCGATTTTCGATGTCCCCAAAATGATCATGTCTGCTCTTGGAACTTTGACTCAACCTTTATTTTATCGAGGTGCTAACTTAGCAAAACTGAAAACAGCCAAAGCGCAACAAGAGATTGCAGCTCTCAATTTCCAGCAATCTATACTAAATGCAGGAAGTGAAGTCAGCAATGCCCTTTATCAATATCAAGCAGCTAACGAGAAGACCATCCAACGGGAAAAACAAATAAATTCCTTAGAAAAATCGGTCGAATATACACAACAATTGCTAACTTTAGGAACTTCTACTTATTTAGAAGTTCTTACGGCACAGCAATCATTGTTAAGCGCCCAATTATCCGGAATATCGGATGAGTTCCAACGCATACAAGCTGTCGTAAATTTATACCACGCATTAGGTGGAGGACGAACAGAATAAATTAACCCTAAATTCCATGTAATATGATTAGTCCATTAGCTTATATCGATTCAAGCGCAAAAATCGGGAAAAATGTCACTATTCACCCGTTTGCGTACATCGATAAAAATGTAGAGATCGGTGACAATTGTACGATTATGCCTTATGCCAGTATTCTGGATGGGACTCGTATGGGAAATAACAATATCGTTTACCAAGCTGCAATCGTCGGAGCCGCGCCACAAGATTTCAAATTTAAAGGCGATGAAACTCTTTTAATCATCGGAGACAACAATACAATTCGGGAAAAAGTCATTATCAACCGTGCAACAAATAAAGGAGATAGTACTGTTATCGGTAATGGAAACTTTCTATTAGAAGGTGTACATATCGCCCATGATACTTATATCGGGAATGATTGTATCTTAGGAAATGGCACTAAAACCGCAGGAAATTGTAAACTTGATGATAAAGCAATATTGGGAAGCGGTGTTATTCTGAAACACGGATGCCATGTGGGTAGTTGGTCTCTTTTACGGGACGGTTGCCGTGCCAACAAAGACGTACCTCCTTTTATTGTCGCTGCTCACAATCCGATTACTTATTATGGAATCAACGCGGTATTGATGTCTAAAGCCGGAGGATTTAAGGACAATATAGTAGACGATATTGCGAAGGCATATCGTCAAATATACCAATGCGGTACAAGTCTCGAAAATGCTCTTCTCAGAATCAAGGAATTGATTCCTGAAAGTCCGGAAATCAAATATTTGATCAATTTCATTGAAAGTTCCGATAAAGGAATTATCGGTATCACAATTTGATTCTATTAAAAACAAGTGATAAAGAAAAGCGGAGAATAAAATTTATTCTCCGCTTTTCTTTATCATATAAAAAACAAGCATTTTATCTATAAAAAAGCTGTCTACATCTATTTATATTGTCGAAACACTTAAAGAGAAATATTTTCACGGACGAACTCAAAACATATAAATAAGATGAATCACAAAATTATATTTACACTATTCGGATTGCTTTGCTGTAATATCATAACCGATACCACAGCCCAAACATTTGAAAAAAGAGACTTTCCACAGGAACAACTATCACCGGAATTAACAGCCAGGAAAAAGACAGAACAGATGGACAAACTTCTACAACTGTCGGAAAAACAATTCAAAAAAATATTCAAACTAAATTTGAAAGAGGCTAAATCGATCGATGCCCAACGAAAGGGCAGACAAAGGATAATGCCTCCCCCTATGCATGACAGAAATCAGGAAAAATTTCCCGATCGTCCTCCTATGAGAGATTCTTTTAACGGAAAAGATCCGATGAGACATCATCCTGAACCATTAGACCCCGCAAAATTGAAAAAAGAGGCTCAGAAAAGAGAAAAAAAACTTAAAAAGATTCTAACTGAAGAGCAATACAACGCATGGAAAGAGCACCAAAAAACGATACAAGATCATAGGCATCGCAATCATTTATAATAATAAAAATAAACTAAGAGCCTGTCGAAATTTTGCCCAGATATTTTTTGAAAACTTTTTTCGAGAATGTCCCTCAGCTCCGATAAGGAGCACAATGAGCTTCACGACACCCGGAAACAAAAAAGAGATTCAAAAAAAGTCGAAGTTACCGGAAAATTTCGACAAGCTCTCTTAGAACCTATTTATTTTTTTGATTATTATATCCGCTATTCACTCTTCAATTTTTCCCCGACAATACGCGCTGCAACTGCCACATAATCGGCACAAGGACGACGCTTATAATATGCTTCCGTGCGATCTGAGGGTATAGGATCATCCTGTTTTTGAACTAATCCTAACAATTCCCGACAGACAATAGATCCGTTTTTTTTCCTAAATTCAGCAGCAAGCTCCTGAACTGCGGTATAATTACGAATTTTTGCCGGCTTATCATTCGGATTATTTGCCGGATATTTAAGACCCATTATCATAAAAGACGCCGAAACAGCTCCACAAACCTCCCTCAGCCGTCCCATACCTCCGCCCAACGGAGCTAACAACGTAGCCGCTAAAGTATCTTCAATAGCAAAAAGGTCATTATAAGCGAGAAAAACCGATTGAGAACAATTATATCCACTTTTAAAAAGATCTACGGCTTTCTGCACCCTTTCTTCTACATTTATATCCATCTCTCCTCTATTTCTATTACCATTGAATAGGCTCTATTCCATGTTCCTTTAAATATGCATTTGCTTTACTAAAATGCCCATTACCGAAAAAGCCTCTATGTGCAGACAAAGGAGACGGGTGAGGAGATTTTAAAACCAAATGCTTTGAACGATCAATAAAATCTCCTTTACGTTGTGCATATGATCCCCACAGAATAAAGACAAGGTGTTCTCGCTCTTCTGCCAATCGATGAATAACGGCATCCGTAAACTGTTCCCATCCCTTATTCTGATGAGACCCAGCTTGATGAGCTCTCACTGTTAACGTAGCATTTAAAAGCAAAACACCTTGATCAGCCCAACGAGTCAAATCTCCGCTTTTTGGCATAGGAATGCCAAGATCAGACTCAATCTCTTTAAAAATATTGAGAAGAGAAGGCGGAAACGGAATCCCATCATTCACTGAAAAACATAAACCGTGTGCCTGACGCGGTTCATGATAAGGATCTTGCCCTAAAATAACAACTTTTACCTTATCAAAAGGACAGATGTCAAAAGCTCTGAACATTTGATTTCCAGGAGGATATACAGTTGACGTTCTATACTCGTGACGAACAAAATCAGTAAGCTGCTCAAAGTACGGTTTATCAAACTCATTCTGTAACCGATCTTTCCAACTTTTCTCTATACGAACATCCATAGGCATTAAAAACTTTTCGTGAAAACTTTTTGCAAAGCTACAAATATTTCTTACTTTTGCCACGCATTTGGCCCCGTAGTTTAGTGAATAGAACGTCAGATTCCGGTTCTGAAGGTCACAGGTTTGAGTCCTGTCGGGGTCACTCCTAATTCAAAGCATGAAAAAAATTTTTCATGCTTTTCTATTCTTAACCGATAAACACATTATAATGCTTATTTCTCCCATATCATACAACGATACAAATCGATTCAAAGGAATGGCTATTCTTTTGATTGTTCTGCACAATTTTTACCATGTATTACCCGGAGCTTCTATCGAAAATGAATTTTCTTTCAACATCGAAAACACCAATTATTACCTTAAATCCGCTATAGATTCCTTTTCCCCGATAAGCATCACTTCCCTTTTTACCGACTTTTTTTCTTTTTTCGGACATTACGGAGTCGCTTTATTTATATTTCTCAGTGGATATGGATTAACGATAAAATATTCGTCTAAAGAATTTTCCAATACAGAGAAAATACATTTCATTTGGAAAAGAATATTACGTTTCTGGAAAGTTATAATACCATTAATTCCTCTCTCTTTGTTCGTCAAGATGATAAAATACGGAAATGGTTTATGGGAAACATTGACCGATCATATCGGAGAATATTTATCGATCATAACATTTACACAAACGTTAATTCCCGGTAAAGAATTTGTTGTTAGCGGTCCATGGTGGTTTTTCGGCGCTATATTGCAATTATATATTATCTACATTTTTTTATTACATAAAAAAAGTAACCGATTTCTATTTATAGTGAGTTTATCTGTATTGCTTATACAAGCTACAACCATATTTTGCGGCTGGGAAAATATTTTATTCCGTTTACGATACAATTGCATAGGGTGGTTACCGATATTCTGTTTAGGCATTTATTACGCCAAAAATCCTCTATCTATTACATGTAAACCATTAATTCCTGTCATATTAATGATCCTATTTTTATGCAGTAATGTCAATGCTTATTTTTGGTTATTTTCATCTCTTTTGTTCCCTTTAGCATTCATTCCTCTTTTCCGAAACTTTCCGATCAAATCATTTTGGGAATTTATGGGTAAAATATCTTTTTACCTGTTTGCTATTCATTCATTTATACGAGGAGCTTTTTTCGGTCTCATCGGTGAAGAAAAAATCGTAGAACAAAATCTCGAAGTACCAGTCGGAATCTTATATTTGTTGACAAGTATTTTAATTGCGTATATCTTCCAGCAACTTCTTAACCGTATTTATAATTATTGCCAAACAAAAATAATCCATAAAAAACAGTAGTACCCACTCTTTTAATCAGAACTTCATTTTCCCTTTAAAATCCAATCCATCACTCTGGCAGTACGTGCTCCGCTTTCATCTGTCGAAGGAGAGTTTCCAACTCCTCTTAATTCGTCTACGACTTTCTGAATCAAAGGCTGTTCGATATGTTCCGGAAGAATAAATTCAAAAGATTTGACACCAAAATCTGTCTCCAACCGTATAGGAGCAAAAGAAAACATACTAAAAACAATTTTTCCTTTCGTACCGATGATTTCTACTATATCTCGTTCTATATTCGGGGCAACAGCAAAGCTCCAATGTCCCGAACCTATTATTCCCGATTTAAAATAAAAAGAGGCAGAAAATGTATCCTTCGCATCATAAAGACCTGCAAGATTAGCAGAAAAACCTTTCGCATCTACAATTTCTCCCAAAAGGAAATCAAGAATATCGAATGTATGCGGAGCAAGATCATAAAAATAACCCTCACCTGCAATCTGCCGATCCAACCGCCAAGATTGCTTATCCGGGATAAGATCTGAATCTAACGGAGTCTTATCAAGAGAAGCTGTAACCAAAAGAATTTTCCCAATAACCTGTTCCTCCAATAAAGACTTAATTTGCACAAAATACGGTAATGCACGACGATAAAACGCAGGAAAAAGTTTTTGTCCGGTCTTACGAGCAACCATGATCATTTCACAACATTCCTCATAATTCATCGCCATCGGCTTCTCCACATATACAGGCTTGCCTGCACGCATTGCTTTTATAGAATACTCTTTATGCGTATTCGGCGGCGTAGCGACATATATCGCATCTATATCCGGATCAGAAATTATATCCTGAACATCGGTATAATATTTCTGAACATGATGCCTGCGAGCAAAATCCTTGACCTTTACAGCATCCCGCCTCATTACAGCGTTCAGCTCAGAATGCTCTATTTTATAAAATGCCGGTCCGCTTTTCTTTTCACAGACATCTCCACAACCTATAATCCCCCAACGAATCGTATCCATATCCACAATTTATTATTCTTCCGGAGCAAACATCGGATCCCAAGCCGGTAAACGTACCGGAGTCTGACTCAGAATATTCAATATTTTTTTAGGAACATATTTTTTCTCTACAACAAGACGGAACATATACTCATCAAACCAACGATCAGTCATTATCAAATGTCCTTTATATCCATTAGTTGCCCCCCAACTATTTTCCAATAACCATTTTACCGGGTTTCCCGAATCATCCAGATCTACGGCAACTAAAGTCATCGCATGTGAAGAGCCGCTCGCAAAAGATTGCACACGCTGTTTTTTATTCATTCCGAAAGTAGTACCCATCAATGATTCATAATCATAATTATTCAAATCTAAAGTTCCTTTATCCCGATTTAGGTATTTTGTTACATCACAAGAAAAATACATTGCCGTGCTATCCTTTATAGATGCGATCGCCATTTTTTTTATATCTTCTACGGGAAGATTTACATACTTCCAATTATAACCATCATACATATGACGATCATAGTCTATTTCATACAACTTATAATACTCCCTCGTCGGATCATTCATCAACATAACATATCCGTTTGTCAAATCTTTTCCTATATATTCATTATAAAACGATTTCGGTGTATATTGTTTAGTCTCCACAGGTTTCCCATTCATGTCTTTTCTTGTCCAAGTAAATTCAAGCGGCGGTTCTCCGAGATTTAACACTAACATTCGATACACAGTACCCAACATCTCTATTTTTTTTCTTTTTATATCCTCCATATCTGTCTGGGCAGGTAACTCTCGAAGTTGTAGACCATACTCCCGTAATTTAAGTTTTAATAGAAAAGCCATCTGCGAAGTGTTATTGCTGGCAAATGTCTCATTCATAGCCTCTTTCGGAACGACTCCATATTTTCCGATAATATCAGATATTCCGGTAAACTGTCCTCCATCGCTCAACGGATTCTTAAATAACCACTCAACCATTTGATCAGACATCGGCTTCTGACGTGTATCGATAACTCCTTGAAGAAATAAATTTGCTTTCTCCAACTGATCGTAAAAGAAATTATAATTCTGGGAAAATTCAAATTCGGGTAATTTATATTTATCTATTATTTTTGCCCGAAATACATTCAAGCCAGTAAATAACCAACACCGACCTGAAGCTTTTTGGTCTGTAACACCTCGGGAATATACTCGATCAGAAAAATATCCATCTACAACATCCGATTGATTTGCACTTACAGCCAGTTTTTGTACACTATTAGCATTTAAAGCATTACGTATAGCCTTATCTGCAGACGTATTTTTATAAGCAGTTTTTATTTCCTGCATCATTGCATCATCTATGCCGCCAAAAGTCTGAGCAAATGTAGTCTCGGCCATTACCGAAACACCGACTAATAAAGAAAAAAAGATTTTCCGGTTCATGAATTTTTTTATTTACCAATTCTTTAAATAAGCACACAAATGTAAGAAAAGATAACAGTCTGTCTAAATTTTTCGATAGAAACATATACCCGAAAATAACTTGTAAAATCGGTGATAAAAAATACCCGAAGCAAAACTTCGGGTATTCAATATATTTCATACAGTCAATTATGCACCAAAATCATCATACATCAGCATTTCACGGGGAACTCCCAAATCCCATAACATTTTCTTTACGGCATTAGCCATAGGACCAGGACCACACATATAATATTCAATATCTTCCGGAGCATCATGATCTTTCAAATAATGATCATAAATAACCTGATGGATGAATCCTGTATAACCCGTCCAATCGTCCTCAGGTTGAGGATCGGACAAAGCGATATGGAAAGAGAAATTCGGGAAATCACGTTCGATAGCTCTAAAATCTTCTTCATAGAAAATCTCTCGGCGAGAACGAGCTCCATACCAGTATGAAATCTTACGATCCGTGGTTTTCAATGTTTTAAACAGATGCAGCAAATGCGAGCGCAACGGTGCCATACCTGCCCCTCCACCAATATATAACATTTCTCTTTTTGTATTCAAAATATGGAATTCACCATAAGGCCCTGAAACGGTAACTTTATCTCCGGGTTTACGTGAAAAAATATAGGAAGAACAAATACCCGGTTTAATACCAGCCGCCCATGTTCCGGTATTTCGATCAAACGGCGGTGTCGCAATACGAATATTCAGCATAACGATATTTCCTTCTGCCGGATGATTCGCCATGGAATAAGCCCGATAAGTTTCTTCATCGTTTTTACAAACTAATCCCCACATTTTATATTTATCCCATTCATCACGATATTTTTCATCGATATCCATATCTGTAAACTTAATATCATATTTAGGGACATCAATCTGAATATAACTACCGGGTTGAAAATTTAACGTTTCTCCTTCAGGCAAACGAACGACAAACTCCTTAATAAAGGATGCCACATTGTTATTCGAAACGACTTCACATTCCCATTTCTTAATACCCAATACAGATTGCGGTATTTTTATTTCCAAATCATTCTTTACTTTTACCTGACAAGCCAGACGATAATGATCTTTAATCTGTTTTCGGGTAAAAAAGCCTACTTCTGTAGGGAGAATTTCGCCACCGCCTTCTTCTACCTGACAGCGACACATACCACAACTTCCGCCGCCACCGCAAGCAGAAGGTAAAAATATCTTATTCGCTGCCAAAGAAGATAACAACGTAGAACCGGCAGGAGTAGTCACCTCCCGCTCTCCATTGATACGTATCTTCAATTCTCCGGAAGGAGTCAACTTAGCTTTGGCAAGCAATAATATTGCGACTAGCAAAAGAGTCAATATCAAAAAGATTACGACTGCCGCCAATATAGTGAGATTACTCATCATTAATTCGATCATCGTTTATAATTTTAGAATACAATTAAAGTTTAATCCCCAGAAAACTCATGAAAGCAATCCCCATCAGTCCGGTTATAATAAAAGTAATACCAATACCCCGAAGAGGAGCCGGAACATTCGAATATGCCAGTTTTTCACGAATTGCAGCAATACCTACAATTGCAAGCATCCAACCGATACCGGAACCGATGCCATACACGGTAGCCGTACCTACATTCGGAAATTCACGCTGTTGCATAAATAACGATCCTCCCAAAATAGCACAATTCACTGCAATTAGTGGCAAAAATATTCCTAACGAAGCATATAGGGAAGGTGAGTATTTCTCAACTACCATTTCTACCAACTGTACCATAGAGGCAATAACGGCAATAAACAAAATAAGGCTTAAGAAACTCAGATCGACATCTTTATACTCCTCTCCTAACCAAGAAAGAGCTCCCGATTTCAATATATAGTTCTCAAGCAAATAATTCACAGGAAGGGTAATTGTCAAAACAAATGTCACCGCAATACCCAAACCTATCGCCGTTTTCACATTTTTAGAAACCGCCAGATAAGAACACATACCTAAAAAGTAGGCGAATATCATATTGTCTATAAATATAGACCGAATAAACAGATTCAAATTTTCCATTTTCTACCGTATTTAATTATGTGTTATTTCTCCTGCAAATCTTTATTCCGGGAACGATGTATCCAAATAATACACGCTACCGTAATCAATGCCATCGGAGGCAATATCATCAACCCGTTATTTTCATAACCCCATTTATAGAATATGTCAGGAACGACTTGATAGCCCCAAAGAGTACCAGAACCTAACAACTCACGGAAAAAAGCCACAATAACAAGAATCAGTCCGTAACCGATACCATTACCTATTCCGTCAAGAAAAGATTCCCACGGGCCATGCCCCAACGCAAATGCCTCAAGACGTCCCATTAATATACAGTTGGTTATAATTAATCCTACAAACACCGAAAGCTGCTTGCTTACATCATAAGCATAAGCTTTTAACACCTGATCGACAATGATCACCAACGCAGCGACAACAACCAATTGAACAATAATACGAATACTGTTAGGAATCGTATTGCGTAACAACGAGATTATCACATTGGCAAAAGCGACAACAGCCGTTACAGAAATTGCCATAACAAAAGCCGGCTCTAATTTTGCCGTCACAGCCAAAGCCGAACAGATACCCAGTATCTGTACTATGACCGGATTATTTTTAGAGAGCGGACCTAAAAGGACTTCTTTATTTTTCTTGGATAACATATCTATTTCTCCGCTTATTTTAATGACTTAAAAAAATTCTGATATGGTTCAAGACTGTTTTTCATCATATCTTGTACACCTTTACTCGTAATTGTTCCCCCTGAAATAGCATCTACATATTCAGCTCCATCGACAGGTTTCTGTCCTTTTTTCTCTACAGCAATCGATTTAAATTCACCGTCAATAAATAAATGCTTACCTTTATACTGATCTGAAAACATAGGTTTCTCGATCTCAGCACCCAATCCCGGAGTTTCGCCCTGATGTGCAAAATAAGCTCCATAAATGGTATTTCCATCTTTATCGACAGAAACATATCCCCAGATAGGTCCCCACAATCCAGCGCCATTCATCGGAATAATATACTTTTCAGAACCATCTTCCAATCGACAGACAAAGACCGGCAACTCTCTATCCGATGAGGCTTTTTTCACCTGATTAGCCGTATTTACGTCAAACGCATTTACCCCATCGATTTTTTCTCCGGCAGCATTAATCACATAAGTGTTTACTATATACTTTTTATACAGTTCCTGAGCATTTGTCGCATCGGATGCAATATTCACCGAACTCAAGATCTGTTTCATTTTATCGATTTCCACATTTTTAGTTTGCGGTTCTTTCAGCAATAAAGCTGTATAAGCTAATACGGCGGCAACAACGATCACCATCACCGAAGCATATATTACTGTATATACATTACTCTGCTTGTTCATGATTCTCTCTTTTTATGCGTTAGTTTTAGCTCTCTTCAATCTCTTTTTCATATTCGCTTCTACAACGAAATAATCGATCAGAGGAGCGAAAACATTCATCAGCAATACCGCTAACATAGCTCCTTCAGGATAACCATTATTATATACACGGATAATTATGGCAATAACTCCGATCAAGAACCCATATATATATTTCCCTAATGTCGTACGCGCCCCCGTTACCGGATCAGTAGCCATAAACACGGCAGCAAAAGCAAATCCGCCGAGACAAATCTGATCCAATGGAGAAAGGAATGAACCGGGATATGTCGGTGAAGCAAAAAGATTCGCAATATATCCCATAAACAAGCCTCCTACAAAAACAGAAAGCATGATCCGCCAATTCGCTATTCCTGTAAAAAGAAGAATTGCCGCACCAATCAAAATAGCCAACGTAGAAGTCTCCCCGATAGAACCGGGAATAAGGCCTAAAAATGAATCTAAAGTAGAAATTTTTTCTCCCAAAATATTCACTAAAGTAAGATCACCATTGGCTGCCGTATATGTTGCAACCTGCCCCAACGGAGTTGCTCCGGAAAAACCTTCTACAACTTGACCAGCTCCTAAACCGAATGTATCGGAAGTACGAACAAAAACAGAGTCGCCGGACATCTTAGACGGATAAGCGAAGAAAAGGAACGCCCGAGTAATCAAGGCAACATTAAACACGTTCATTCCAGTTCCGCCGAACACTTCCTTAGCAAAAATAACTGCAAAAGCCGTAGCTACCGCAATCATCCATAACGGAGTATCGATAGGAACAATCATAGGAATAAGAATCCCCGAAACCAAAAAACCTTCCTGAATTTCATGTCCCCGCATTTGTGCCACAGCAAATTCGATTCCTAATCCGACGACATAAGAAACGATAATCTTAGGAAGTACGGCTAAAAATCCGAAAAGGAAAGTCATCCAGAATCCGGTCCGGGTCAACTCTCCTATCGCCAAATAATGCTGATAACCGACATTATACATTCCGAACAACAAAGCCGGAAGCAAAGCAATAATCACTACAGTCATAGTACGTTTCGTATCAATGCTGTCATGAATATGCACACCTGATTTTGATGTAGTATTCGGGACAAAAAGGAATGTTTCAAATCCTTCAAATACAGATTGAAACATCGAGAACTTCCCGCCCGGTTCAAAATTAGGCTTAATTCTATTGATATAATTTCTTAAAGCTTTCAATGTAAGTTTTATTTAAATAGGTTTATGTCTGCTTAATTCATCTCTTTCATCAACTGATCGAGTCCATTACGGATAATCTTCTGAATTTCAAGTTTCGATGTGTCAACAAATTCACATAATGCAAAATCTTCCGGAGCAACTTCATAGATGCCGAGATTTTCCATTTTATCAATATCAAAAGCAATAACTGCCTTAATCAGAAACTCTGGTAAAATATCCATAGGGAATACTTTATCATACTCCCCTGACATAATAATAGCCCGTTCACCTCCATGCAAACGAGCATCAAAAACATACTCTCTTTTCCGACCCAACAACCACGTAAAATAACTGTGACTTACACTATACTTATCAAATCCGGGAGTTGCCCATCCGAAAAACTCATTACAATCATCACCTTCAGGTATAACAGTCAACTGGCTGTGAGGCATCCGTAAATATCCCATCGGATCGACTTTCGTTCCTGTAAGAACATTTCCACTTATAAAACGTTGGTTATAACTACTCTTCTTGACGTTGTTTTCCAATATACTGTCTAATCGAGCCCCCGCAACAGTACGCACATACATCGGCTTAACGATCTCCGATCCTGTTACTGCAACGATTCGAGAAAAATCGACTTTCCCGGTATTAAAAAACCGACCTATCAACAGTACGTCAAAAGCACTTAGTGTCCAAACAACTTCACCTTTACAAATCGGCGCAATATGCTGTATCTGAACTCCGACATTTCCGGCAGGATGCGGTCCTTCAAAGAGAACAGTTTCCGCCCCAGATATATCAACCGTATTTTGAGCTGACATACCGACATAAACCTTTCCTGTCGTCATCTTCTTTAACGCATCCAATCCTGCCTGAAAATTTTTCTCTTCTCCCTTCAATACAAAAGCGAAATCAGGAGCTAAAGGAGCTGAGTCCCAAGCTGAAATAAAAATATCACGAGGAGATACTTGCGGATTGGCGATTATATCATAAGGACGCTGTTTAATGAATGGAAATAATCCGGCATCGAGAACAATCTCTTTCACTTGCTCTCCTGAGAGTTTCGTCAAATCGACTTTTCCAAAATCGACATAAGTCTGCTTACTATCAGACTTTATCGTTATATCCAACACTTTACGTCGTTCTCCCCGGTTTACTGCTACGACTTCTCCGCTAACCGGAGAAACGAACTTCACTTCCGGGCGATTTTTATCATACATCAACGGTGTTCCCGCATCTACATGATCTCCGGCTTTTACAATTACCTTAGGAATTACCCCGTGAAAGTCATCCGGTATAAGAGCATAATACTCACTTTTCGGAGCATCAACAACCTCCTTGACCGGTTTTCCTTCTAAAGGTATATCCAAGCCTTTTTTTAACTTTATCACATTCGCCATGTTGTAATAAATAGATTTTTTAATTTGTGTGCAAAGATAATAATTCTGTTATAAAACATATATAATATAAAGAATTTTTTCCGTAATTAATTTACTCGTGCTCAGGTTTTAGCAAACTACGTGATTCTTTTATTCTCCTTTCTTTTATCCATACCCGAATTATTTATTATACTCATGATTACAAAAAACACTACTTTTTATACTAAAAAAAGTAAAGCCGATTATCACAAGAAAAAAAGAGAAGGACTTCGAGCCCCTCTCTTTTTTCTTTATCCAATGATATATTTACTATTCGGAATAAATGAAATTAATTTTACAGCTAAATAACTTACAACATAAGTAATTAAAACCGACAGAAATATAGTCCACGGAGTTGATACAACAGAACTCAAATAAGCATATATAAATGGAAGAAACATCATATGTACCAAATACATACCATAACTTTTAAGAGAAATATCTTTTACCAATTTATAAAGAAACCCTTTAGAATATGTAATCTTTTTGATCAGCATAAATGCTCCGATAGCCATCATAACCGTTGCCATACCGGTATTATCCCAGCCGTGCTCCAAATCTTCGACACAATCGACATAAAACGAACGATCATAAAATGAATACACACACATAGCATAACCGACTAAAAATAACGGGATAGAAATAATCAGAGTTTTTTTCATCGACCAGTTTACATAATTGCGAATATAATGGGCCAATACCAAAAATCCGATAAATCCGGAAAAATAATAAAACATTCCGTAAGGATACCCGGGCATCTCTCCATACATATAGCCAAAACGGTCATGAACAAAAGAGATCACCGTTGTCAACAACCATACCAGCAAAAAACATTCTTCTCCTCTACGACTCACCTGCTTAAGCCACGGAGACAAGATTGGCATCAACATATAAAGTCCGATAAGCATATATATAAACCACAAATGGTTAGCTGGCGGAATTGTATTTACACATAATTGTACGAGATAATCTTTCAATTGGGCAACATCGCATGCCCCCCATAAACAGGGCAAAAATGCATACATCAATAACCAAAAAACAAAAGGAATGACAACTCGAGTGAAACGCCGTCTAAAAAAGGTCTTACTGTCAGTTCTAAGCGGTAACAAAAGAAATGCAGACGCCATTACATACAAATCGACTCCATAACGAGAAAAACTACTCATAAATGAAACACTAAGTCTGTCAGTTTCATTTTTAAATAAAAAATTTAACGTACCGTCAGAATAAACACTTTCCGATGCATGCACGCCAAATACTAAAAACATAGCAAATACTCGTAAATAATCGAGAAAGACAATTCGCTCCGTTTCCGGAGAAAGATTTGATGAACCCATAAATTCTTATTTAATTGTTAGACAAAATAATAGCCGCTGACAAAGAAATATTGCATTTTATAGAAATGAGATGTTACACTATCCTACATTTTCACAGAATAAAAATAATTGTTCCAAAATAATATGGAACAGCTTAATCAACGAATTACATTCACATTAAATACAGACTAAAAAAGAATAAAATGGTTTATTATGTTGAAAAATAATCGATAAAAAGATTTATATAATAATATATGACTCATCTATATATAATAACAAAATAAATTTTAAAAACTATTTTATTTTTGCAAAAACAGAATTTTTAAACTAATAATTTTTTTGTATGAGACACTTCATTTTTTTTCTCTTTTTCTCACTTACAATACTTTACTCATATTCTGCTCCTGTCACTTTAAAACAAGCACAAAACATTGCATCCGATTTTTTTCAAAATAACTCTTTCTATAAGAAAAACCGAACAACAAATAAAAATGAAGCTATTTTAATAGATTTGGTCTATACCCCTCAACAAACAATTACCAACAACCGTGTACGATCGGTAGAAAACGATCCGGAATTTTATATATTCACCCCTCGATATCAAAACGGATTTGTAATTATTGCCGGTGACGATAAAATTTCATCCATCATAGGATATTCCTTTGAGCAATCTTTCGATACAGAAAAAATACCCGAAGCATTGCAAGAATACTTAAATGCATACACACAATATATCAGAGAGGTTCGCAATGAGAATATCATCCCGAAAACCCGGGATACCAAAATCTCGACGTATCCATAGAACCGGCTACTGATACGGATATTTATGTAACAGTAAGTCTACATTCTTCACTGGATTTCGAAGGAACAATATACTTATCATCCGAAGATCAAAACGTATACGGATCTAAAGATATTGTTCTAAAATCAGGAATAAAAACCGAAATCCCGGTAAAAGTATATGCATATCAAAAAAAACCGAAACTTTAAGATAGCCACAATCCTCCCGTTTACAAGATGACTTCTGAAACCGTCATGCTCTTGAAACAGTAGAAGACGATCATCGGACAGCTGAAGAAACAGCTGACGGCAAGCAAGAACCTGAAAAGCTCACTTGTCATCTTTTTTGTCCTCTTTTTAAGTGCATATTTATATAGTTCGTCTGAATTTCCTGATAAGTAAATTCAGACAAGTCCTAAAAAATAATACATCAATCCTTCAGCTGAAGCTCTACAATATAATCAATTTCCGAAGGCAACTCAGGTAACTGCAAAATCACTCCCTGTTTATTCTGAATAAATGACAATTTAGACTTGTCTTTAAACACAAACGCCTTCTTTATTACCACATCCGTAACCGGAAGAAAAAGCACCTTATCCTTCCAATCCAGAATATGCACGTATAATTTATCTTTCTTTTTCGTCGTAACACCCCAATCCCTCACAATTCCTCCTCGTGTACCGTATAACGTCTCTCCGTATATTCGCATCCAATCTCCGATCCCTTTCAATCGCTCTACCGTAGCATCCGGAAGTTTTCCATCCGGTTGCGGACCGACATTCAAAAGCAAATTCGCATTTTTCCCGGCAGCCTTAACTAAAAGGTGTATAAGCGTCTCAACAGATTTGTAATTATCATCCTTTATACTGTAACCCCAAGTGGAATTCATCGTTTCACAAGTTTCAAGAGGCAATGAAGCGACAGGCTGACCGGACGAGAATCCAGCTTTGTTTTCACCCGGCAAATCTCTTTCAAAAATCTGAATATCCTCACCTTTTATCGGAGCAAGATGGTGATTATTCCCGATCAGACAGTCCGGTTGCAAACGATGAATCAAATTATATTGTTCGGGGAGACGCCAATCAAAATCTTTATCCTGATCCCAATGCCCATCAAACCAAATCGCCCCTACCTGTCCATAATTTGTAAGCAATTCCGTCAATTGGTTATTCATAAATTTATAATACGAATCCCAATTTTCTTTCATCCGACGTCCTGTATTTTTGCCGGTACTCCCTACTGGATAATCCTCACGTCCCCAATCGGCATGAGAATAATAAAAATGTATCTTCAGCCCCTGCTTATGACACTCATCGACCAACTCTTTAACAATATCCCGTTTAAAGGGAGTCGCTTTTACAATATTATAATCGCTGAACTTGGTATCGAACATCGAAAATCCGTCATGATGTCGAGTTGTAAAACAAACATACTTCGCACCTGATGCCTTAAATGCAGAAACCCATTGAGCTGCATCAAAACGAGAAGGGCAGAATCCCCCCGCCAACTTGGCATACTCCGACTGTCTCAACTTTTCGTTTTCCAAAACCCACTCTCCATTGGCCAACATACTGTAAATACCATAATGAACAAAAATACCGAATTTATTATCTCGAAATTCTTCTCGAGCCTCAAGATTTCCTGAAGAAGGTTGATAATCCATTTGTGCATAAACAGAAGAGACTAATAAAACGAGGCAAAAGCATAACAATTTATTTTTCATAGTATTAGTAATTTTATTCATTACAAAATTAATAAAACATTTTAAATGACAATAAAGTATCGACCTTATTTATCCATTTCAAAATCTGTTTAAATTACTTTCTCGGAAAATTTAAACAGGCTCTTAAACGATTTCCTTGATACACGGATAATAAAAGATTTGAAAAGATAATGCTTATCTCAAATATTTTTATAAATTTGCATAACTACGGACATTCAAGAGCCTGTTCAAATTTTGTACAGACATTCTTTGAGAGTTGTTTCCAAAGATACTTCTCTGTTCCGAATAAGACATAACAGAATATGGTGTACGGGAATGGAGAAAAACCGGGAGGAAACTCAAAAGGCTGAAAATGTATTCTGGGAAAATTGAAACAAACTCTAAAAACAAGATGTCCGGTTACTAAATTAAGACATTAAAAAAACAAACATCATGATCTTAGATTCTCTTAGCAACTCCGCTTCGATCGAACAGTTGCATCCGTTATTTAAAAAAGCATTCGATTTTCTAAAATCGACCGATTTTTCTACCAAAGAAGCCGGGAAAATAGTTCTCAACGGAGATGATTTATATGTTTCCATAGCAGAACCTGCGGGAAAAAGCAAAGATGCTGCTAAAATGGAAACTCACAATAAATATATCGACATACAGATGCCTTTGACCGCAACTGAAACAATGGGCTGGAAAGCGACAAAAGAATTGAAAAAGATAACACAACCTTATAATGAGGAAAAAGACATAACATTCTTCGCTGACACTCCGACTACTTATATACAGGTGCAGCCCGGAGAATTTGCCATATTCTTTCCTGAAGACGGGCATGCTCCCGGTATCGCCGAAGGAAACTTCAAAAAAGTTATCGTTAAAGTACGTGTATAAATACCGAAACGCAAGACAATATCCCGAATTAACGACGTCCGGATTACAGGTATTAAGCCTGTTTAAATTTTATCCGGATCGGCTTTGAGTATCGCTTTTGAGAATGTTTTCTTGTTTTTATGAGGAGGATAGCAGACTATCTGATAAATAAAAACAGAAAAACAGACCGAAAGAAAATTTAAAGATAACCGAATAGATTTTATCAGGAAATTAAAAACAGGCTCTGAGTTAATTACCAAAAATCGACATTACGTTTTATCTACCCTTCGTAATACCGATATTTTACCGATTCCCCAGCGACTTTATTCTATCTACCACTTTAAGATACAAGATATTATGGATTCTCTCAATTTAATAAAAAACGATCCTTGGCTCGAACCTTATAAAACGGCTATCGAACATCGATTTCAACTCTCGGTTTCCAAAGAAAAAGAACTGACCGGAAAAGGCAAATCTTTATCTGATTTCGCAGACGGATACTTATATTTCGGGCTTCACAAAACAGAGCAAGGTTGGGTCATACGAGAATGGGCTCCTAATGCAACAAATATTTTCTTGATCGGAAATTTTTCGGAATGGAAAGAGAATACTAAATATCGCTTTTCAAGACTGAAAAACGGCGTATGGGAGCTTAAACTAAAAACCGGAGAAATAAAACACCTCGACTTATATAAATTATCGATGCACTGGAATGGCGGTCATGGTGAACGCATACCTGCATGGGCAACTCGGGTCGTCCAAGATGAAAAGACTTACATATTTTCTGCTCAAGTATGGGCACCTCAGATACCTTATAAATTCAAGAAAAAAAAATTCAAACCCCAAATCTCTCCTTTACTGATTTATGAGTGCCATATAGGTATGGCCCAAGAAGAGGAGCGGATAGGTAATTACAACGAATTCAGAGAAAAAATTCTCCCCCGCATCGCAAAAGACGGATACAATGCCATACAAATTATGGCTATTCAGGAACATCCTTATTACGGATCTTTCGGGTATCACGTTTCAAGTTTTTTCGCTCCCTCTTCCCGTTTCGGGACACCTGACGAACTGAAACAGTTAATCGACGAAGCTCATGCTTTGGGCATAGCCGTAATCATGGATATAGTACATTCTCATGCGGTAAAAAATGAAGTCGAAGGATTAGGACGTTTCGACGGTTCTTACAACCAATTTTTCTACGGAGATCACAGAAGAGAACACCCTGCATGGGATTCTCTTTGTTTTGACTATGGAAAAAATGAAGTAATTCACTTTTTATTATCCAACTGCAAATATTGGCTTGAAGAATTCAAATTCGACGGTTTCCGTTTCGACGGCGTCACCTCGATGCTTTATTATGATCACGGATTAGGAAAAGCTTTTGGCAGTTATAATGATTATTACGACGGAGGACAAGACGAAAATGCAATCACGTATCTTACTTTGGCAAATAAATTAATTCATGAAGTCAATCCTCATGCAATAACGATTGCCGAAGAGATGAGTGGAATGCCGGGTCTTGCCGCTAAAACAGAAGATGGCGGTATCGGATTCGATTATCGTATGGCTATGGGGATTCCCGATTTCTGGATTAAAATAATCAAAGAAAAGAAAGATGAAGAATGGAATCCTTCTGCAATTTTTTGGGAATTGACCAATCGACGGTCTGATGAAAAAACCATTAATTATGCTGAAAGTCACGATCAAGCTCTTGTCGGAGATAAAACAATTATTTTCAGACTTATCGATGATCAAATGTATTGGCACATGATGAAAAATGATGACAACATAACCGTTGATCGAGGAATGTCTCTGCACAAAATGATACGGCTGGTCACTTTATCGACTATCAATGGAGGCTATCTGAATTTTATGGGTAACGAATTCGGTCATCCCGAATGGATCGATTTTCCGAGAGAAGGTAACGGTTGGTCTTACAAATATGCCCGCAGACAATGGAGTCTTGTCGATAGAAAAGATCTTAAATACGAATATTTAGGAAACTTCGACGAGGCAATGATCAAATTGGTAAAAGATGTAAAACATTTTGAACAAAGTCCCATAACCAAATTATGGGACAACGGAGGAGATCAGATTTTAGCATTCATACGAAAAGATCTATTATTTATATTCAATTTCCATCCGTTCAAATCCTTTACCGATTACGGTATCTTAGCACCCAAAGGCAGCTATAAAACCATATTGAATACCGATTCTTATACATTCGGAGGATATGGATTGATTGACGAATCAATCGAGCATTTTTCTATTCCCGATCCTTTATATAAAAAGGAAAAGAAAGAGTGGCTAAAATTGTATCTACCAGCCCGATCTGCACAAGTTTTAAAGCTTCAAAAGAAAAAATAATTCGTTTTTAAGCAAAATTTTAATCGCTATAAGGATATAATTTTTTATATATATAACACTAAAATACAGAAAATTAATTATATATAATTGTACAAAAGACACTTAAAAATAGGTTATATAACATATATATTTTTTTTGCGAGATTCAGGAAAAAGTACATCTTTGCATGCATTAACCTAGAACAATCTTTTTTACCTTAAAAAATTAATACCTATTGAAAACCTTTAAAAAGGGACTTTTGAGAAAAAGCCTCTTTTTTTATTTATAATAGTATAATAATCAACCTGTTTAATATTTAATTTGCGATTAATACGCTATTACATTTGATCTAAATTAATAATTATGTTACCTTCTCAACTTTCATTATTATACACCGTCATAATGTGAACCTTTCGATATAGAATTTATTTGAAATTTCATTCGAAACAGAATAAAAAAATCTTCCGAATCGTTTAAGAATGCCGTAATAGTAGGTTTATCCAAAATCTTAAAAGAAATAAAAGAAGTAGAAACTTTTCATTGCAGCCGAAACAGACGACTGAAAACAATACGATAAGAGGCCGTTTTAAATTTTCCGATAAAAATATATTATCAGGTTATTTTTGTAATTTCTTCCAGTCTGTTTCCCCGTTTTCACTTGTCAGATACTCGCTATCATCCTCGTTAAAAGCGACGAAACATCTCCGAAAGAAACTCTCAAATCTGACCCGAGTAAAATTTAAACTGACTCTAACTCTATTCCATTTTAAAATGTTATATTCGTACCCGATAAATTATTTATATTAAACTATCAAACAATGGACGTTAAACAACACTATTCCGGACTTACCGATGCACAAGTGAAGGAAAGTAGGGAAAAATTCGGAAGCAATCTGCTTACTCCACCTCAAAAAACTCCTCTTTGGAAACTTTTTTTCGAAAAATTTCAAGATCCGATTATCCGTATTTTACTCATCGCAGCATTATTGTCATTATGCATTTCGTTCATTCATAACGAATATGCTGAAACGATCGGAATATTTTGTGCTATATTTTTAGCAACCGGCGTTGCGTTTTGGTTCGAAATGGATGCAAACAAAAAATTCGACATTCTGAATCAAGTAAACGACGATGTCATGATAAAAGTAATCAGGAACGGAAATCTTCAAGAAGTTCCTAAAAAAGATATTGTCGTCGGAGATATAGTTTTACTCGAAACAGGAGAAGAAATTCCTGCAGACGGAGAATTACTCGAAGCCATTTCTCTTCAGATAGATGAATCTTGCCTTACCGGAGAATTAATGATCGACAAAACCACGAATCCTGAAGATTTCGATTCAGAAGCAACCTATCCCTCTAACTGGGTGATGAGGGGAACAAAAGTGCTTGACGGACATGGAATTATGGAAGTAAAGCAAGTAGGAGACGCCACTCAATACGGACAAGTAGCCGAAAAAGCGACTGAAATCAGCGGAGAAGAAACACCACTGAACCGTCAATTAAACGGGCTGGCAAAATTTATCGGTGTTGCTGGTTTTGCTTTAGCTATTCTCACTTTTGGAACTCTATTTATCAAAGACCTGATAACTCATCCGATTACATGGGGACAATTCGGATTATTAGGTGCTGTTATGGCAGGGGGAGGCATAGCTTTATCCAAAGTCTGGGTTCCGATCCTATACGATGCATTTTCCCTCGCAGGAAAAGAAAAGTCCCTACCCCGTTGTATTAACCGTTTCGGATGGTTAACATGGTTTATATTCGGTACAATAATCTTTGTTATAATCTGTGGTATAGGGGTATTATTCGGTGTAAATCCGTTGAACTCATCTTCATGGATCGATATCGAAGAAGCCAATAGAATACTACAATATTTTATGATTGCAGTAACATTAATTGTCGTAGCTGTTCCTGAAGGTTTACCAATGAGTGTAACACTGAGTCTGGCTCTCAGTATGAGACGAATGTTACAAACCAATAATTTGGTACGCAAAATGCACGCTTGCGAAACAATGGGAGCAACAACCGTTATTTGTACCGACAAAACCGGAACTCTTACCCAAAACCAAATGCGGGTTTTTCAAAGTAACTTTTTTCCCTTGAAAAATCAGGAACTGACAGACAACACTGCCAGCAATCTTATTAAAGAAGGTATCGCCGCAAACTCTACAGCATTTTTAGATTACTCAGATCCTCAAAAAGTATCGACTATAGGTAACCCGACCGAAGCCGCCCTGCTACTCTGGCTGCACAATAAAGGTATAGAGTATACCCCCTTGCGCGAAAATGCCCATGTCGATAAACAACTGACATTCTCTACCGAACGCAAATATATGGCAACTCTCGTAAATTCTCCTCTTATCGGGAAAAAAGTGCTATATATGAAAGGCGCACCGGAAATCGTGCTTTCAAAATGTAAGACCGTAGAAACTTCGGAAGGAGAAAAACCCGTATCGCAATATACACAACAAATAGAAGAACAACTGCTCACTTACCAAAATCAAGCTATGCGAACTCTCGGGTTTGCATATAAAATTATAAATGAGGACAATAACCTACCTATTCCTGAATTAGCCGATACCGGACTCATATTTCTCGGATTCGTTGCAATCTCAGATCCTGTTCGGGAAGATGTTCCGGCTGCCGTAGCCGAGTGTTTGAATGCAGGTATTCAAGTAAAAATCGTTACAGGAGATACAACTGCGACAGCTCGGGAAATTGCCCGTCAGATCGGAATCTGGAAACCGGAAGATACGGATGAGAATATCATTACCGGTACAGATTTCGAAGCATTGCCGGATAATGAAGCTTTCGAACGAGTAAAAAAATTAAAAGTTATGTGCCGTGCACGTCCGACGGACAAACAACGATTGGTAGAACTGCTTCAAAAAGACGGACAAATTGTCGCCGTAACCGGAGACGGAACGAATGATGCTCCAGCTCTGAACCATGCCAATGTAGGATTATCTATGGGAACTGGTACTTCTGTTGCAAAAGAAGCCAGTGATATAACTTTACTGGACGACTCATTCAAAAGTATTGCGACAGCAGTTATGTGGGGACGTTCTTTATATCAAAATATCCAGCGTTTTCTTTTATTCCAGCTTACAATTAATGTCGTTGCACTGGTAATCGTATTTTTAGGTTCGATCTTCGGTCACGAATTGCCTCTCACGGTGACTCAGATGCTATGGGTCAACCTCATTATGGACACTTTTGCCGCCGGAGCCCTGGCTTCATTACCGCCGAATAAAGAAGTAATGAAAGACAAACCCCGCAAAAACGAGGCATTTATCGTTACCCCTCCTATGAGAAATCAAATATTATGGATAGGATTGGCATTCGTGGCATTTTTAATGGGACTACTCTACTATTTCACCAATGCAGAAGGAGAAATAAACCGTCACGACCTCGCTTGCTTCTTCACTATTTTTGTAATGTTACAATTCTGGAATCTATTTAATGCTAAAGCCTTTGCAACCGGGAAATCGGCCTTTAACGGATTACTGCATGATACAGGATTTATTACTGTTGCATTATTGATTATCATAGGACAGTTTTTTATCGTCACATTCGGAGGGGACGTATTCCGTACAGTTCCTCTCTCATGGCAAGATTGGTTACTGATCATCGGCTCTACATCATTAGTCTTATGGATCGGTGAAATTTTCCGTCTATTCGGGAAAAAGAAGAAATAAGATCCCAATAGGATAAAGTCCACCAAATAGCTCTCCCGAACCTCAGATACTCAGGAGAGCTATTTTTTACTGTTAAGAATTCCTTACTCTATAAACGATGCTTGCCATCGATTGTTTTACGTAGCAGACAAACAAACTTAATGTAAAAAAATTATGGCAAAAGGAAGTCTTGAAATTTTAAAGAATAAAATCGATGTTTCCAAAGTATTGGAACAACTGAATGCTGCGCTATCTGAAGAATGGCTATCTTTTTATCAATACTGGATCGGAGCTCTTGTGGCAGAAGGCGCTATGCGAGCCGAAATTCAAAAAGAGCTACAAAAACATGCCGAAGCAGAATATAAACATGCTAAACTCGTAGCAGACCGAATCATAGAACTGGAAGGTATACCGGTACTAAATCCCAAAAAATGGTTTGAACTGGCACGTTGTCAATACAGTGCTCCGGACGATTTCGATGTTCAGAAAATTCTATTTCAAAACGTAATTGCCGAACGATGTGCCATAAAACGTTACGAAGATATAGCTTCGTTTACCGAAGGAATAGACTTTACCACCTGTAATATGGCAAAATTTATCTTAGCGGAAGAAGAAGATCATGAACAAGATCTTCAAGATTATCTGGATGATATTGCTCGAATGAAAAAAGATATATTGAATAAATAATCTTTTACTAAGAACCTGTTTAAATTTTCCAATAAAAAATACCATCAGGTCATCTTTACGTTTTTTCCGGTCTGTTTCCCCGTTTTCACTCATCAGATAGCTCGCTATCTAACGAATGAAAACAAAAAAACAGATCGAAGAATGATTCAGGAAGATAGAAGATATGTATTCTCATAGAAAAATTTAAGCGGACTCTAAAACATAAACATTACAGTTCCAGCATTTCCATTGTGAACATTATCTCCTTTAAAATAATTTAGTAGATTTCAGTTTGTTTTATTAGCTGAAATTCATATTTTTAGAAAATAATCTTTAAATCTGAAAGCACAATGGAGAGTTCACTATTCTGGCTGATCCCAGCCTCTTCGATCCTCGCTCTGATTTTAGCGTGGTATTTCTACAAACAAATGATGCACGTAAGCGAAGGTACGGAAACAATGCAAAAAATTGCCTTATATGTCCGTAAAGGCGCTATGTCCTATCTCAAACAGCAATATAAAGTTGTAGGACTGGTATTTCTGGGACTGGTAATCCTTTTTTCTATTATGGCATACGGATTTAATTTGCAAAATCCTTGGGTGCCCGTAGCTTTCCTAACCGGAGGTTTCTTTTCCGGATTATCCGGCTTTTTAGGCATGAAAACAGCAACTTATGCTTCTGCAAGAACGGCAAATGCAGCACGCACTTCTCTGAACGGAGGATTGACCGTCGCTTTTCGAAGCGGAGCTGTCATGGGACTTGTCGTTGTAGGTTTAGGTCTTTTCGATATTTCTTTCTGGTATATTCTTCTCGACTATTGTATTCCGGCTGACGCAATAAATCCGGCAAATAAATTATGTATCATAACCACGACAATGCTGACATTCGGAATGGGTGCTTCTACCCAAGCTCTATTTGCTCGTGTCGGTGGAGGTATTTATACTAAGGCTGCTGACGTAGGTGCAGATCTCGTGGGAAAAGTAGAAGCGGGAATTCCTGAAGATGATCCGCGTAATCCGGCGACTATTGCTGACAACGTAGGTGATAATGTGGGCGATGTTGCCGGTATGGGAGCTGACCTGTATGAATCTTATTGCGGTTCGATACTGGCAACTTCAGCACTCGGTGCGGCGGCATTTATCGGTAGCGGAGATATAGATATGCAATTTAAAGCCGTTATTGCGCCGATGTTGATCGCCGCAGTAGGTATCGTTCTGTCTATTATCGGAATCTTTTCCGTAAGAACAAAAGAAAATGCAAAAATGAAGGACCTTCTCAAAGCTCTTTCTTTGGGAACAAACCTCAGTTCAATATTGATCATTGCAGCGACATTTCTGATTTTATGGGCTTTACAACTTGAAAACTGGATATACATATCTTGCGCCGTAGTGATAGGACTATTAGTCGGCGTTATAATAGGGCGTTCTACAGAATATTACACATCTCAATCTTATAAACCGACACAAAAACTTTCGGAAAGCGGTAAAACCGGACCTGCTACCGTAATTATTTCAGGAATAGGTCTGGGTATGGTATCCACAACCATACCGGTATTAGCCGTAGTTCTCGGCATCATTCTTTCCTATTGGTTCGCTTCAGGATTCGACTTTGCAAATATCTCTATGGGACTTTACGGAATCGGAATTGCTGCAGTAGGAATGCTCTCGACATTAGGTATCACTTTAGCGACCGATGCTTACGGACCTATCGCCGATAATGCAGGAGGAAATGCAGAGATGAGCGAATTAGGTCAAGAAGTGAGGAAACGTACCGATGCTCTCGACTCATTGGGAAATACCACTGCCGCCACAGGAAAAGGTTTTGCCATCGGATCGGCAGCACTGACCGGATTAGCGTTACTGGCTTCCTATATCGAGGAAATACGCATCGGTCTGACTCGCATCGGAGAAGAGATTCTCATATTTGCAGACGGAAGTATGATAGAAACGCATAAAGCTACATTCGTAGATTTTATGTATTACTATGACGTAACTTTAATGAACCCCAAAGTATTGTCGGGAATTTTTATCGGTTCTATGATGGCATTTCTTTTCTGTGGGCTTACAATGAATGCTGTGGGGCGAGCTGCAGCACACATGGTGGAGGAAGTTCGCCGACAATTTAGAGAAATAAAAGGTATCCTTACCGGAGAAGCTGAACCGGATTATGCCCGTTGTGTGGCAATTTCTACCAAAGGTGCTCAACGAGAAATGGTATTTCCTTCATTATTGGCAATTATCGCACCCATTGCGACCGGACTTATTTTCGGAGTTCCGGGAGTCATCGGACTATTAATCGGAGGACTCAGTTCAGGTTTTGTTCTTGCTATCTTTATGGCAAATGCCGGAGGAGCGTGGGATAATGCAAAAAAATATGTTGAAGAAGGCAATTTCGGAGGCAAAGGCGGTGAGGTTCACAAGGCTACCGTCGTAGGCGACACCGTAGGAGATCCGTTTAAAGATACTTCAGGCCCAAGCTTGAATATTCTGATCAAACTTATGAGTATGGTCGCAATTGTCATGGCAGGGCTTACTGTCGCTTGGAGTTTATTTTAAGAGATTACTTTAAATTTTTCGACGAAAAATAAAATACGGATACCACCGGAATAATTTTATTTTAGTGGTATCCGCATTCAAATCAACATTCATAACATACAAATATTTTCCTAAGTGCAAATTCAATTTTGTTTCGCAACGAAACAGAATCAGATATAAAAGTCTCATCACACACACCTTATAAAAAGGCATGATAAAATACAATTATCAAGAGGCTATTTTTATACCGACTATTCCGGCAACCACAAGAAAAGCAGAGAATAATCGCCAAAACGAAGCCGGATCACCGAAAAAGAATACGCCGATAAGTAATGTTCCGACAGCACCGATTCCCGTCCAAACGACATAAGCCGTACCGATCGGTATTGTTTTTTGAGCCATAAAAAGAAATAACCCGCTCAAAGCCATAGACAACACCGAGAATGTTATCCATAAGATTTTACCTGACGAACCATGAGCCAATTTAAATCCGAGCGGCCACCCTATTTCAAATAAACCTCCTAATAAAAGATAAATCCATGCCATATTTCCTCGATTAATTGTTACTATAATCATACAAAGATAATAATAAGCTCAATTACTCATCTTTTATTTTTACAGATGCAGAAAATATATGCTTTATTTATTACCTTTGCCCGTGTTATTCGAAACTATCGTCGTATATCACAAAACCATTTATATACAATAAATTACAATTTTAATAGAGAAGATAAACTTGCCGGATGATCGAGAGAATAATAATTTTGGAAAACATCGACCCGGTTGTATTCTACGGAATCAACAACTGCAACATACAATTGATAAAAACTTTATTTCCGAAACTACGTTTTGCCGCACGAGGAATGGTTATCAAGGTAATCGGAGATGAAAATGAAACGGCGATTTTCGAAAGTAAAATAAAACAGCTTGAAAAATATTGTGCAGAATACAATATCCTCAATGAAGAAATTATCATCGACATTGTAAAAGGACAAACTCCTACTGAGGTAAAACAGGAACATCTCATTATACACGGAGTAAACGGAAAACCGATCATAGGACGTACCGAAAACCAACAAAAACTGGTAAAAGCCTTCGAAACGAACGATCTTGTTTTTGCTTTAGGTCCTGCCGGATCGGGAAAAACATACGTAGCTATAGCCTTGGCGGTTCGAGCATTGAAAAATAAAGAAGTAAAAAAAATTATTCTAAGCCGTCCCGCAGTAGAAGCAGGAGAAAAACTGGGATTTCTTCCGGGAGATATGAAAGATAAAATCGACCCTTATCTACAGCCTCTCTATGACGCTCTACAAGATATGATTCCCGCAGCTAAATTGAAAGACCTGATGGAAAACAACGTCATACAAATAGCCCCGCTGGCATTTATGAGGGGACGAACTTTGAGCGATGCCGTCATTATTCTTGATGAAGCTCAAAATACGACGACGCACCAGATCAAAATGTTCCTTACACGATTAGGCATGAATGCAAAAATGATAGTTACCGGAGATATGAGCCAAATCGATCTCCCCTCCTCTCAAACATCCGGGTTGGTTCAGGCTATAAAAATATTAAAAGGCGTAACAGGGATCGGAAAAGTAGAATTCGGAAAGAAAGATATCGTACGGCATAAACTGGTACAACGAATTGTCGAGGCTTATGAAAAGTTTGAAGAAAAACGAAAAAAAGAAATGAGATCTACAACGATACCCGAAATAAATAAAGAAAAAAAAGAATTATAACAACATAATAAGTATTACAGAAATGAAAAATGCTTTGGTAAAAACAGACTTCAACTTTCCGGGTCAAAAAAGTGTATATCACGGGAAAGTACGCGATGTGTACAATATCAACGACGAACTGTTGGTAATGGTCGCCAGTGACCGAATTTCCGCTTTCGACGTAATACTTCCTGAAGGGATTCCTTATAAAGGACAAGTATTGAACCAAATTGCTGCAAAATTTCTCGATGCAACTTCGGACATTGTCCCAAACTGGAAAATCGCAACTCCCGATCCGATGGTTACCGTCGGCGTACGTTGCGAACCGTTTAAAGTAGAAATGGTTATTCGCGGTTATCTGACCGGCAGTGCATGGCGGGCTTATAAAGCCGGAGATCGGACATTATGCGGTATTACGTTACCCGAAGGAATGATAGAGAATCAAAAATTCGAAACTCCGATTATTACTCCGACAACCAAGGCTGAAGAAGGCCATGATGAGAATATTTCGAAAGAAGAGATCATTGCACAAGGCATCGTTTCAAAAGAAGATTACGAACAACTCGAGAAATATACGCAAGCATTATTTAAGAGAGGGAGTGAGATGGCTGCCGAAAAAGGATTGATTCTTGTCGATACAAAATATGAATTCGGGAAAAAAGACGGTAAAATCATCCTGATCGACGAGATACATACGCCGGACTCTTCTCGTTACTTTTATGCAGATGGTTATGCCGAACGTCTTGCCAAAGGCGAAGAACAACGGCAGCTTTCTAAAGAATTCGTCCGTCAATGGCTTATCCAAAACGGTTTTCAAGGGAAAGAAGGTCAAAAAGTGCCAGAAATGACTCCTGCATATTGCGAAAGCGTCTCAGAACGGTATATAGAACTTTATGAACATATCGTCGGTGAAAAATTTATCAAAGCTGACACCGAGAATGTCGCCGCCCGTATAGAGCGTAATGTCACGGATTTTTTAAACAAACAATAAATGCCGGAATAAATCATACAATGAAAAGCAATTGCCGATAAACACGTTCTTCGGCTTTTGCTTTTCAATATTATTTTTTCAAATAATCCTTTTTATGGATAAATACAAAGCAGAATCGATACTTCCCTATAATAAAAAAGAGTCAAAAAGTTCTCAAGTCCGGCAAATGTTCGACACAATTGCCCCGACATACGACATGCTGAACAGAATGATGACTTTCGGTATAGACAAACAATGGAGACGTGCGGCGATGAAACGGCTCGCAGCATATCACCCCAAAACAATACTCGACATTGCTACCGGCACGGGAGACTTGCCTCTGCTCATGGAAAAAATGTTTTCTCCCGAAAGTATTACGGGGATAGACCTGTCGGAAGGAATGCTAAATATAGCCCGCAAAAAAATAGATGAATACCATCTCAATGACAAAATAAAGTTCTTCTGCGAGGACTGTCTCTCATTGTCATTTGCAGACAATACATTCGATGCGATTACGGTATCTTTCGGCGTTCGCAATTTTGAACATTTGGAAAAAGGATACTCCGAGATGTATCGGGTATTGAAACCCGGAGGTACGTTGGTAGTGATCGAATTCTCGACCCCCGAACATTTTCCATTCAAACAACTTTACCGATTATATACATTCCATATTATCCCATTAATGGGAAAACTGTTTACCAAAGACAGCCAAGCCTATACGTACCTACCCCGATCGATCGCTGCCGTTCCGCAAGGAGAAGAAATGCTGAAAATATTTCATAAAGCCGGGTTTTCCAAAACCTACTGCAAAAAACTGACTTTCGGAATATGTTCTATCTATATAGGAGAAAAATAAAATGTCTTCCTAAAACTATCTTGAAAACTTTTTTATTCTATTTCCAACGAGACTTCAAAGAACCTCTTGTAAATAAATTATTTAATAATAATTAACTTATAATTTATATTATTTAGGATATAATATTTAGATTTCGCAGAATATACCGAACAAAAACAAGAGGAAACTCGTCTGTCTATTCGAGTTTTTGAACTACAAAAATAGGATCAGATAGAAAATAATTTCTTTTGATAGAGATCAAGTCTCTCTTTATACAAATTGTTCATTTCTTTCAACAACGATATTTCTTTATCTTTCGAAAGAATCAGCTCTTCTATTTCCGGAGAAACCCCATTCTTGACAATATATCCGGCAACCTCTTCCGCAACAAAAGGAACAGTCTTGGAAAGATCGGACAACGATACCGAAGCGGGATATCCATTATTTTTGTCGGAAAGAGTTTCTGATTTAAAAAATTCCGAGATATCTAAACCATAGAAATTACAAATCGTCAATAAAACATTCAAATTCAGGTTTCCACCTCTGACTGCTTTTCCGATCGTATTCTTATCTATACCTAATTGTAGAGAAGCTTCTTGATAAGTTATCTTATGTCGGTTTAAATATTCCCTGAATTTATCTCCGGAATAGACAATTTTTTTCGTCACAGCCATGCTAAAATAATATTTAATCGATAAATTTGTACTTATTTGTGCAAAAACAGAGAACTATTTTGTTAGTTTTGCAATAACTAATATACAAAATTTTGAAGATTTATCATCACCCGACATAAACAGATAAAAGATTTTTAACCACAAAAACCGGCATTATGAATGAGATAAAAAAGCTGGCTATCGCTTTACAACAAAAGTGCGAAGAAGAACATGTCAATTATGGGATTTTCTTCAGTGAAGTATCGCATACGATTACAGGAGGAGCAACTTTCACGCTTGAGGAGATTGCTATAATGATAGAAACCATAGCCAGAAATTTACCCGTAGAACAAATAAAATTCCTACAAACAGTACTGTCTATGGTTATTGAAGAAAAAAACGAGAACCCTTCAGCACCCGCTCAACAACTAACAAATTAAGGTCATTCTTCCCAGACCTCTTCTATTTCCCCAATAAATATTTTATGCAGGTCTCGGGAAGGATACCAAGTTTCCAAAATAGATTTATCAATAAAAGAATTTTTTTGTAACTGACCACAATATAACTTACGACATTTAAAAATTAATCGTGCTTCTTTAAATGCAACGCATCCTTGGGAAAGTTCAAAAGGAGTTATACCCGCTACTTTTGCCTTATCTATTTCTCGTCCAGATTTCGTACCGCACAATTTAAGGGCATCCCGATACTGCTCATTAAAAAAAGAGAGAGTAAAACACTCTTCCTTTTCTACAAATTCAAGAGTGTATCTCTGAGGGCGTATAACAACACAAGCAACCGGCTTACCCCATAAGAAACCGATTGTCCCCCAACTGGCCGTCATCGTATTATAATGGTCTATATTTCCGGCCGTGATCAACATCCATTGTTTTCCGATAAGATCTATAACATTATCTTTCAATACAGAAATATCAATCTTGTGCATATTTTTATTACATTTAAATTACCATAAACTCATTTGCGACGGATCCGGTTTTATCTCTGTCTTTTCTTCCTCTGCCATCAGTTCTTTCTCCTGCAGTTTCTTTTCCGCTTTTTTACGAGCTATTTCTTCCGGCGTATCAGGACGTGTAGGAACTAACCAATCGAGTTCTTCGGGTTCATCTAAAAATCGACTGTCCCGAGTATTTTTTTTCAGTTCGTCTTTCAGGGCATCTATCTCTGCCATCAATGCCCGGATATTTTTTCTATCGATCTGCTGATCGTTCTCAAACTGCCGAACCGTCTCTTCAGATACTAACAATTTCTGTTGCAATTCCGTTCGTTCCGACTTCTCTTTTTCTATCTCTGCAAACAATTCCTGCCGTTGCGACTTCACTGCAGCCAACATATCGTTAGCAACTAACAATTGGTGTTTAAGATCTGCCATATCCTTAAGACTCGCACCGATTTCTTCAGACTGTTTCCGCTGAATTTCCAATTCAGCCGATTTTTTTTCTAATAATGCCGATACACCGTTTTTTTCTTTTTCCAAAAGGTCAATCCGACTTTCCAATAATTTCACAGAAGACTGCAATTCTCCACTCCTACGCTCTTCATTTTCGATATTCTGTTTTAAAGAGCGCATTTGATCTTCTGATTCTGAAAGAGCCGCCTCCAAACGAGCTTTTGCATCAAGAGTTTCATTCAACATCTCATCGGCACTTTTCTGTTTTTCCAGCTCTTCTGTCAATACACGCAGTTCATTTCGAACAGATTCTATTTCATTTTCCTTAGAAACCGACAAGTCGGAAAGTTGTTGTTTCTCCAATAACAAAGAATCAACTTTACGCTTCAACATTTCTTCTCTCTCCACAGCCTGCCGTACGGCATCATCCTTAGCATGCAATACTTTTGTCAGAGATTCATGCAAATCTTTATTCTCGATCATTATCCGATCAATTTCCTCCCGCAATCCGGTATTTTCAGTTTGCAAAATACCCAAAGCATTATCGGCATCTTGTTGTTTTGCAACAATAGTATCCAGTTGTTTCTGCAAACTGTTCGCCTTTTCGGTAGCTTCTCGCAATTTATCGGGAAGAGACTGATCGATTTGTCGTGCTTCTACCAATTCCTGTTCAAGACGAGATTTTTCTTCCTGCAAAGCAGCTAACTCATCCGCCTTATTTTTTTCCTGCACAGCTGCAACTTTAAGCTTATTGTTCAGCGCACTTTTTTCCATATCGCTTTGCTCCTTTTCAGCCTCAAAAGTCACGATACGCATTTCCAATTCATGAACCCGCTCACCCAATGCCCTCTTTTGCCGTTCGGCGCTTAAATACTGGCTTTGGAACTCTTCCTGTTTCGAAGAAAGTTCATGTATATAGTCATTCAACTCTTTTACCTGATCCTTCAACCGAATCTCGTCTTGTTTCCACTGCGAAGAGCCTTCTGTTTGTATTTTCTCGTATATAAATCGGATATAATCGGTAAAGGGAGACAACAAATGATTATAGATATTCCGTTTCTCAGCTTCTTTATCTATCGACTGACGGACCAATTCGGGAATAGACTCGTTGATGAGATCCGCCATCTTATCCAATAACGGTTGCGGTATCTGTTCTTCGGTAAGAGCCCGCACATATTCTTTTGCCAAATTCGGGTCAACAGAACAATCCTGCCGGGCATTTTCTTTCTCTCGGAGTGTTTCGTCTTCCTCATCCACAGTCGGAGAAGCTTGCCACAACAATTGCATCGATTTCATAAATTTTGACTTCATTCCCGTTTTATATAAATTATTTTACTTTTCTTTTACATTTCCAGCATCCGGTTTTATAACAATACCAATGCTTTTTTTCCCGTTTATCTTTACTATTACCGGATGTTCGAACCGCACAACCCGAAGAAAATCGGTCTCCTGTTCCGCATCCAGACGGTTTAAATATTCCTCATCGAACAAACATTCTTTTGAAGAAGGATTTATGGTAAAGTATCCTACCCCGAAAGAAGTTAGATTCTGAAAAAAATGAGTCCCTTGACTCGGCTCTATATGATAACCGGCCAACGCCGTTTCGACAATAAGCTTCGAGTTAGAAATATGAGGCCATTTAACAGGTATTCCGAGAGCTGTATCACTCGATCCCCAACGTCCCGGTCCTATCAATATATAATTTTCACCCCGTTCGGTAAACATACGGTTGATCTTCTCTATTTCTCTTGCTATCAAAGAATTATTCGAAGACCTGAAATTATCGCTTTTTACATATACCACATGACATATATTATCCATAATGCCATGCCCTAATGCCGAGTCGGTCTTTAAAAGCAAGTCCTCATCCCTCACCTCTCCGATTTCGTCATCTCGCATTTCTTTCGTATCTACGATAGGACGTATCTGCAACCAATACAACGTTCCCTGTTTGTGTTCCTGATTGGGCAGATTCGCTGCAAATTCTATCTCTACAGGACGTCCCATCTCCTGAGACCCGAACTCCAGCATCATTTTTAATAATTCAGCTAAAGGAAATACCCCATGTTGCAAGATATTTGCAAAGGTAACGACTTTTCTTCCTCCTTCATAATATCCGTCACGGATTATCTGATCATACGGGTCAAAAGTCGAAACCATACCGCGTAACGAATTATCTTTTTCTGCGTCTCGGATAGATAGCTTCAACAAATTAAAACTATCATCGATCGAAAAAGTTTTTCCCATGCTTTTCAAATCAAGAGCATAAAAACGCGTTTGAGTATCGCTAAGCGCCAAATCGAGCGTACTGGTTTGCAATACATTACACGGATGTTTAGGCGAAAAACGTAAACTCCGCCCCCCATCGACGATATATTTTCCTAACCCCACGGCAACGTCAACGACTCCGTCTTCCGCTTTCTCATCATTGATCGGATAATAATTCAAAGATCTTCCTACTCCGGCAAAAGACGGATAATAACGATCTCCATATTGCGAGCCCACCACTTCCTGCAAAATAATCGCCATCTTTTCCTGATCGATTACATTAGATGTTGCGGTCATATATGCTTTACTGTCGGCATAAAAAACAGAAGCATATACCCCTTTAATAGCATCGCTCAACAACCGGAGCATTTCATCTTTATCCTCAAGAAAGGGAATCATATAAGTCGAATAAATTCCTGCGAAAGGCTGGTAATGAGAATCTTCGAGCAGACTGGACGAACGAATCGCGATAGGACGCCCTACCACTTCGAAGAATGCCATAAAATCATCGACCAATTTATCTGGTAATTTAGCTTTCAAAAAATATTCCAGAATATCCTCATCAGGCAGGTCGGACAATGCAATCTGATAAAGATTGTTCGTCTCCATAAACTCATCGAAAATATCGGTGCAAAGAACCACCGTTTTAGGAATCGAGACACTCACGCCCTCATAATTCTCAAGTATCGGATGCCGCTTGATCATAGAATCGATAAACGCAAGTCCTCGTCCCTTTCCCCCTAAAGACCCTTGTCCTATACGGGCAAAATTAGAATATTTATCGAATCTCTCTCGTTGAAAAATAGCAACGACTCCTCGATTTTTCATTTTACGATACTGTACGATAGCATCAAAAATAAGCTGTCGCATTTCTTGCGATTCGCTAATGTCGGTAAATTGTTTCTGGCGGAGCAATTCGGCTATCGGAAACATCGCCCGGGAATAAAGCCAGCGAGAAATATGATTACGAGAACCATGATAATATAACGAATCATCGGGAATAGACATTATCGTATTTTGCAAATCTTTCAGATTACGTACCGTCGCAATAACTTCTCCTGTATGAGGATTGATAAACTCGAAATCTCCGAAACCAAAATTCCGAAGAATAGTTTTACGCAAATCGACAGGTAACTTTTTAGAGTTCTTATCCAAAAAACAAGCATTCAGAAACATCGCGTCTTTTTGATTCTCCACCTCTGAAGACTCGATTATAATCGGCAGAAATTCATCTTTCTCTCGTATATAAGAACAAAATTTCAAACCGGCTTTCTTATCTTTTTCTCCAGCTCTCTTAAAAGAGACATCGGTAACGATTCCCAACATATTATTAGGATACTTATTATAGATCGCAACCGCCTCTTCATAGGTACGGGCAAGCTTTATTTTAGGACGTCCGCGCATCCTGAGCATCTGCTCATGCTGATTCAAAGCTTCGGTCGAGAATATTTGCGACTGTTTCAATACAAATTTATAAAGATGCGGCAAAATAGAAGAATAAAAACGAATCGAATCTTCTACCAGCAAAATTACTTGCACTCCTACGGAATTTATATCCTCCTCAGCATTCATTTTGTCTTCTATCAATTTGATGATAGCCAGCAAAAGATCAGCATTCCCAAGCCAACTGAATACATAATCGACACCACTGAGATCCTCGTTACTGATCCGCCGCGATACTTCCTGAGAGAACGGGGTCAACACCACGATAGGAATATCGGGATAAATGCTTTTTATCTCCTTCGCTTTCTCGAACGTATCACTATTTTCAATTCCCGGCATGGCAATTATCAGGTCATAACGTTTTCCGGATAGTTCCCGAAAAGCTTCGTCAAAACTATTTGCCTGAGTAACTCGAGGAGGCGAACTCAAGTTCAAAGACGTATATTCGAAAAAAATCTGTTCGTCCACACGCCCGTCCTCTTCAAGAATAAAAGCGTCATAACGACTGGCAATAAGCAACACATTAAAGATTCGTTTTTGCATTAAGTTAGCAAAAGAGGTGTCTTTTAAATATAATTGCTTTATATTTTGAGTTTCCATAATCAATTTCGGTATATTCAGATTACAAAATGCTAAAATTTATTTTAGCTCTTCGATGTTCAAATTTAGCAAAAATAATTTTTTTATCCGCATAAATGATTAAATTTGCAATAAGGGCTAAAGGTACTATCCAAAGCTCTTAAAAATAAATAAGTAACCTTATAAAAACACATCGCTATGAACATAAAAGACATCATGGCATCGCTCGAGGCTAAACACCCGGGTGAACCGGAGTATCTCCAAGCTGTCCACGAGGTACTCCTATCGATCGAGGAAACCTATAATGAACACCCCGAATTTGAAAAAGCTAAAATCATAGAACGACTTGTCGAACCTGACCGGATATTTACATTTAAAGTTCCTTGGGTAGACGACAAAGGCAATGTTCAAGTAAATCTCGGATACCGCATACAATTTAATAATGCGATAGGCCCGTACAAAGGCGGTATAAGATTTCATGCTTCCGTAAACCTGTCTATTCTGAAATTTTTAGGATTCGAACAGACATTTAAGAATGCATTGACAACCCTGCCTATGGGCGGAGCTAAAGGCGGATCGGACTTCAGTCCGCGAGGAAAGTCCGATGGTGAAATAATGCGTTTCTGCCAAGCTTTCATGCTCGAATTATGGCGGCATATAGGTCCTGACACCGATGTTCCTGCCGGCGATATAGGCGTAGGCGGTCGCGAAGTGGGTTATATGTACGGAATGTATAAAAAACTGAAACGAGAAAATACTGGCACATTTACAGGTAAAGGTCTGGAGTTCGGCGGGTCTTTAATCCGTCCCGAAGCCACAGGATTCGGAGGATTATATTTCGTAAAACAGATGTTATCGACCAAAGGAATAGAAATTAAAGGAAAAACTATTGCCGTAAGCGGTTTTGGAAATGTAGCATGGGGAGCAGTAACCAAAGCAACCGAATTGGGTGCTAAAGTCGTTACTTTATCAGGACCTGACGGTTACATTTATGATCCAGCCGGAGTCTCCGGTGAAAAAATCGATTACATGCTCGAACTCCGCAGCTCAGGGAATGATATCGTTGCCCCGTATGCCGAAAAATTCGGAGTAGAGTTTTTTCCGGATAAACGACCTTGGGAGCAAAAAGTCGACATCGCTCTTCCTTGTGCTACTCAAAACGAACTGGACGAGAACGACGCTAAGCAACTAATCGCTAACGGAGTTATCTGTGTAGGAGAAATTTCGAATATGGGCTGTCGCCCCGAAGCAATAGATTTGTTTATCAAACACCGTATCATGTATGGCCCGGGAAAGGCTGTAAACGCAGGAGGTGTTGCGACATCCGGACTTGAAATGACCCAAAATGCCATGCATATCAGTTGGTCTGCCGAAGAGGTTGATGCCAAACTGCATCAGATCATGAGCGATATTCATCACCAATGTGTAAAATACGGTACTGAAAAAGACGGATATATCAATTATATGAAAGGTGCTAATATCGCCGGATTTATGAAAGTTGCAAAGGCAATGATGGCTCAAGGTATCATCTAAATTCAGACATAAAGACATATTTCTTGAAAATCGTATCTGAAGAGACTCCTAAAAGTCGTTTTACGTGACTTTTAGGAGTCTTTTCACATTCGAGATAATCACTCCATGATTGCCGGTTCTCATTCGTTTTTTCAACCACCCCTCCCCTTCCCTCTCCGGATATAAAAAATTAAAACGACAGTCAGACAGAAAAAAAGATCGTTATCCAATTATCCGTAAAAAGACAAACTTTTTTCACGTAATTCCGTTTTATCGACAAAACAGCATCTATATCGATATGGAACAAACGATTTTAATAAAAAACGTTCGGATATTCAACGGAACAGACGAAGAAACGGTTATGGGAGATATTCTGATCCTGAACAACCAAATAAATAAAATAGCCGAACCCGGAACGATATCGGCAGAAGGAACGGTAATCGACGGAAAAGGTAAATTTCTGATGCCCGGACTCATCGATGCACACTGGCACTCCTACATGTGCTGTAACACAATGATAGACTTGCTCACTGCAGAAACGTCCTACACACAATTAAAAGCCGGTGTCGAAGCCGGAAAAACCTTAATGCGCGGTTTCACTACGATACGGGATGCCGGAGGTCCGGTGTTCGGACTAAAACGTGCCATCGATGAAGGAATTATTCCGGGTCCCAGAATTTATCCGAGCGGATCTCTCATTTCTCAAACCGGAGGACATGGTGATTTCAGAGCTGTATATGACGATCCCCGACCTTTCGGCTGTTGTTGTCTGACTCACACCGAAAAAATAGGTGCGGCTATTATCGCAGACGGAGTGGATGCCGTTACCGTCGCAGCACGGAATAATCTGAGGTTGGGTGCTAGCCAAATAAAATTGATGACCGGAGGCGGAGTTGCCTCACTTTATGATCGCCTGCAAGATTCCCAATATTTTGAAGAAGAGATTCATGCCGCTGTAAAAGCGGCTGAAAATGCAGGTACTTATGTAATGGTACATGTCTATGTACCGCAAGCAATCACCCGAGCAATACAAGCCGGTGTAAAAAGCATAGAACACGGACACTTGATCGATGAAGCGACAATGGAATTGATCGCTCGAAAAGAAGTATGGCTCTGTATGCAACCTTTTACCCTCGACGACAATCAATATCCCACTCAAGAACAGCAGGAAAAACATAAGATGATTGTTCAAAATACAGATAATGCTTACAGATTGGCAAAGAAATATCAGGTAAAACTCGGATGGGGAACTGATTTACTATTCAATCCTGCCAATACGAAAAACCAAAATAAAGATATAGGGAAACTTAAAAACTGGTTCAGTAATTTCGAAATACTGAAAATGGTCACCTATGATAATGCTCGGCTATTGTCTCTTTCGGGATCGAGAAACCCCTATCCCGGAGATTTAGGAGTAATCAAGGAAGGTGCTTTTGCCGACATGTTACTTATAAACGGAAATGTTTTGGAAAATATTCAATTACTGGAAAACCCCGATGACAATATTCTATTGATTATAAAAGACGGGCAAATCTATAAAAACAAATTATAACAATAAATTATGAACATATCCATTTATATAAAAAAGGTGCTCTTCAATAAAAGCACCTTCTAATACTTACAACCACAAAAACTATTTTTGAATCAAACCTTTCAACAATGAAATAAGATCATCGATCTGTTTATCTTTACTTTTTAAACTGTCTGCCTGCTTTTCAATAACATCCCAAACTTTAGCCGGAATAGAAACTATTCCCGAAGACTTAAATACACTACCATAATTACCGATAGATTCGGTCGCTACGGTTTTCCCTTCTGTGGGAACAAGCATCTCCCCCTCTCCTGTCAACAACCAACTTTTATTCAAATCAGGAAATTGCAGAGATATGCTTTTCAATTTTGCCGGCTGTATAGAAACCCGCATATTGTTTACATACCCATATGATAAGCCACACCGATTCTCAAAACTTCTTATCGAAATTTTTTTATATTCTATAAATGCTTTGAGCCTCTCTTTTACTGAATCCATATCAGGTATTTTTAATTATATAACGAACAAAATTCATTATTTGTTTGGATTTTAACGAACATTGTTATATATTTGCATCGTAATAATATATATTACGGAACAAAAATATAAATATTACAGTGAATAAACAACTTTGATACAGAAAAATGACATTTAAAGATTTTCCTGTCGGCAATGCGTCCTTTGTCGAATATTACAAATCTCTCCCCGACCGTCGGGTAGTAAAAGCACCCAAAAGTGCTTTTGTGGAATATATCGCACATAAAACATTGAAATCGGAAAAAACTGTACGAATGTGGATTGCCGGAGTACAAACTCCGGATGCTCTGACTCAAAAAGTCATAGCTGAGGAATTGGGAGTTCCTCAGGATCAGTTATTCCCTGAAAAAAAGTCTGCAAATACAAATAAAACGACCGTTAATCAAAAAATATGAAATTTTTCTCTCAATTTTATTTTAAAACAGCTAAAAATCAGCGTTCACCGCTGTCGAGATTATAGTCGAAATTTTTTCAGCTCCCTTTTTATTAGGATGTAACGGGTCATAAAAATCATCTGAAGTAAGAGATTTCCGACAATCTATAAATTTTAATTGCGGCAGTTCCTCTTGCAATTTTCCGATAATCTTTTCTTGTTTTTCAGATGACAGACCTTTCACATCCGGAGCATGAGAAATAATTACTATATACAACTTCACATTCTTCCGTTCTAAATAATCATTTGCTTTAATAAGCAAATCCTTACATTCTTCCGAAATAGAAAAATCATCAGCCCAAGAATAATCTTCCTTCTCCAACATCTGTATTACGGTCTGATAATTCGGAGCTTTATCTATCTCGGACGGGAATAAATAAGGAAACTTCAAATCATCGAGAATACCGCTGTCAGGAGCATCCTCATCCAAATGAAGACGTAAAAAACGTATCAACCCCGAACTCACGGTTTGACGGGACTTGAAATTATAATAAACATCCGGCTTATCTAACTTTTCCCAAAACGTTTTCGGGAGCAATTGCTTTATATCTTCATTCATCGGATATTTCCCCATCTTCAAAGCGATAATCGCAGGTTCATTAAAGACAAGCGGTTGCATGAACTCTTCTAATTTAAAACATTGTATTACTGCTTTTGTCTCATCAGGTAGCATCGGATAGAACAATAAGCTCTCCCCGATCGATTGCCCTACCGATGAGAAATTATATGTTTCCGGATTTCCTGACAATTGTTCTTGTATCATATTGGCATCTACTCCGCTCATAGCTTTACTATTTCCGAAAACGACGATTTCCGGAGTTACGGTACGAGTTTTCAGAGCATTCAATATAATCCCTATCCGGGAATAATCATTCGGAAACAATTTATATACATAGGGAGCTGTTACATTAAGTATTATCAACAACACGATAAATACTCCTCCGAATAGCGCCAAATTTTCAATTTGCTTTTTTGTAAGTTTCATAATCTCATCACACAAAAATAATTTAGAACTGAAAATATATAAACGAAGAAGTATCTGTCCCGAAGAAATAAATCACCAACAAAAAAAACGAATAAGCTCCTAACCTCTTTACACGGCTTAAATTGTCAATAGACAATCCATACTCCTTGCTTCTTTGTTTCCATTCTATAACAAGCAATATAATAATAAACAGCAACGAGAATAAAAGCGTTCCGTTCGTGTCGCCCTGAACTTTCGGCAAAGACAATATGCCCGTACCAAAACAAGATAACAAGTAGTCAAAAGCCTGCGTCACATCATGCGCCTTAAAAATAACCAATCCTATTGTGACCAGCATAAATGTAAACAACATTTTCAAAGCCATGCGAAATGTCGGCAATCCCCAATAAGTGGTTTTCATCTTGTTCTTTTTAAAAAAAGCCCCTGTAAGAATTAACGGAACAAACAACAAACCATGATATAAACCGAATGCGGCAAATGTCCAATTATCTCCATGCCACATACCTACTGCCACAAGATTGATGATAATAGCAACGATCATACCCCAATTGCCCCAATCACGAAACCGGACATTCAATGGCATAAATATATAATCGGTCAACCACGAAGTCAAAGACATGTGCCAGCGACGCCAATAATCGGCAATATTCAACGCAAAAAACGGATAATTGAAATTGGGAGTAACCTTAACTCCTAAAATTTTGCCGACTCCGATTGCCATATCGGAATAACCTGAAAAGTCCGTATACATCTGAAATGAATATAAGACGGCAGCCAATATCAACGTACTGCTCGGAAATGCAGTATAGCTATTCCAAACTTGATCTACGACAACCGCAATATTATCAGCCAATACCATCTTTTTAAACATTCCCCATAATATTTGACGCAAGCCGTCCGATGCCATATCATAATCAAAATGACGAGTTTGAGACAACTGTGGAATAAACGAATTAGGACGGTCTATCGGTCCTGAAAGAATACACGGGAAAAAAGAGACATAAGCGGCAAAAGAGATAAAATCCCGGTCTGCTTCTATATGACCACGATGTATCTCTATAATATAACTAATTAATTTAAAAGTGAAAAAACTTATGCCCAAAGGCATTATAATATTGAAAGTATGCCAATTAGTCTGTAAACCGAATGATTCAAACAATTCAGAAAAAGAAGTAATAAAAAAATTGAAATACTTAAAATACAATAAAATACCGACTCCCGACCACACACCTAAAGTTGTCAAAATCGATGCTTTTTTAGTATCTCCGCTTTTTTGTATCGCTAAACCCAAATAATAAAAAATGATCGTAGCCGCAATAAGCAAAGGCAACATTTTCAGACTTGCATACCCATAAAAGAAATAACTTCCGACAAGTAATAAAAGATTCTGATATCTTGTATTTAAGCGGGGAATATAATATATAACGAAGAAAATTATAAAAAACAGCAAAAATTCAAATGAATTGATAATCATAACTTTATATACCGGTTTATTTTACAAATATTCCCTTCTCTTTCGATATTCTCTCCTGAACACTTCGACAAAATCGTTCAGAACCTGTTTTTAATTTTGCACAGCCCTTTTTCGAGAGTTGCGTTTAAGAGTGTTTCTCTGTTTCCGATAAAGGAGCATAACAAGCTATATGACGTGCAAAAACAGGGAAACAGACCGGAAAAAACGCAAAAATGACCTGATATAATTTTCTTACCGAAAAATTCAGACAGGTCACCGCTACAATTTAGCATGAATCGTTTCAACCATTTCTCCGACATTTTTCCAAGATAAAATTTCTTTTGAAGTAAATTTTATCTTAAACGATTTTTCGATTGCCACAACGAGCTGAATATGAGTTAAGGAGTCCCATTCTTCTATATCATTTGCCGTTGTCTGAGATGTCAATGAAATGTTTTCTTCATCCAATACATCCCTAAAAATATTTTGAACTTTACTTAAAATATCTTCTTGAGTCATATCATAAATTATTTAGGCAATATATAACAAGTTTTATCTATATAAGAATCTACATCAAGCATATAAAGGTTTTTCTCCATTTCCGGTAACTTTACAAACCCTAATTGGGCATAATGATCCTCCACCATCTTATTTTTAGTAGTCGGGATATACTCTCCGATAATCTTCTTAAACCCGTTGTCTCTGGCATATCTCACCAAGACATTCAGAGTAAACCGTTCCATCCCTCGTTTCAATACCCTGCAACTCATAAACCACGTATCGATAAAAAGAGTCTTAGCACGGTTGTCTTTCTCAAGTATAACCACACAAATAAGTCCGTTATCCCCGAACTTATCTGCAAGCGTAAATGTAAAAGGAGCATAACGTTCCGAGTCTTTACCCATGCGCTCGATATCTCCTTCAGTATAACGTACCGTACGCAAATTAAATTGATTAGAACGTTGCGAAAGCTGCGCGACACGGGGAATATTAAAGGGCGTAAACGCTTGTATATCGGAAACCATTTCCAGACTTGCAAGAAATTCATCTTCATTTGCAAAACTCATTCTCTCCGATACTCGCCGGGCTTCTACTTGGTACTGTCGGGTACGTTCCGAATCTGCAGCAGAATATGAAACTGTTTCAAAAAGATTCAGTCCATACAAATATTCAAGATATTCACCGGGATCTTCCGGCAATTCAGGAACGACTATATCCGGAATATTCGCACGCACCATATTTCGTTCAAAAGGATTATCATCCAAAAATACCATAGAATCAAATCCTATATTCAAAATTTGCTGTATTCGACGTATATTATCCGCTTTATTTTCCCAATTAGCGACAAACACCGCGATATCATCCAATTTCAATATCATATCGGGATGTTCGATAAACGGCTCTTTCGCTACAGACTCGGTATTCTTGCTGCATACTGCAAGAATTACCCCTCTCTCTTTCAGTTTCTTAATCCATAATTGGAACTCTGAAAAAGCTTTGCCGATACCCAAACCATGACCGATCTGAATATTTTCTATACCGTCATCTCCGATAACCCCTCCCCAAAGCGTATTATCGAGATCCAATACAAGACATTTCTTTATCTTTCCTTTCAGCGCACAAATAATATCGAGTATTCGGGATGCAACCCAAGGTAAAGCTTCGATAGACAGTACCATTTCGGTACTGACATAAATCGACGGCTGAAATACGGTATCCCGCCCCAGTTTATTCTGTATCGTCGCAAGATCGCAAATATAAAGATTAGGACATTCCCGAGCTACCTCCATCAATTTGTAATTAAGTTTACGCAATTGATAAAGGAAAGAAAATTCTACCTGATTGGCAAAATTACCGAAAACGGCATCGTCTATTTCCGGATAATTACAATAAATAATTTTCGCATCGGTAGTCTCACAAATTGTCCTCACAAAATCCAAACGTTCATCAGCCAACCGTAACCGGTCTGCATCCCCGCATTTCCCATACCGAGTAAGTAATTTATGCGTTGACTGAAAAACAACGATATAATCTGCATCAAACCGATATAGATCAGATGCTTTATCCAGAAACTGTCGTTCTACCTGATTATATTCTGCTTCAAAAAGCTCTATATCAAAACCTCGCTCCACGCCAGTACCGTAAATCGCCATAGCGAGAAATTGCGTAGCCGTATCACCGACAACCGCAACTTTAATATGCGGTAAATTTTTGATCTCAGCCCGTCTGGAATATATCTTTTTTAAAGCGTTGAAAGAATTCATATCGTCATTTTTGTTTCACAAAGACAGACTGCATCCCAGCAAAATAATCGAATATATTTTTATTTTACATTCGGTTTGCACGGTCTTTCTTTCACAAAGATATATCTTTTAAAGGAAATCATAAAATGTAGGTCGGCTTTTTCCTTCCACAAATAAATCGAAGTCATATTCAGAGCCTGTTTTAATTCTCCGATAAGAAAATGTTATCAGATCATTTTCACGTCTTCTTCCGGTCTTTTTTCCCATTTTCACTTGTCAGATAGCCCGCCCGTAAAAACGACAAAATACCCTTGAAAGAAACTTTCAAGTTCGACCCGAACAAAATTTAAATAAGCCCCCAATATTATTCAAACTATTCTGACAATGTCAACGTATATTTCAACCACGCATAAATTTGATATCCCCAAGCATAATGAGCTATATTATTGGGGTGATAATGAGACGTATCGTAGGTGTTTATTTTTATAGTTGATCCGTCCGCTGTCTCAACAACAGCATGAGGCACTCCTTCCGCAGCAGGTTGAATAAAATAATTAGGAATATAAAATACTTTATTTTCAACATCTTCAAGAGCCATTAATTGCGGTGTCCATTCATAAACTTTCTGATGCAAAAAGTCATTATACAGAGACATCCCTGCGGAAAATTCATAACCCGGATAAAATTCCGGAAAATAAGAACCAAAAGCATCCGGTAAAGAAATCCCGATAATCATGTCCGGATACTGTTCTTTTATTCTATATATTATGGCTTTCATATTCTCAATATATTGTTCTCTATACCCTTCGACAAGATCATTAAAACCCAACTGAATTACAACATGTGTCGGTGTATTCACATAAATATCCGAAATATTCAGCACTCCCGTATTTATATAATCAGATTGAGAATCGAAACAAACCATAGACCCTAATTCCGGAGACAACTTATTTAACTGCACACCACTATCATCATGCGTTCTATAACGACTTAAAAAACTTCGCAAAGAAAATTTATTTTCACCGGAAACGCTCTCATCATAAAAAGGGTTTACACCTTCTTCTCTCGCTTTATACAAATATGTAGCTAAAGCCCATCCCCCCCGGCACTCATTATATGTAACAAACTTATATTGCTCATTATTATAAAAATTAGAATACTCTTTTTTACCTCTTGTCCCGACCAACTGCAAAGAGAATTCATCCGAAGAAGCTTGAGCATCGATTCTGTCCAATGCAAACATCTGCTGAACAATAGCCCACGAAACAGTAGGTCGCCCATTCATAACATTCCATTGACCGCCATACCCTACTCCAACACTATCTCCAATAGGTAATATCCTGATTTTCCTATTTCTTCCCACAGATGCCTTTACTGATACATGTTTTACTTTTATTGAAAGTGTTTTACATCCTTTTATCTTAATATCTCTATCTGATACAAAAACATCACTACCGCCATTTTTACCATCAATAGAAGATATAAACGGATATTTATTGTCAGAAGTTTCAGCAAACGACAAACAATAATGTTTATTCAAAAGAAACATGTGATCCAAATATAATTGAGCAGCTACCATCCTCTCCAGATTCAAATCATTACATACTGTATAAATTTTATTCGGGGAAATAGGATCTGCCAAATATTGTTCAATATTTACAGGTACGGATATAACCGAATCATCAGAAAAATAAAAAGTCAGAACATTATCTTTCCATACCATATTTATGATATTAGGTGCATTAATACCATCATCTCCTTTTGAGGACTTTCCTGTATCTATACCATCAATAAACCAATTTCCATTTTCTCCAATTGTTATTAAAGACGATTTCCCGTTTTCTATGGTAACAGACTCTCCATTAGAGAAAACAATAGTATATCCATCTTGCTCTTTAGAAATATCAGTAATAGACAAGTTATTCTGAATCGCAGATAACAACTGCTTTTGTAATATTAATTCAGATCTTAGATTTTCGATATCATTCTTGTACACATCATTACACGAATTCAATAACAACAATAGAACATTTATTAATAAATATTTACAACTCAACTTGGCTAAATCCATAACGATTCAAATATTTGAAAATATGCTCTTTTAAAATATAATATATAATCGGCAAATATATACTTTATTTTTTTAACGATTCAACAGTTTCAAAAAATAATTTTAAGTCAATTAAAATATAATCTTTTATGACAAAAAAGAAATATTTTTTGATTCCAATAAGAATCATTATGGATTACTGACGTATAAAACAAAAAAAATAAACTGAGAAAAAAATCAAAAAAAAATTGAAATAGACTTTTAATAAAGCCCCGATAAATATATCCAATAAAATTGTTTACATACATTTTCCTGAAAGATTCATCAGTCATAGTGTATTTAATCCTTCTCTGAAAGAGAGATAAAAAACATATAAGTTCGTTATTATATTTTCAGCTTCAATATAATTTATCCAGGCTCTTAGCAATTAATGCGTAGCCTTATACCACTCCGTATCGGTTTTTGACACGGCAAGGGAATGTTTGCTCGGATCTGATGTCGTTATTCCGGAGAAAGTATAGATCGGAACTCTACCTTTGGTCACAGAATAAAAATAGTCGGTATGCACTTTATACGGTACAGTCCGAGACAGTTGCTGCTCAAACTGTTTCAACAAAACGGGATCTTTACATAACTTTTCTACATAATCACCGTAATCGTAAAATATAATCGGAGTATAGCCATCCATTCGTTGCAAAGCATTTTCGGAAGATTCATCGAAAATATATTCCATATTAATTTTTTTCATAATCGTCGCAAGATCTTCCAGTTCGGCACAAACCGTTACCGCCAACGTTCCATAAGGCATGCTATAAGCCGAATAAAAGTCGTAAAAGCCATCACAGACAGCCTGAAAATCAGGATCATCCAATAAATATTCGCCGATCACGGCATAAGGCATCCCGTATGCCATTATCTCACTGGCAGAAGCAATCAAATAATCGGTAACATTTCTCAACTCATAAGCGACCTCGATCGAAGACATATAGCAATCGTCAAATAAGATATATTCCATTTTTATGCCTGCATCCGCAATACCTTTAGCAAGGGTACTTATATCTGTCTGATATTCGCTTGTCAAACCTCCGAAATAACGGGTCAACGGTTTTCCCTCATAGTCCCAATGCATTTTTACAGAAGATGCTGACATCGTCTTCATTCGATCTACCGGAAGCCATCCCATACCGTGACACCCGATCGTCATGGCATATATAGACGCCGGAGCAAATGTTTTCATATCATTCAATATGGAGGTAATGCCTTCTGCCGTCGTAAATGACGGATTCGTATAACTCTTCAACGTTTTGCGTTCGCATTTACCATTTTTATAAACAATTTCGAACATAGAAGCCTCCGTGCTGCTGGAAGACATAAATACGACAACTTTTTCATCTTTTAATCCCCGCTTTTTTATACACTCTTCCATATCCGAAATATTCGTATAAAAATTCGTCGTCAGATTAGAAGACCACGGCAAATACATAAATAGAGTTTTCCGACTTGTCGTCACTATATCAGGCTCATCTTTCTCACAGGAAAAGAGAAAAAAAGACAAAACAACCCAACAAAGAATCTTTATCTCACCGTATCGCATATTCATGTATTACCTTTTAGAATTTCAAATATAAGCATTACGAAGAAAATTGATTATAACATAGAATTAAAAAATAAGGATACCGCATAAATACGTAGTATCCTTATCTTATACATTAAAAATTCATTTAGTATTCAGGGGGATTTAAATCAGTGCGAAAAGCACGGATACGAAGTTCCTGTGTACGCAAAGCGTTTCCTCCATTAGGATACCAATTACTTTCATCTTCATTGCTCTCTACATAGTCCCCACTACCATCATCTTTTATTCGAGTCGCCCGAGCACGATCAAAATTTTGTTCTAAAACGCCCAAGAAACCTCTTTTTTTAGCCGCAGAAGACGACCAATAATAAGAATCCTGAAATTCCTTATAAGTCAAATAATAGTCAGACAAAGCGTCTTCCATTTGGCGAATACCGGGAAGAAACCATTTACTGGAATTACTCTTTTCTTCCCTCCCATCATATTCTGCAGGTACTAAACCTTCTGTATTACGTTTATTTTTATTATGACAATATTGAAATGCTGAAGCAGGAATACCATTCAAATCCATTCTTGTTTGCCCGGCCTGATTTATAACAAAACTGGTATAGGCTAATCCGCTATAATAATTATCAAACGGCTCTTCATAATACGAAATCCAGGATTCTCTAAGCCGAAATATCTCTTCACCTGAAAGTCCCCATGCTAATCCGTCATAAATAGTCCCCGTATTATACTCATCCAATGGATCATAATGATCTAAATACTCCTCTATTTGTTCCATATATATCGTTTGCCTTACCGAAGTCTTATTCCCGTACCTATCCCTATTATATACATCAACTGCCAATAAATGAACCTGTGCTATCTCTATGGTACGACGTCTTATCTCTATCCCGTTTTCTTTATAGATAAGAGTGACTATCGCACTCCTGTCATCTGTCGCAGACAAGTTCTCATCGATATAAAAATAAACCCTATCCCGAGAATTATCGATCATAACTTTTTTTCCCGTTTCACTCAATGTTTCTGTAACCAACTTACTTGTAAAAAATGCCCGTTTACCATTACCGGCAAACCACGCCTTTTGGGTAGCCAAATGAGTTCCTCTCGGATTAGTATTCTTATCATAAGCAGTAAAATCCGATTCTGTTACGGTCCCCTTCTCCATATCGGAAGCCTTGATTTTCTCCATCCGAATCCAATCGGGAACAGTTCCATCAGTCGGAGTCTCACTATTATCCGGCACTTCTCCCAAAATCACCTCCATAGTCGGATTTTTTGTCGATTTATCGGCAAACAGATAGACATCCATCGGCGTTACACAAAAATGAGCGTCATGGTTGCGTTCACGCAACATGGCAATATAAAACTCATTTTCATCCTCCTCGATATTCACCCGGGCATCAAGAGTATACTCTCCTGTCTCTATATTTTGAGAAGTCAATCCTTTAATCGTAATGTTATTTTTATATTGATGATTACGTTTTACCTGAAAATTATCGGTATGATTCGCCCCCAAATAAAGCGTATAGCGTACCTCATAAGTTGCTCCGTTATAGGTAGTATAAAAACCGTGCAATTCTACTGCCGCAGCATTTTTATTAGCGAGATAAGGTTTATAACGTTGTTTCTGGTAATCCTTAATACTATCGGGATAAAGCCCCTCTTCTCCTGCCAAAGAAGGATCTGCCCATTTTTCTCCCTCATCTACTTTCCATTCTGCATTCTGCATATTCTCATACATATAGAAAGTAAAAGCAATTTGTCCGTTCTTATTAAAAATCGTACGTTGCATCGATGTCGTTATGCTCTTTGTCCAAATATCTTCCCAATCGACTCCTGTTTCGGTATTTACTGCGGGAGTAGAAAAAGGTACTTTCGTAGAAAGATTTTTTGCCGTCCATTCTACAAGAGTAAGAGCAGGTAAATTATTCTCTTCTACCTCACTATCGAGCTGAATATTGACATCTATACGTGCCATCAAAGCTGTCAGATCGATACGTCGCTCATCATCCGTCGAAGTCTCCGTTTGGGTAAGATCGATCACTTTAGATCCTACCATCGGCATTCCTCCGGAAGGCAGACCGAGCGAAACACTTTCCGGAGCATAAACAAGATTTTTCAAATCCGACAGATTCGTAATACCATCAGGCCGTCCGTCTCCATTCCTGTCTCTTCCGAAAATAACAGGGTCTACGTTCGCAACGGCATACACTGTGGCTTTACTGGCAAGTTCCTTATTCGCAAATGCCTGATTATCTATCTTAAGAAGACTCACTCCTTGCCCGGGTGCATAATATCCTCCATCATCGGGAGCATCCCGATATCCGGTAAGATAACCGCCCTTCAGATATTCACCATCAGAACCGAAAAAGAATATATAAAGCTGATTTATTTTTTTCTCGTTCTCATCCTTTATATCGCTTGCACGAGTCGTCACCTTCAGCAAATCCATCGGATTACCGGAGAAACTAAGAGTCGTTATATTTCCCGTCGAAACACCTGACCGATCGAATAATTCTTCTTCCCTACAAGCTGAAAAAAACACTATAAGGAACAGAAATGCTATACTTAAAACTTTATTGATCTTTACCTTTATCATCTTTCCCTCGTCTTTACGAATTGTTACTCGAATACTACATCATCATTCGTTTCATCACCATCATCAGCTTCTCCATCTTCCCACTGCCCTTGATTGTCGACGATAAACTCCAATATGAAAGCATCTCCTACAAAATTGAGTTGAGCCGTATATTTAATACCGGGACGAGGAGTAAATGTGCCGGGACGCTGTGTCTCGTAAAAAGTCGTTCTCCCGTTGAAAGTATAATCGATCCGGACTTTTACATCTTCTCCGAAACTCGTTCCCGTCCCCGATATCAACAACAAATGTTCTCCCCCTAACAAACCGGAAGAGGTCACGGTTTCATTCTTCTCCACATCAGGAGGCGGCAACGGCAAGTCTTCGTCAAATATCGTATAAGTTCCTACATAACGATCGTTTTCCGGGAATGTGTAAGACACCACATCTTTTGTTAAGTCTATCTTTACCGTTTTATAGAATGATCCGCTCAAAGTAACGGAATGCACGGTCAAATCGAATTCACTGAAATTATTCACCTCGAAACCAAGTCCTGTCAGCAAATGACTGAAATTGAAACGTAAATTACCATCAGATTTTCTACTATTATACAAGACGGCAAGCATCGCATCAGGAGTCTCGGAATGGGAAAGCGGATGGGTCAGCGCAGAACCGCTTTGCGGCATAGTAAATGTCAATTTAGGAGCTCCTGCCGCAGTCTCAGTTAAAGGTTGGTCGACCGTAAACGCTCCTTCATAAGGATAATAAGCTATGAATGAATAACGGTATTGATCTGCTCCCGTAATAGCCCCAACCGAACTATTATTCGTATCATAACCGTCGCGATACCAAAATTTCGGATTATTATCCGTACCGCCATCTCTGTCATAAGTGCATCCGTTAACTCCTACGACCACTTTTTGTTTAAAGAATACATCCGGCGGACATTGGTTTCTTTTTAATGACCAAACACTGGAAGCGGAAAGATAATTCGGCTTGTCAGTTCCTACGGTATACGGGACACAATACCCCAGTACCCCGAATGCATCACCCGGTACAAGAGCGTTCATCAATGTACTGCGGGAAACTGTTTCTACCGATAAAGAGGGAGTATCGAACAAAATAAGATCGGACATTTCCGGAACGGAACCGACAAGATTTTCCTCCCTGCAAGCAACACAAGCAACCAAAAACGCACCCCCATATAACAGATGTCTCAAGCTTATCATATCAGACTATCCTTTTATTTTTATCACTCGACAATAATAATTCCACCCGTAGCTTCACCCCATGCATTTACAGTAGGCGTATCGAACAAGATCCGGTCTTCATCCGAAATGGTAAACGTGTAACGATAATGCTTACCCGCTTCCCATGTTGTCAACGGCAGAGACACCAACGGAATCGTAGATGTGCAGGGTTCTCTATCCGACGCCGAAGAATAAGTCACTTCAAAATAATATTCGATAGTAATATCCTGCGGAAACAGTAAAGCATCTATCAAGGTCGTTCCATCTGCATTTACCGAAATCTCTTCGCTTAACGCGGCAAAGGGTTCGTTCTTTGTAGTACGGTCGCTCTCATCGGTAGAAATAGCCCATCCGGCAGATATAGCTTCTTTATCGGTCAAATCGGCTGCCGAAACTGAAAAATCAGCCGTCTTATGCATACCGTAAAGCTTAGCGGAATGGATAACCGGATTAAAACCTTCGATACCGTCTGAGGCCGCATTGCGCTTTACCACAAACTCCACACGTGCTAATAAATGACCGAACGTAAAAGCCACTTTACCGGTATTACTGCCGGAAATATTCAAGGCAGAAGCTGCCATGAGATCATATCCTTTAGAAGCGTCGAAAGCCGTCACAAAAAGATCTCCGTCTTCATTATAACGGGCAGCAGTCGCCGCATTTGCTATCAGATCGATTGCTGACGGATATAAAGCGTAAAATGAATATGTTTTGTCTGCTTTCCAATAGCGTAATCCCTCATAGGTCCAAACAGAACCGTCCGGTGTCGATACCGTAGTAGCATTAAAAACCTCACCGGCGGCATCTTCCGGTATATACCATCCCCAAACGGAAAAAGCGCTACCTGCAGTAAAACTTTCTACCGCACTCCGAGTCAACACCGGAGTACGGAAATCAATCGCCATACCATCGACTCCTCCTTTTTCCGTATCATGTACGAGAATGTTTGTACATGATGTTAACAGTAACGTAACCGTTATCATCGGGAAATAAAAAAACCTTTTCACCATTCTTTCGATTCTCCCCATATATACCAGCTTATTTCTTAGATAAAAACACCTCTGAAGTGTTGTTTTGAGTGACTATAAGGGGACATTCAACCCCTTATAGCCTATATACCTTATAACTAAAAGTATATTTTAATTGAGGTTAAGATCAGAATCGGTAAATTCGTCCCACTCTTCTACTGTCGTTACATCAAACAATATAGGTTTCAATGTATCATCCACTTTATCCGGATTGATCGTAACCGTATAATTATATGCTAACCCGGCATCCCACTTATTTGATTCGGCAATAGCCATAGTTCCCGTAAAAGATCCTTCTTTATTATAACCACCGCCATCAGTTACTGTTACTTTAAAAGAAACAGCAATAGAATTCGTGTTTTCTTGAGGAATCACATATTTTACTTCTGACTCTGCCTGACCTTCAGCTGTCGCATAATCGTCGATATCGGCAAAAGAATATTCTCCTGAATTTTCTCCTGACCACGTACCGACAACTTTATCTACCATCGTACCGGTTGCTGTCTGAATAGCTTTAGAAATCTTCAATTCCGAAACTTTCATCGTATAGGTTTCGGCAGCATCGGTTTTGAACGTAAATTTAACTTTAGAAAGCATGTGCTTAAAAGAAAGTTGCACCTTTGAAGGATCTCCAGCTCCATCCCATGATACATTGTCTGAAGTAGCAGCAATCAAGTCATTTGCTCCGGCAGAATAATCTGAAAACGTCAAAGTCTTAGATGTAGGATCATATGATATACCGGTAGTCAGCTGAGATGTTCCGTCGGCATAAGCACCGAAACTATAAGTTTTATTTACTTGCCAATAAGCGGTCTCATCAGGAGTCCAAACAGCACCGCTACCCACAGAAGCACCCGAAACCTTTACATTGTTGAACACATCAACCCATGACGATTCATTTTGATAATCACCATACACCCAAAACTGCGTGAAATCGGCATTCGTCACATCTGCTCTTGTGGTATTGTTTACAAAAGCATTCGAAAAATTGATTGCACGAGACTGAGGTATATCTACCACTTCATTGTTCGTACAACCGGTTAAGGCTATAACAGCCACTCCAAGAATCCATAAACTTTTTTTCATAACTTCTACAATTAAAAATTAAATAAATTACTTGTTGTTTTTTTATATCTTTTAGTTTAACGGAAGTTCTACATCGATATATTCTCCCCAACCATCCACTGTTACGTCAAAGCTGCCGCTTCCTTCAGTTCCTTCTTCATCCGATATCTCGATATCTTTCACGACAATAACACCACCGCGAGGCTGCCCTGTAACTTGATCCGTCACATCAAACTCAAAAGTCTTGAATTTTCCGTTCAACATTCGTACCTCCAAGTTCAAGGCATAGTGCTTTCCCTGTCTATCCGTAACATAATGATCTCCCGGATAATCCGGCACTCCGAACGAATAGACAAGAGCTTCTGCTCCGAAATCTTCTACCGTGCAATCGAACATTACCGTTACGGCATCTGCACCCGTATGCCCGTCTTCAAGGTAAACGCTTTCTGCCATACCCGCCAATGCACCTCGTGCCAATGCCACATATTGCGCACCTTTTTTAAATTCGTAACGTATCAGATAGGTATAAGTCAACGGACGCATAATAACAGGTAACTCTATCGACTCTAACGTACGTTCTGCAAAATGCTCCTTCACATAAGCACCGTAAAGCATATCCGGCGGACTTACCGTGCGTTCTCCGGCATGCAACTCTTTAAAACTACTGCGCGTACGAGTACGGGTCGTAGCCGAAGCAGATGCCGAAGTGGTAAGATCATTAAAAAGAATGTATTCGGTATCATTATTATAAAACAGTAATGAATGGACACCCTCTTTCATAGGCAAACGGCCACCCTCCGCCGACAAATTATTTTCGGAGAAACCTCCACCGGCAGAATAGACAAGAGCCCGAATCCCCTCAGCAATGTCCGGACGTAATTCATCATATTCACGTCCCCACAAAATATTCCAATTCTGTTCCCAATCAAAATCATAGGCACGTTCCCATTCCTGCTCCCAATCGGCTACAATCACGGTTTTTACCGAAGCGCTATGTAGCTCATGATCATAACACAATTCTTTCCGGCATCCGAAAGTCAATAAAGGCAATACCAAAAACAATCCGTACCTTACCGTCATAGAGAGAAAGTATTTCATCTTTTACCTCCTTTCTTTCCCATCCAACAACCGATATTCCAGACAAAAGCCAACTTCAGTTTTAATGGACCGAAATAATTGGTACGTATCGACTGTTGATACACATAATGCTCGTCAATAGGTAAGTAATCTTCAGAATTCGCATGCAGAAAACCCGCACCGATACCGGCTTCTAAAGCAAAATATTTTCCGATAGGGAACATATATCCGTAACTGATACCGGCATACTCGCCTTCACCTTTATAACCACGATTCCCGTTCTCCAGATCATACCAGCCTCCACCGATGAACAACCCGAAATAATGACCCTTGCGAGCTCCTTCGGATTTGAACCAATACCGCACTTCAGGACTAATCTGAGCTAATTGGTAATATTTGTGCTTCGTATCTTTATGCCACCAAGCCATAGTACCTTCTAAATTGACCGACCAATGTTTGTTGAAACGATATTCAAATTCCAACGAAGGCAGAAGTATCACGTCATAAAGGAGATTGGTTTTGACAGACAAAGGAATGTTGCGACGAAAGCGCTTCGATATAGGCTCATTCTCGAAAAGAGGCTTTGCCTCAAGAGCTTTTGCAATGTCTTGCTCCGCTATCGGATCGAATTCCATAACCGATTCCAAAGGAATAGTGTCTACTCGCACCGGGATTCTCTGCGATATTACCGCTTCGTTTCGGGTTCTTATCTCAAGAACGGAATCATTGATCGCATCCGATACACTCAGATATTCGATATCTACTAATGCTACTATATCTCTCATTCCCTTATAAGGCATAGCTTTATTAGAAGTACGATAATATGACTCTTTCATGCCCAAATGGGTAATAAAATAAGATTTTACCTGATTACTGCGATTTTTAGCTGCCGCCAAATTTTCTTTTTCGGTAGGATAAGACTGGCAAAATCCTTGAATACGTATAACCGCATCGCCATTAACAATCGATTTACGGTGCATTCTGAGCAATTTCATGGCTTCGGAAATTGCTTTTTCATTACCATTATAAGGAGAATAAAACATCAGTCGCTTAGGCACAAAGCGAAATAGAATAGCTGTATCCGAACAAAAAGGAACATTTTTCCCTTTTTCCCGATCCTGCCCCTGACTTACCTGCACGGTAACAAGTAACAAAATTAATATATATACTATATTTTTCACACGCATTTTTATTATGCTGAATCGTCTAAAATAAGTTTTTTCGTTATATTTTTATATAAGAATATATTATATACCAAACTGTTATCCAACAACTTAATATAAATAAAAAACAGAACAAAAAAATGTTCGTTTAATTGGACAAAGGAGTTTAATTAAAAATATTATTTTAATAAATAGTATAAACACCTAAAAACCAAATTACTATATAATTATTATTTTACATGTGAAAAATGTGTTATCTTTGTCCAATCAAACGAACATTTTTTTCATCATAGATTTGTTCTCTACATATTGGTTGATACGCAATTGCGCAGATATGTTATTTTTCACATCTGGGTAGAAAAATTTGTGCGGCAAAATTATGGCAAAAGGCCAAAAATAGAATTACCATTTTGTAAAATAAAATTTGCAATACGTAAAAAAGATGCTTTTATAATCGCAATTTGACAGAAAAATTACTATTTGGCGGATCGCTTACGATAACGGCTCGGAGTCACTCCATCATGACATTGCACAAAACTACGGTGAAAGACAGCCGGAGAAGAAAAACCGCAACGTTCACCAATTTGTCCCACAGGAATATCAGGATTAGAGACCAGCAATATTTCAGCCTCACGCATACGGTAACTACGTACGACACCACTAAAACTATCTCCGAAACCTTCATTAAAAACACGGGAAAGGTAAGTGCGATTTAACGGCAAAAATTCCGACACATCCATTAATTTGAAATCCTTATTTAAATAAGGCTTTTTATCCGTCATCCAACGAGCTACTTCATCCCGATATGCAGGCAATTTTCCAAGAAACGCACTGTCATCTTCAGAAAGATCGAAATCTTCGAAAATATCTCCCGACAGCAATTGCTCCTCTTTACATACAGCTTCTCTACGTGCAGTCATTTCATCTAACGTATGACTGAAAAAATCTTCTGTATAGGGATTATAATGAAAAAGCCCCTTATAAAGGGTATAACAAAAGAAAACCTGTACCATAAGATTATGCACAATAAAACAACCTGTATTTCCGTCAAACAATAACCAAAAATATGCACAACCTATTAAAAATACCCCAATGGTATAATTTCGCAGCCATGAGATCTCCATGTCCTCAGTTGCAGCATAATTAGACTGACACCACTGTTGATAAACCTCACGATACCGCCAAGTCAAACGCAACAATAACAGCAGATAAAACCCGATAGAAATAAGCAACAATAAACGATACCAAACATTAAACTCTCCAATGTGTTCAAAAAAATCGTCAATATCACGCAGCACAAGAATTTTTTGTCCCAACAAAGGTAACACGGCATAATAAAACAGCACGAGCATGATATAAGGAAGTAACAACAATCCTATACGTCTTAAATTAAGCCACCCCGGACGTACTATTTCCAACGGATAAAGCAACAAAACTATCAAGAAAAAATTACCGGCTACAAGCACAAGCATATCTAAAACTCCTGTACTCGTAAAATCAAAATTCAGAATTCCTGTCAACATGCCTATAACACGCGTCATGTAGATAAGCCCCCATGCAAACATGACCAACGATAACAAACGACGCGAACGATTGCCTCCGGAACGTAGAAAAAGCAAAGCCGCACCACCCACACAAATCACAACAGACATCGTAAGCAATACTTGCAGTATATCGGCATATTCAGGAATCTTCGTATTTATAAATAATATACAATTAAACCCGCACAAAATTAAAGAATAATGCTAAAATATAAAATATATAATCCATTCTATCCCAGTAGATAAAATATATAATAAAAACGTTTCCCGAACAATTTCATCAGGATTTATCAATTTTTTTTACTCAAAATTCACACGATAAGCCATCTAAAAGCGGGTCTAAATTTTCCAATAGAAATAGCATCAGCTCATCTTTACGTTTTCTTTCGGTCTGTTTTTCCTTTTTCAATCGTTAGATAACCAGCTATCTTCCTCGTAAAAACAGAAAAATATTTTCGAAAGAAATTCCCATTTCTCCCGATAAGAAAACATTCTAATAAACGGAAACAACATTCAAATTAATGTCAATGTATATTTCAGCCACGCATAAATTTGATATCCCCAAGCATAATGGGCATTGCTATTCGGGTGATAATGGGAAGTGTCATAAGCCGGAATCCTTAATCCGGAACTTGAAATTTCATAAGGTACTGACTCTGCCGACGGTTGAACATAATAATTAGGTATATAAAAAATCTTTTCGGCAGGATTTTCCAACTGTTGCAAAACGGGATTCCAAGACCAGCATTTATAATGCAAATCATTTTTAAGTAAAGTCATGGCATTGGAAGAAAAATCATAATCCGGATAATATTTCGAAAAAGCCGTACCGAACGCATCGGTCAGTGACAATCCGACAATCATATCGGGAAATTCTTCTTTAATACGGGAGACCAAAGAAGCGATCTGGTCTTTATACTCCTGATTATAAAGGTCATTTAATCCTAACTGAATAATGACATGTGTGGGAGTACACACATACGCATCGGTTACAGATTCTGTCGACAAAGGTTCTCCGTTATCGGTATGTGTTCTAAAACGTTTCAAATAGGCTGCTAATGAGAATTTATTCTTCCCTGTCTGATCTTCGTCATAGAAAGGATTTTCGGCCTTTTCTACGACACGAGAATACAAATAATCCGAAAGTCTCCAACCGCCCCGACATTCGCCATATCCGGTACAAGTTACAATTCCCTCGTCCGTAAGGACATTAAAAGTATTTTTATTCGTCGTACCGATAGTTATGAAATCCGACACTGTCGGCATTGTACCGTCGGAATATCTATCTTGCATAAAAAACTGCCGGGCAATCGACCAAGAAACAGAAGCCCGGCCATCAACACTATTCCACTGTCCTCCATATCCAGCACCCACACTATCCCCTATCGGAAGCAGGCGTATCTGCCGACCTTTACCTACCGTCGATCTCGTCGAAATCCGGGTAATCGTAACCGGGACATCGCATTTATTTATTCCGACCGAAATATCAGTCTCTTGAATATCCGAATTTTGAACAGATTGTCCGCTCCCGAACGGCAACCGATCGTTACCGGTAGCCTGAAAAAAAAGCGGAGCTCGTTTCTTCAGGTAAAACATGTGATCGAGATACAGTACGGGTAGATCGGGATAGGGTTCTTCTCCTTCATGATAAACCGCATATATTTTCTGAGGATACACAGGAACATAAATTTCTTCTTCTTTTTCACAAGAAAACAATAAAAGCGACAATAATAGCGATATGAAAACCTTATACTTCATTTATTATAACAGATACAATCCATGTTCTCTTAACGACTGCCAAAGCGGAGTAGCGATAAACTGATCAAAGCTTCCGAAATGGCAAGCCTTAAATTCGAACTCCAAATCTTTTAAAGTTACCGTTTTTTCATTTTTATCCGACAACCGGACTAATAAATCTTCCAACCATTTTCCCCAATCTGCCTTTAACTGAAAGCGGACATCTTCATCATGAAAATGAAACAAGAATTCGGCAGTACGAATATTTTTTCCTTTTTTATTCCGGTCATAATAACGCACTTCCGGTAGTACCGTTAGCAAACAATGTACCTTCTTATGCCCATCACGCGACACGCAATCTTGCTCATCGACAAGAATACGAGCGATATAGGTCGATGGTATTTGTGTCCTGGGAACCGGATCATCGAACCACTTATGCAAAGGCAACTCAAAACCAGTTCCTCGCATATAATTATAGAGTGATTTCCGCAACCCTTCTCCGAAAATATCATGATCAGCTCCAGCTGTATCTTCAAAATCAATATCATTTCGCGCAAACCCGCCGAACGGTTTTTCGGTAATTCGCACCGCATATCTCTCGGGATGGCATCCTACCGGACTATGAGCCGTCAATGCAAACCGATGCCAAAAAGCAGATTGCACCAATCCGTTTAAAAAAAGTTGCCGTACGACTTCCAACGAATCGATCGTCTCCTGCGCCGTTTCAGAAGGGAACCCGTACATCAGATAAGCATGTACCATAATTCCGGCAGCAGTAAAATGATCGGTCACTCGAGAAACCTGCTCTAAAGAGACACCCTTATTGATCAATTTCAACAAACGGTCGGAGGCAACTTCCAAACCTCCCGAGACGGCTATGCACCCGGACTGTTTCAACAAACGGCAGAGATCTCGTGTATAACTCTTTTCAAACCGTACGTTCGTCCACCACACAACAGACATACGACGTTTCAATATTTCCAACGCCAGCTCTTTCAACAGCATAGGAGGTGCTGCCTCATCTACAAAATGAAAGCCTCTTTCTCCTGTGCGACATATCATTTCCTCCATACGATCGGCAATCTCGACAGCTGTTAAAGGCTCGTATCGCCCGATATAATCAAGAGAGCCATCGCAAAAGGCGCATTTCCCCCAGTAACAGCCATGTGCCAAAATCAATTTATTCCATCGTCCGTTGCTCCACAAAGCATGCATCGGATTAGCGATTTCGATAACCGAAAGATATTTGTCTAACGGTAGTCCCGCATAATCGGGAACACCCCTTTCCCGCATCGGAACATCCGGAATTTCCGGATTATTCAAATAACGAACTTCTCCGTCCCGACATAAATATGTACGGACATAATTCGCTTCATCTCCAGTCAACAATTGACGTAAAGGCGTTTCACCGTCATCTAACGTAATAAAATCGACATATTCAAATACCCGAGCATCGGACAATTGCCGCAATTCGGTAGAGGCAAATCCTCCACCCATCTCCACCCGAATATCTGGATAATTACCTTTTATAAATTCACCGCAACGTAATGCGCTGTACAGATTTCCCGGAAAAGGAACGGACAGCATCACCCAATCCGGATTGCAGCTTTCTATTTTCTCTTGCAAAACAGAAAACATCAACCGGTCTATATAAGCCGGAGATTTGCGCAACTCCTGATACAACTCATCGAAAGAGGAGGCCGAACGTCCCAATCTCTCGGCATAACGGCTAAAACCGAAATGAGGATCGATAACTCCCGTGATAAAGTCGGCAATATCCTCGAGATAAAGTGTTACAAGATGCTTAGCCTTATCTTGTAATCCCATCGTACCGAATGCCCACTCCATATCTTCTTCCTCAGGTTTTCGATTACCTGCAGGAAGAAAAGATCCGTCGCAAATCGTATGAGCCAAAGTTTGCTCTCTTCCTTGCAAATAAGCTACTGCCCGATCTACCGTCAGAATATATTCTTCCCGAAGGACAAATGTTCTACGAAATTTCGGAATGATACGTGACGAATAATACAATTCCGCTTCACGGAACATCTGACGAAGCCCGTCTTTTGAAAAAAGCCGCAAGATTACTTCCAAACCGAGATCCATCTGATCGGACTTTATTCCCAATGTACTAAGATACCCTTTCAAACAAGCGGTTGCCGGATAAGGTGTATTTAGCTGCGTAAAAGGCGGTGTAATCAATAATACAGTATGATCGGGCATAGTATTTCGTTTAACAATGAAACAAAAGTATCAAATTCCTGCCATATTCCCAATATTATCCGTCCCGATAAACGATAAGGCATCCACTCCATCGGAAATTACAAGATATTCCACCTGTTAAAGGAGGTATAAAACCGTGAGTCGAACCGAACCAAGCATAACCGAACCGAACAAACAAATGTCATACTTTTTTCACTTAATTACTGCCAATGCTGCCATAGAAATGCTAAAAACGCACAAACTATTCAATCAACTTTCATTTCACGACCCGGACGCTACTTCTCTGTTGAAATTTACAAAAGCAATAGAAGTAACCGAGTAACCCTATCAAAAAAACGACAGTCTTTAATCGGATCGTAATCCGGAGACCTCCTGTATCGTTCCAATCTATTTATCCGATACCTGCCCCCGAACCGCTCGACATATACCACCTATTCTTTCGACAATCGACTTTTCCCGTACCGGTAAGAAAATTAACGAATAACATTCAACTATTCACCGGAACAGTTTGTTTAATTAAAAGCTTGTTTAAATTTTGCTCGGATCGGCTTTGTGAACGCTTTTTGTTTTTTATAAGAATAACCGGGAACAGAGCGAAAGAAAATGGAAAGAATGCTCTAATTGAATCTCTATCGGGAAATTTAAACCGGCTCTTAGAGTCTGTCTAAATTTTGCTCGGGTCAGTTTTGAGAGTTTCTTACGAGGATATTTTTCTGTTTTCAGGAGGAGGATAGCGGGCTATCTGACGAGTGAAAACGGGGAAAAAGACCGGAAGAAAGCGCAAAGATGACCTGATAGTATTTTTTATCGGAAAATTTAAACAGGCTCTTAGGCAACGATAAACAGTAAAAGTCATGAAAATATTTTCTGCGATTCTAATTTCAGGAGTCTTTCTTACGACAGCATGCACTCAAAAGGAAAACACCGTGATATACAAAGGAAATACCTACACGGTATACGACAACCGGGTAGAACAAGGTAAATTCAGAGCGGTTGCCATTTCAAAAGACGAAATACGATCTGATTATGAAAGTCCTGCGGACAAAGGTTACTCTCCTACCATACATTTCAAATTCAGTATCAATAGCCGTGATAACGAACTCCCGGCAGGTGAAGAACATATCATCACTTTAAAACCCCAGAACGATACATGTGTTTCTCCGGTAATTCTGTTCGGCGAAAGATACACGGCTATCGATACGAATGCCGAGTCTATTCCGTTGCCTCATCGTACGGTATGGACAGTCAGAGTCGATATGTCTCCCATGTTCAAAGCTTTTAAAAAACAAGGATTTTACAAAACTCCGACAGGAGACATCATTTCGGAATCCGATTTCAAAGGAGTATATATCGCCGGTGGCAGCGAACCGATGACATGGGACTTTGAAAACCTGTATAGTCGGGAGGGCATGGAACTTTCCGATCCGGACAAAAACGGCATATACGAAATTTCCCTTACGATGAACACCAAAGAACCGCGCAAAGAAAACTATTCCGTATGGAGCTTATCTGCCGACATCGACGCATTCCCTCAATATGGTTCACAGCAACTCCTGATAGATGCCTTATACCGCATGTCTTTGAATGAACTATTAGACAATATTCGTCCGGACGGAACTCTCCGTGCCGGTGCAGCATGGGATGGAGTGTGGACTCGCGACATCAGTTACTCCATTTATCTGGCACTCGCCTATATTTATCCGGATGCCGCACAAAAAAGTCTTATCGCAAAAGTCAACAATAATCGGATCATTCAAGATACGGGAACAGGGGGCGCATGGCCTGTATCGAGTGACCGGATGATTTGGAGCGTAGCGGCATGGGAACTTTATAAATACACCGGAGATAAAGAGTGGTTGCAATATGCTTTCGAAGTAATCCGCAACTCGGCTCAAGATGATCAATTTACATTAAAAGACCCTACGACGGGATTATTCAGGGGAGAGCAAAGTTATCTCGATTGGAGAGAACAATCTTATCCTCGTTGGATGCAGCCGGCAGATATTTATCAGTCGCTTTGTCTGGGAACAAATGCCGTACATTGTCGAACATACGGCATTTTGGCTGAAATGGCCGCCGAATTGGGAAAAGATGCGTCAATATTCCAACAGCAGACCGATTCTCTGAAAACAGCGATAAACCGTCATTTATGGATAGAGACGAAAGAATATTACGGACAATATTTATACGGAGGTATCTATCCCATATTGTCACCGGGCATCGATAATCTCGGCGAATCGCTAAGTATTTTATTCGATATAGCTTCTAACGAACAGGCACGCCGCATGATAGCCCGCATACCGGTCGCTGAATACGGCGCAACGAGCATTTACCCGCAAATAGGTGAAATAAAGCCGTATCATAATAATGCCGTGTGGCCGTTCGTACAAGCGTTTTGGAATCTGGCTTCAGCTAAAGCAGAAAACGAAGCTTCGGTAACTCGAGGTTTGGGCGCATTATATCGTGCAGCAGCTTTATTTACCACAAATAAAGAATTATTCGTCGCATCGACAGGTGATTACAGCGGTACGGCAGTAAATTCGGATAAGATGCTATGGAGCCTGTCAGGCAATATTGCCATGATATACCGACTGTTTTACGGAATAAAATTCGAGACGGACGGAATACGTTTTACTCCTTTTGTTCCTCAAAGTATTGCAGGCAACAAAAGAATATCGAACTTCAACTACCGAAAGGCCGTGCTACAAATAGACCTTTCGGGGACAGGAAATCGCATAAAGAAATTTACGATCGACAACGAGGAACAGGCAGAGGCATTTTTTCCTGCAACACTGACAGGAATGCACACGATCAAAATAGAGTTGGAAACGGATTTCCGGACACGGGACAGCATCACGGTACGTCCTATAACCGACATGCCCGAAACCAGTCGACTAGGTTATCAAAAAGACAACAATACGCTCGAAATATTAAACTATAGCCCCGACAACCGATATATAGTTTATCTTAACGGTAAAGGCGAACGCATTATCATGCAGCGTTATTACGGTCTTCCGGTGTTGGATCGTTTCACCCGGGTCGCTGCCGTCCCGGTAAACCGGAGCGGAGTTGCAGGTTTTACCGGCAAACCTTTTACGTGGTTACCTCCACACAGCGAAATACGGATAGAAGCAGAGTCGGTAATTCCCAAATCACCAATAAAAGGATCGGAATATTCGGGTAAGGGATTCATCGAAATCAGCAAGACGAAAAATCGGAAAATAGATTTAATGATTCCGATAAACATTCCGGGACAATATGCAATAGACGTACGATACGCAAATGGAAACGGACCTATCAACACACAAAACAAATGTGCAATACGCTCACTTTTTGCAAACGGACAATTTAAAGGAGCATTGGTAATGCCTCAACGGGGAGAAAACGAATGGGCGAACTGGGGATATTCTAATCCGGTAATCGTTAACCTGAATCGAGGCGGGAATAAAATTTCGATTCGGTTTATCTCTCCACAAGATGAAAACATGAACGGAGAGATAAACAGCGCATTGATCGATTTCATTCGATTAAGACGCATCGGAGACATAAATAAAACTCCGGAAGCACGTCCGATCTGGTTACCTAAGGAATAAAAACACTGATTAAAATTACGATATGAGAAAATTAATTTCCTTTTGTTTATTCTTTTTCTGCATAGCCGGGTTGCAGGCTGCAATCAATATTAAACGTATAGATCCGGCTTTCTGGTGGTGCGGTATGAAAAACAAAGAATTGCAAATCATGGTATACGGCGATAAAATCGGTAACGCGAAAGCATCGCTCAAATATCCGGGTGTCACTTTAGAAAAAGCCGTACGCCTCGACAGTCCCAATTACCTATTTTTATATCTGAATATATCGGATAATGCAAAACCGGGTAAGATGACCATCCGATTCGATCGGGGAAAAGAACACACATCCCGTACATTCGAATTACTACAACGGAACGAACCCGACCGGGACTATACAGGATTCGATGCATCGGACGTGCTGTATTTGATCATGCCCGACCGATTTGCCGATGGAGACCCGAAAACGAATGTAATACCGTCCATGCGATTTCCTGCTCCTGTAAATCGCAATGATCCCAATGCCCGTCATGGAGGCGACCTGCAAGGTATAGAGCAACATCTGGATTATATACAAAATCTGGGAGTGACAGCTATCTGGCTGAACCCGGTACTGGAAAACGATATGCCGGGAGGATCTTATCACGGATACGCTACGACGGATTACTACAAAGTAGATCCGCGCTTCGGAACGAATGAATATTACAAAGGGCTGATTGAAAAATGTCACGAACGAAATATGAAAGTGGTAATGGACATGATCTTCAACCACTGCGGGAGTGAACATATATGGTTCCTCGACCGTCCTTCGAAAGATTGGTTCAACTTTCCGGACGGATATGTGCAGACTTCTTATCGATTGACGCCTCATTTCGACCCTTACGTTTCGACTTATGATAAAAATATTATGGATATGGGATGGTTTGTGGAGTCGATGCCCGACCTGAACCAGCATAATCTGCACTTGATGAAATACCTTACGCAAAACAGCATCTGGTGGATCGAATACTCCGGTATCGACGGCATAAGAATGGATACTCATCCGTATGTATTTTTCGATTCGATGGCGGAGTGGTGTAAAGAGATTCAGAATGAATATCCCAATTTCAACATCGTAGGAGAATGCTGGTACAATACAGAAGCGGGATCGGCTTATTGGCAGGAAAACAGCATATTGGACAAAACCCGAAATTCGCATCTGAAAACGGTTATGGACTTCCCGCTTCAGGGAATCGTACGGGAGGCTTTTATATCCCAAACCGACAGCTGGACCGGATTGAACAAAATATATGACCGTCTTGCTCTGGATTTTATGTATAGCGATCCTATGTCTGTACTTACATTCCTCGATAATCATGACACCGACCGATTTTTATCGGAAGAGCCCGATAATCTGGGTTTCTTCAAACAAGCCATCGCATTTTTACTGACGACACGGGGCATCCCGCAAATTTATTATGGAACGGAAATACTGATGCACGGAAACAAAAAGGAAAGCGACGGACTGGTACGGCTCGATTTTCCGGGTGGCTTTCCGGGAGACAAAGTGAATGATTTTATCACTGCCGACCGGACTCCCTTACAAAACGAAGCTTTCGATTTCATTCAAAAAATTTTGAAATGGCGCAAAGGTAATGAAGTGGTCAGTAAAGGCAATATGACACATTTCATGCCGACAAACGGCATTTACCTTTACCAAAGAAAATTTAAAGATAAACGCATCATCGTTATTATGAACGGTAACGAGACTGCAAAAAGCATCGATATGAGTCGCTATAAAGAGATACTGAAACCGGGTGAGGGAGGTATAGATATAATCAGCGGAGAACCTTTTATATGCTCCCTTCGAATGGAGTTTGCTCCAAGAGCTTTATATATTATAGATATGACTCCATAGCGTGTTGCTATTCGATATGAATACCGGACTAAGAACAATCCGGTATTCATATCGGAATTTCTGAATAGTACCCGTTACTCATGCCTCAAATATCTCTGTGTCTCCTCTCAAAAGGAGAATCAAATACCAAATGCTGCTCTTAGGAAAGGATAAAAAGCTGTGAAACGTGTTACGACCCTGCTTAGTATCTACAATCACTCCGGAGACTTTAAACCTAACGTAAGACTGTCCAGAACAATTGTAAAATTCATTCGTTCCAACTCTTCATATGTATAAAAAAATTCCCGAATAAACGCCCCTTTCAAAACCTCATATATTAATTCAAATTCCCCATAACGTTCTCCATCATTTTTAAATCGATCATAAAAAACAGATACATAATAAAAACGCTCCTCTATAGCCCATTTTTCATCCTCATCCAAGAAAGATGAATTTGCCTGAATCGTTTTCATCGGAGCCCGTCCATATTTATCAATATAATACCAACTTACATTTCTTATCAAAAGGGTCGTATCTGTCTTATTATATATCGCTATCTGAGTATCAAAACCGTCATCTCCGCCGCAACGAAAGCCATATACCGAAAATAATATAAATACGACAATACTATAAATTAAGTGTTTCATTTTTTTCTATTTTTTTAATTTTTTAAACCTAACATAACACTGTCTAAAACAATAGAATAGTTTATTTTTTCCAATTTCCAATCCGGAATTTTGAGTTGTCTAATAATCCCTTTTTCCATAATGATTTTTCTTTTAGTACAATCAGACAAAGTATCTTTATCAATCCTATTATCAAACAAATCTCGATATACATTTATAGTAAGCGAAACACCCATATATTTATCTCTATCCTTATATACAACAACAGTACTCCCTGGATCAATCCTTTCTATACAATTTATATAACAATAGGGATCAAACCCCTTTTTCATATCCATATTCACCAGTAATAATGTTGTATCAATATTACTGGTAATATAGATAGTCATAGTTTCCGTATTTCTATCTCTACACCCAACTAATCCAAATAAAAATATGGAAATGACTATTACTAAATAGATTATCCTACCCATAATCAACATTTTAAACATTACAAACTATTTATCAGATTTAAACATTTAATCAGACATTTTTTACTAATTGGTCTTCAACATTATAATTATCTTCCATAGGTGTCAACAGATTAGAACTGAAGTAATTCATATTCTCAAACTTTAACCCGATATTCCGCTTTATTCCGGAGACTTTAACCCTAACGTAAGGCTGTCCAGAACCAAGACATATCCCCTTTCTTGCATCTCTTTATCATAAATATAAATATATTTTCCTAAATTGAACATCTTTGACTTCAGATCACAATCTATCATTGTATTCAAGTCTCGTTTATCTCCCGTCAAATCTCGACATATTAGAAAATCAAATGCTTTGATATCATAAGGTATTACTAAAGTATATTCAACAAAATCTCTCGGTTCTATTCGAAACATCGGATATCTCCATTCACAAGAACGATCAATATCCTTTGTAAAATAATCGCATATCACAAGCACAAGGGTTGTATCTATATGATTATAGACCTTTACCGTTCGGGTCAAATCCTCTCCACATGAAGAATACGATAACAAAAGGAGAATTCCCAATAATGCAAAAAATACCAATTTTCTCATAACCACATACATTTATCTTATATACCATAAACCGCCCGTCAAGCTCAAACTCTTTATCAAATCAAAACGAACGGAAGTATCTCTTACATCATAATAACGATTATAAGAATAACTAACTATCTTTCACTCCAAAGACTTCAAACCTAACATAAAATTGCCGATTCTCAATTTTTATCCTGAGCCCGTCCCGATTTTTGTCTTTTTAATTCATACAAATAAAGTTGATGGAACTCTTCCGGTGCATACTGTATAATCTCCGTATTTTCCCCCAAATGAGTATTCCTTGACGGAGATTTCTCATTATAATAGATTGGAACCGGCATTCCTACCCAAGGACTCCGCTTAAAACCCGGATAAGTGATCGTGTACTCCTTGCCGTCGACTTTATAACGGCATTCCGCTTCATATTCCGTATCACCGTGTATCGTTTCACAAGTATCCACTTTCACAATCAAAGCCCAAGCAAGCGTGTTATTCTTTCTCATCATACTTCGTGTACGTAACGGTTTTGTAAACCACCATCCCCAAATTATAACCAAAATGATATACAACAAATTCAATAATTTCTTTTTCGACATGATATGTTATTATAAAGTTAATTGATCGGAAGTATAAGTTTCCACTCCAATGAGTCCTCCCGTACCTGACGTTCATAAAATTTTACCGGATTTTGCAATATAGAATCCATCCTCGCATTTTCGGCTCTCATATTCATTTTCGGATCATCAAGATTATACCATATCGGGACACGGAGTCCTATAGGTGGCCTTTTTTTACCAAAAGATATCGAATACGGGACATACCGCTTGTTATCAACATAAAATATTGTTTTCGCAGAATACCTATGCTTACGGTATATGTAATCATAAACAATCGCCTCCGCAACTCCTTTATTGTGACGGATAATATCATACTCCGCTTCTTCTCGTTGAATTCCCCAATAAATAGAACCAAAAAGAAGCCCGAGTCCCGACATAATTAATATCGCAATCAGAATATCCTTTATTTTAGGATATTTATTTATCGTTTTTTTAATCCACTTCATCTTAGTCATTCCCTTTACGTTTGTTTATAGAACTATTTTCTTTTTCTCGATTCAACTGTCTCTCATAGAAATAATAGGGATCGGAACGTAATTTATCGGAAAACTCACTGTAACAGCTATATCTACTCGGTGAATCGGAATCATAATATACAGGCACTCGCAACCCTATCGGAGGGGACACCACAAATTCCGGGAAACGGGCCGTATATTTCTTCCCTTTTACCTGATATTCGCATCGGGCATAATACTCATACGGATTCTCCTGATCACCATAATTTCTTATCGTATCCACAGAAATAATCGTAGCCAATACAAACGTATTACAATCTAACCGCTTTTCATAATCATCCTGTTTTATTATTATGCACAATATCACAACTAAAATTATTAAAGCAAACATTCTTATCAGTCCATAAGCCAACGGTGCACACATCAAACAATAAGAATGCCAATATTCCCAAATAGTTTTAAATATTTTCATTTTGCCACTTGTTCACAAATATCAAATACCCCTTCATATATATCCTTGTCTATCCTCCGTACAGTATCAGATAGTTCCATCTTACCCTCACTCTGTCGATACCAACCATACTCCGGACTACGAAGTATCGTATCCATTACTGCTGTCGTGGCTAATTTATTCGCCTTCGGATTTCTACGATCATAATACACCTGAAAACGAAGACCTATAAACGGAGCAACCCGAAGCGTCTCCAAATTACAGAAATATCTTTTATCATCTACATAAAAAACTCCGATACCCTTATATCCTTCTATCTCATCTTCTTCTGTCGCAATTTCAACCGATTTATAAACTACCGCCACAGCCATACCTCTATACTCCAACGGTGTATCATCATCATAGACATCTTCCCGGATCATCCATCGGATTGCAAAAAAACCTCCGACACAAATACTTAGCAGAACAGCTAATATATAACGTTCCGCAATCTTAGCTCGTTTTACATGCTCCAATCTTTCCTGATTATTCATATTTCTATTTTTAGTGAATTGACAAATCAAGAGCCATATTTTCCCAAAGAGACGTAGAAGGTAAATAAGGTACGGGATAAGGAGGAATAAGTCTTTCATATACCTTTTTTTGCCACACATTTACACCTACTTCAACACCGTAACTTGCAGAAGGAGATATAATCCCCGTAGTTGCCGAAGAAACAATTTCTTTTCTTACCTTTCCAAAAGGTAGCGATTTACCTATCCACCTACTTATTCCTAAAAACGCATAATCAGTAGCTATACCCGTCAAAAACTTATTCCCATTATCAACGATCTCCCATCCCTTTTGAGGTGTAAAATCTATAGCATTTGTCACTACAGGAGATGCCAATTGAACAGACAAACTCGCAATTTTTAATGTATGTTTAGCGGCAATAGTTGCTGTAGAATTGGCAACAGTAGTAGCCATAAATCCTCCTGTTACCGCTCCAACTGCAGCAGATATTCCCACATCAAAAAAATCTATTTTCTTAAAAAAAATATCTTTCCATGACATTTTCTCATCTTTGGGTTGCATTGACCACTCAATAACATTTCTAACAACTTGTCCTGTATAATTTACTAATGCCCCGACTAATGCCCCAACAATAAACTGAATAAACTCGCCATTCTCATCTTTATAAACCAACGGATTATTCAAGCAATAGGTGTACCGATTAAAGTTTTGGCTGAAATCCGGCATCTGCACATAGGGATCGGGACTGAGAAAGCGTCCTATTACCGGATCATACAGCCGGGCATTCATGTGTATCAATCCGTGATACTCAACATGCTTATGTCCGCAATACCCCCGCAACAAAAGCAATTCGGGCGTCTCTCCCGGAGCGTACAGCTCCTGCGTATCGGGATCGCGGAAACGTCCCCACGGATCGTAACTCAACTCTTGCAAAACATTTCCGGATTTGTCTATAACATGAGTAATGCTACCCATATAATCACGACATATATAGAGGTATTCCCACTCATTTTCTCCCCCTATCGGTGACGTACACCAAGCGGTGGTCGCCGAAAAGACATCTCCGTCGAGATACAGCACTCCGCCGAAATGATAACCGTTCAGCTCCTCATATTTATTATCCCATGAAAAATGCTCTCTAAAAAATTCTTTTCCGAGAGAATTTATTCCTTCGATCCTCTCATAATTAAAGTTTCCGTCATAATCATACTGGAACGAAGTTTCTATATCCCCCTCAACAATCTTCTGAGGACGCAACAATTCATTATAGGTAATTTCTTGTGCAGCCTCCGGAACATAATCTCCGTAAGGCGTAACATACTCTATCGTATAAGGACGGTCTTCGGCATACTCAAAAGAACCGACTCCGGAATGGTCAATAATGTTTCCCTTTCCGTCATAAGTTACCGTCTTGCCGTTAAATCCCGTGAGACGGTTCAAGGCATCATAAGAAAAATCTTCCCGGATATTCCGCGTATTATCTTGCCGCCAGGTCAGATTTCCGGTATGAGAATCGAACCGGGTACTCATGTCCTGAATAATCCGATCACCGCAGGTTACGGTACGTCTTAACGGAAATCCGTACCGGTCGTATTCGAAAGTCCGGGTCAGCGGTCCCGTCTCTATCGATACGGGCAGTCCCATATCATTTTCGGCAACAAGCTTCCATGCCGGAGCAGAAGCATCGACTTTGATCTCGGTCTTATGCCCATTGGCATACGTGTAATGCACTCTCCCTATCGTACACGGTAAATAACCGTAATAGTTTATCCAACTTATCTGCCCCAACTCATTATAAGCATACTTGCGTTCTAAACTAAAATAATCATCGATATACTGTATATCTTCCGATAAGCGGCCATATCGGTCGTACTTATAAAAACGCGAACCGGTATTTTCGACAACTTGCGATAAACGGTTATAATTGTCATAACCGAACTTGACGGTACGCAACTCTTTATTGTCTTTGGAGATATTGATCGAGTCTTTTCGTCCGTAACGATCATACAGGGTTCGGGTCTCGACCCCATTCGCATCTTTTTTATAAGTCTGATTTCCAAAAGGGCCGTATCCCCACTCGATCGTACCGGCACTCGGATCGTCCATCCTGATTTTCTGACCGTACACATTATAGGTGAATGCGGTAGTTATATTACCCGGCGCTGTAATCGACTCGGGCTGACCATCGGGACGCAATGTATATTGTATATCTCCTGCCGTATCTGAAACCCGAATCACTCTACCGACAGCATCGAACGTCTTTGAAACCGTTATTCCCTTTTTGGTCTCAGTAACGGTATTCTGCCCGTAATCATACACATCGGTACGTCCCGAAGCATAATCGGTACGGACAAGCCGATCATGAAAGTCATACGTCATCCGATTCCATGCCGAGGGACTCTGGGAACGAAAAGGCAACGATTCCTTTTCGAGCAAACCGTGCTGATTATACACTTTATCGGTAAAGAGATAGTGTCCGTCAAAACGTTGCGCTCCTTTGCGGACTTCCCGACCCAAAGCGTCCTGAAACAGTTTCTCCGTCGGCTTACCCGTGTGGGTAGTCGTTATCTCAGTCAATGCCGACTCCGTTCCCGAAGCCCACGCATAAGTAACGACCGTCTCGGTACTGTCGGGATAAACAGTTCTTAAGGTACGTCCCAAACCGTCATATTCATAATATGTATGCAGCCCTTCGGGATCGGTTTCCCGAACCATATTACCGTAAATATCATATTGCCATTGTGTAACCAAATTCATAGGATCGGTCTTTTTAACAAGTCTTCCATAAGCATCGTATTCATAAAAGGTTATTTGCAGGAAAGAATCATAACTCTGTATATCGTATGCTGTCATATTCTGATCCTCATCATACACATAGCTTTCTTCCGATACGGGAGACGACTCTCCTTGAACTACCGATTTATACATGAGATTATGATAATCATCATATTCATAACTTTCCGATGTCCGTAAATCCGCCTGACCGGAAGCTGAATATGTTGTAGTACGAGTTTTCAACAATCCGGTATAATATTTACTCTCCGTATCGATATTCTGATAAGTATTTTCGATCGTGGTTTTCAGATCGTCCCCATAATCGACCACCTCTTTTATCGGATTCTCCTTATCGTCATAGGTATATGTCGTAATACGGGTATTATCATTCAAAAGATCCTCTTCCGTTTTTTTCAGCAATAACGATTTTATGGTCTTATCGTTACGCAACTCAAAATCATATTCAAAATCGGATACGGTCTGCTCGGTCTCTTCTTTCAGCAAGATACCGTAACGGGTAGGATCGAAAGAAAATCTTTTTACCGTACCAAGACCGCAGCCCGTCGACCGTATTGACTGTTTTAAATCCTCTGAACCCAAGTCCCTGCACATGAGATATTCCGCCTTCATAACTGAATTGCAAAGATTCGAAAAGCGTTCCTCCGCTATAACCGTTTTTAGCCGTAGTTATCCATATCGGCGCAGTGAAATCGATATAAGGGAAAACCGCTCCTTGCCCGATCTTATAATTGTAACCGCTATTCAGTTTCTGATAAGAAAAACGTATCTCGTTGCCGGTACTGGTATAAGCGGCAGAAAGTAAACGGGATTGTGACTGATCTATTCCGTAATTGATCTTATACACTTCGTTTTTATACAACCCGTATAAGAACAAATGATTAGTAGCCTGCATCACGGTAGAAGAGACCAATACCGCAGGATTGGATAAAATCGCAGTGACGATATTATTCGGTTCGTAGACAATGACATTATTCCTTACCGGATATATTTTGACCTCTTTATTCTCCTTTTGACACACAATATCGAGAATTCCGTCATTATCCATATCTTGCATAAGCAGATTATCGCTTTTCTCTACGGGGAAACCCGGCATGGATTCCAACTTATACTCCGTACCGGTAGAAAACAACACCTGCCACTGAGTATCCTCTGTCCGCCATGTATAATTTACATGACTGCCATGATCCGGACAAGTAAAATCGGACGCCAATCCATACCCGCATTCCACACAGGCATAACCGGGTTGTATATATTGTTCACAGGTATAACACCATACATCCGGCAAACCGGTCATGGAGTTAAATCCCTCATATCCGAAATCATGTCCATGACATACAGGACATTCTCTCGGAGAATAGACGGGAACGTATTCGGTACGGGTACGAACGAATTCCGGGGAAATGATAAAATCGGTCTTAGCGTCACCGTTTACATCGGACAGCAGCATTCGCTTATTCGACAAAAAAGAACTCGACACCCGGTTATCGGAATATATCTTGTTTAATTGCCAATCTCCATTTACGGGAACAAACGTATATATATCGAAACCTGCAGGGTGAATATGACAAATATCGGCTTTACCATCTCCGTCGAAATCGACTACCGTCACCATATCTGTACCCATATTGTAATTAAATACATGTCTTTGAAACACAGGTGATAATATCTGACCCAAATCGAACAGATAACATACGGATTTATGTTGAGCCATATCTAACGGAGCATTCATCGAAACCGCGAATATCTCATCTTTTCCGTCACCTGTAAAATTTCCGCTCAAATAGGTTTTAGGACAGAATGAATAGGTATCTTTCTTTTTTATTGCATCTCCCGCAAAATAATAAACATCTTCTTTCATATCCACCCCGGTATTCATATAGGCCGGAGTATAAGCGGTGATGCGAACAACGTCTTTCCCCTCCATGACAAAATTATTGATACGTATGATCTCGTCTCCGGGAACATAGTCGATATTGGCACAAAAAGCAGAATTGAATCCTGTTTCGACTTGAAGTTTGATAGCATAAGCCGAATTCGATCCGATTCCCGGATAAAGGTTCAATTTATGACTCGGATCAAGTGCGACATAATAATATTCATCTTGCGGATTTCGGTATAGTCCGGGATCGGGATAAGAGATAATCCCGTCATCATCACTACCGTATGACAACTTACCGGAACGGACGACTAACTCTTCCATATCGGGATAATATGAAAAAATACTCGATGTATATTGTCTAATACCTCCTTGATTCCCGGAAGCATAAGCAAAACGTAAAGGAGTAAGGCGAGTACTCGAGCCAGCTAAGCAATTAATTTCGCTTAACAAAGAGGGTGTCGTATTTTTGTAGGACATTGAATAAATCTTCACGATATTAGTGTCGAGTTTTATCATAATTCCCTGCAATAAACGAGGTTCTTTCTTTTCAATGCCTGCCGTATAGGATAAGGAAATATCTTGCCGATGCTCCCCATAAATAAAATCTACATGGATAAAATGCCCGGGATTATCGACCGCACCTCTACCTCCATACGAAACGGAAAGCAAGTAATGATGCCCGTATTTATACTCATAAGTATAATCGATATGATTACCGGCAACATCGGTCACTCTCGATAAAGGATACTCCAATCCGTCATTAACAACCGGTTTATAAAGCGATTGCGAACCGTCAGGACGAAATACGGTAAACGACACGATTTTGTCTTCTTGCGTAAGGCATTTTACCTTGATATTTCCTCTTTCGGTACGATACCACCCGGGTGACTGTTCGACAAGCCGTGCTCCGTCGAGTTGAAATGCAGCTGAAGCATCCGTCACGGCAGGAGCGGTCTTATCATTGTAATATCTATTGAAATCAACACTGTTTATAGATGAAAACCCTTGCAATTGCCATCCCCATCCCAAAACTCCGTCACCGCTGAATTGTGTATAACATAATGAAATTTCCGGAATACATTCACCTCGTCCTTTCGGCAATTCGATCGGAACCTCACAGATCGTCGAGCCTAAAGGAGTAACCGAAGTATGAACGGTGATCTCTCCGGGTGTATATAAAGGACTTATGGCCATCGAAGCGCTTTTCTTCTCCGGTTCTTTGTAAGCCTGAATATCCCGCATCAATTGCTCTAACGTAGAGTCCGGCAAAATCTCCGGATCTTGTACCCAATCAACACGTTTTATTATTGCCGTATCCGAATTTCGAATCGGTTGAGGATATGATCCTCCTAAAGTCTGTGCATAAACTCCGAATGCAAGACACAACAAAAATAAGGTTAACGATGTGCGCATGTGATAATAATAAGTTATTCTTTTATAATTTTCCAGGTTGCAGATTTTCCATTTAATGTCATTTTCAGGATGTAATTTCCGGCCGGCTGATTGCTAAGGTCAAAAGAGACTTTTGACGAAACGATTTTTCGGGTGGCAATACATCTTCCGTTCATGGCAAAAATTTTCACATCTCCCGATAGTTCTTCCGTATTACCGGAAATGGCAATCGTTATTTGTCCCTTGGTCGGATTAGGGTAAAAACGAATGGTCTGTCCGGCAAATTTTTCAGATAAAGGCTTCTCATCTTCCGGATCGACCAATGCCCGGTTTTGAACCCGACTTAATACAATCTCTCTTTTAACACGATTTCCTGAAGCATCATAAGAATAGCGAATTTTAGTTTGTGCCTGTAAAATTCCCGCAAGACAACAGAGGAGACATAAAGAATATAGTTTTTTCATAACCGAATAAGATAGTTTGGTTACTGTTTCATATCTCAAATTTAGAAGATACAGTATTAAAAAACAGAGATAATATTTATTACATCTTTATTAAAATAGATGTAAAAAGAAAAATCTCTATAAAATAAGTATCCTGTTCGGCCTTATATATGTAAATAAAGGCCGAACAGGATACTCATCTCCCCAAATAGGAACAAAAAATAATCAAATTTTACCAATATTCCCTGTTTCAATAAAACATATAAAAAGATATTCGCAAATGTTTCTTATTCATTTTCAAAAAAATAATCGGCATTTTGTTTCTTAAAAATTCCGTCCCACCAAATAAAAACAGAATACCCTCGAAATATGAAGATTCGAGGGTATTCTGTTTTATATCAATTATCGTATCCCGATAAATGAAAGATAAATTATTTCTTCAGCAAAACTTTCACTTGTTTCAAAACATTTTCGGTCGTAAATCCGAGTTTCTCATCAAGTACCTGATAAGGAGCAGAATGTCCGAAATGTTCGAGTCCCCAAACAACTCCGTTCTTTCCTACCAAACGTGACAAAGTCGAAGGCAAACCGGCCGTAAGCCCGAATACCGGAAGGTTTGAAGGAATTACAGATTCCTGATATTCTCTCGATTGGTTGAAGAAAAGTCCTTCGGACGGAGCAGAAACTACTTGAACTTTTATTCCTGCTTCATTCAACAACGGAGCAGCTTCTGCAAGAGTAGAAACCTCCGATCCGTTAGCGACCAACACGACATCCGGATTTTCATCCTTAATCACGACATAAGCTCCTTTAGCCGCTTGCAAAGCTTCTTCGAAACGATCTCCCGAAGCAGCCGGCAGGTCTTTGATATTCTGACGGGAAAGAATCAAAGCAGTAGGGGTTTCGGTATTTTCCATTGCCAATTTCCATGCCACACTGGTTTCCGGACCATCAGCGGGACGCAACACCAACATACTGTTTTTACCATGATGATTTTTAAGCTGTTCCAGCAAACGAATCTGAGCTTCCTGTTCTACCGGTTGATGTGTAGGACCATCTTCTCCTACACGGAAAGCATCGTGCGTCCAGATATATTTTACAGGAACTTCCATCAACGCTGCCATACGTGCTGCAGGTTTCATATAATCGGAAAATACGAAGAATGTTCCGCATGCACCTATCACACCGCCATGCAACATCATCCCATTCATAATGGCAGCCATAGTAAGTTCGCTTACTCCAGCCTGTAAAAAAGCTCCCGTAAAATCCCCATTCTTGAAAGCATGCGTCTTTTTCAAAAATCCGTCAGTCTTATCTGAATTAGCTAAATCGGCAGATGAAACAATCATATTCTCGATCTGCTCTGCAAAAACAGCCAATACGTTTGCCGATGCAGCACGAGTAGCAATTCCCGGTTTCTGGGCAATAGCTTTATAATCGATTTCAGGAACTTTTCCGGAAAAGAACTGATGTAATTTTACTGCGAGCTCAGGGTTTTCTTTCTCCCAAGCTGCTTGTTTTGCTTTACGATCAGCCGCAATTTTCAACAATTCGGCTTTACGGTCGGCGTACAATTTCTCTACTTCGGGGAAGATTGAGAACGGTTCATCCGGATTCCCCCCCAAATGAGCAATGGTCTTTGCAAAAGAAGCACCAGCAGCACTCAGCGGTTGCCCATGCGTAGAGCACTTCCCTTCATAAGATTGTCCTTCTTCGGTCACAACACCTTTACCCATAATTGTTTTACCGATGATCAAAGTCGGACGGCTCTGCTCCTGCCCGGCCTCGATAAGAGCACCTCTGATTGCATCTGCATCATTACCGTTTATTTCAAGGACATTCCATCCCCATGCCCGGTATTTGGCGGCAGTATCTTCCTTAGTTACGGCATTGGTATCGGTAGACAATTGTATGTCATTACTGTCATAAAACATGATCAGATTATTCAAGCCTAAATAACCGGCAATACGTCCAGCCCCTTGAGAAATCTCTTCCTGAATACCTCCATCCGAAATAAACGCATACGTTTTATGAGCCATCCAATCACCGAAACGAGCAACCAAAAAACGTTCGGCTATCGCCGCCCCGACTGCCATCGTATGACCTTGTCCCAAAGGTCCTGAAGTATTCTCGATACCTCTCATCACATCGACTTCGGGATGTCCCGGTGTAGGACTTCCCCATTGACGGAATTGTTTCAGCTCATCAAGCGTAAATTTTCCGGTTAATGCCAATACTGAATAAAGCATCGGAGACATGTGGCCGGGATCAAGAAAAAAGCGGTCACGATTAATCCATTTAGGATCAGAAGGATCATACACTAAAAATTCGGCAAAAAGGGTGTTTACGAAATCAGCACCCCCCATCGCTCCACCGGGATGACCCGACTTCGCTTTTTCAACCATCGATGCAGCCAAGATACGGATATTATCAGCTGCTTTGTTAAGTACAGTCGTATTTGTCATGGGATAATGTATTTTTTACAAAGATAAGGATTATTCTCTATTAAAAAAAGGGTTCTTCAAAGGTTAAAAACCGAAATAAAAAGCCTATAAAAAAGTATTTGTAATCTGCTTAAAATACTTATTGTATTTATAACAATTATATAATTTCACATAGTTGATTTATCAAGACAACACAAAAACAATATCTTATTGTAAAAATGGGTACAAACTTACGGGTAAAGTATTTTATATGAATAAGACCTATTTTCTATATTACTTTTATAACAACAAAATCTTTCGGCCTTTCTATCTCATTTATCATTTAGAACCTATCTAAATTTTACTCGGGTCAGGTTTGAGAGTTTCTTACGAAGATGTTTTTCTGTTTTTACGAGAAGGATAGCGGGCTATCTGACGAGAAAAAACGGGAAAACAGACCGAAAAAAACGCAAAGATGACCTGATAGTTTTTTTATTGGAAAATTGAAATAGACTCCTAAACAACAGATTCTGATATTTCACCAAAAAATCTGTTTTCCATTTTCAATCGTGAAAATTCTTTCTTCTATTCCCCTCGTGTGGTTTTTAAGCCAATACAATGCACCGGAAGGTACATTATCATAATTAAGGAAATAATCATTACTTATTTTCGTTCCTAACGAAATCCACCCATCTCTATCTCTATATAAAAGTTCATATAAATTACCCGGAACAATATAATTATCGTCATTTCTCGGCATAACCTTTATTTTAGAAACATACGGCAATTTATCCATATCCAATATAATCGGAGATTCAATAACACTAAATGTCAACGGCTTATTATCGAAAATTTTAACTGCTTCAGATTTATCCGAACCAATCACAGATTCTACCAAACTTGATATCAAATTATTATTTTGATCATAAAAGTATATTTCAGCAATTTGAGGCTTTTCTTTAATCATATCTGACGTTATTTTCCAATAACGATATTTTTTGGACGATGTCAAAACTATCTCTTGTAAAAAATTATTTTCAATACGACCTATTCGAAACGCTTCCGTTTTTCTGAAATCATAAAAATCGGATCTTTCAATCTTCAGATTTTTCAACGCATTATTCAAGCCGTACGCCATCGGATTGACCGGATATTTTCGAGTAAGGCGCACTTTTATAGGCCGTTGTCTATCCGGTATTAACTTATGGATGGTTCTCGTCGTTGTAGCAATAAACGGGTAACCTCCGGAAACTTCCTCTTTTCCATTATAAAATACAGGTAAATACACACATTTCATACCCATCTTCTTAAAAGAAACCTCGTCATTATCAGCCACCCTACTCCATGCCACAGGCTCCCATACCCCCATATTAAAAACGGATAAATAAGCATATTCGGGTTTACGATCCGCTTGAAGCATTAAATCGATATCAACTGTCTTGCAATACAATTCCGTCACATCTTTAATGAACGGCGTTTTAAAAAGTGCCGGAACAGAATCTCCCCTATTACTTTCCGGAAACGGATTCCGAGAGTAGGTCTTTCTATAAACTTTTGCATAATGATCAATATAATTTTCAGAAAAAGTCTTTTTCACCAGACACGGATCCTCTATTATGTTCCAAAAATGCTTTCCATTTCTGGATGGCCAGCAGGGAGTAAAATCTATGGCAGCCGGAACGCCGGATAGTCGACTTTCACTCAATACCTTGTAGCTGTCCCATATACAATCGGCAACATAATGTTCTCCAACGGGAGACGTCAATTCAAACTCTCTGCCACATTGAGGCAATACTCTCCAAATATAATTATACAAAAATTCATCGACGGTTATATTGTAATCCTCAAATTGCTGCGAGAACGAATCTATCGGAAAATAATAATAATGTTCCATCAGTTTCGTCAAAGGCTCTCCATCCAACCTATACGGCAAAATATACTCGCAAAATGTTTCAAAAGAAATATCTTTACCCCATGGTACTTTTTCCCAAATATGGAACATATTCTCTATATGATTTATCAGAAAATCCGATTTAATGACCTTCACATCCTCTACTTTTTTTACATCGGACAGATCAACATAGTATTGCGGTAAATTATACAATATATTCTTCAGATAGAAAGGTATCGCTTTATTTTTCAAATCAATTTGCAAATAATAGTCTACTATGCACGAATCAACGATAGAACAATGTCCGGGCATATTTTCTATTAAAAAAAGAGCTGCTTTCAACTTCAACGAATCAGAAGTATTTTGAGAAAAATAGCGGATAACTTTTTCTAATTCAATCCTGTTATCTCCGCTCAATCGTAAAGCCTTATCGAGTTCCGAATGACCGCTACACGACACCAAAACAAGTAAAAAAGATAAGAAAAATATACCCGATCTCATATTTATATCACACCTTTCAATCTGATTTTTAATCCTTATCGAACGTAAACCCGCCTAAGAGCCTGTCTAAGGAACAAGCGGTTGCTCTTTCCCATCCCAAATATTCCGGTTTCCAGTAAAATCAAGAATCATATAATCCTGAGGCTGATACTTGGTCTCTTTTATTTTTTTTATATGCCCTGTTTCATCAACCTGATAACGAGTATCGATCCGCTGTGCATTCATTCTAGCCAAAGGAGCTGTATCTTCAAATTTTATGGGAACAGTCGAGGTCGGCTTTATCTGATAAACCGTAACCCCCATATCCGCATCAATTTTCCACTGTTTTATAAGCGCCTCCACTCCGGTATTTGTAGATCCCAATACCGAAACTTCAAGACAATCTATAAATTCCCCCTCTGGAGTAGCCGTAATCAGATACTTTCGAATATAATCCATGATTCCCAAATCTATAACTCCAATAAGATATTGACCGTTAATCGGGGAAAATCGACGGAATATACTACAATCTCCATTTTCTGCCAATGGTACAGAAATAGTCAATCCGTAATCAATCCAATATGACATGTCCAGTTTGTTTCCCCATGTCTTATATGGGAAATATATCGATGCATACGGTTCAATCAATGTTTCACTCATAATTCCTTCATAGGGTAACTGAGTAATTGGAGTTAGTGAAAAAGCTTCCTTTGCAGTGGTTATCTGAGCTCCGGTACGCTGTAAAAAAAATATACCCAATAAGATCGTTATCAAAATTTCCTTTCTCATAAAAATATAGTTTGAGAATAAATCAAGGAACAAGCGGTTGCTCTTTACCATCCCAAATATTCCGGTTTCCGGTGAAATCAAGAATCATATAATCCTGTGGCTGATACTTGGTCTCTTTTATTTTTTTTATATGCCCTGTTTCATCAATCTGATAGCGAGTGTCGATCCGCTGTGCATTCATTTTAGCCAAAGGAGTTGTATCTTCAAACTTTATGGGAACAGTCGAGGTCGGCTTTACCTGATAAACCGTAACTCCCATATCCGCATCGATTTTCCATTGTTTTATAGTAATCCCTACCCCGGTTCTTGTATATCCAAATACAGAAACTTCGAGACAATCTATAAATTCCCCATCTGGGGTAGCCGTAATTAAACGCTTTGTGGCATAATCTACCAATCCTAAATTTATAACTCCTACAAAATATTGTCCGTTTGTCGGAACAAATCGACGAAATATACTACAATCACCATCATCTATCGGAGTCGAAAGGGTCAATCCACAATCTATCCAAAAAGATGTATCAATTTTATTACCCCATACCTTATATGGAAAAAATACTGAAGCACGCGGAGGTATTAAAGATTCTCTCGCAATCCCTTCATAAGGAAGTTTTGTGGATGGAACTGCCTGAAAAGCCTCCTTTGTGGTGGTTATCTGAGCTCCGGTCTGCTGTAAAAAAAATATTCCCAATAAGATCGTTATCAAGATTTCCTTTCTCATAATGGCATCTGTTTTAATGTAAAACTCAAATTTGTATTTCGTAAAAGTAATAAAATTTATTTCTGTGGAACCGTATTTTCATTATTCCCGTCATTGGGTCTTATCTGAACCACATCATACCTTTTTCCATCCACAAATCCAACCTCATCATATAAAGTCGGAATAGAAGGATCATAATAAAACCGGTTATTCGTTTCACTGCATCCTATAAAAGAATGGGACGTTCCTACCTCATAATATATATAATAGTTCATCCCTTTGGCAGAATCGTATCCCCGTCCGGCAATAACGACAAAATGATCCGTCGTTCCTTCATTTATATTTCTTCCAAAGGTATGATTAACTCCTACCATTATCGGCCGACCCGCATCTAAATGCCGGTCGATACAATTCACGGCATTCCGATAATTGGCGGCAGGATCATTGCCGTAATTCACTAATTGTTTATTCACCTCTATTTTCAACTTAAACACATAATCCGAACTCCCGGGATAATCGATACCATGTTTTTTCAATATCTCCACACACGCCGTATGGCAATTTTCGAACTGACCATATCCGACAAATTTATCTACATCCATTAAAGAGACCGGAGTCTTGGGTGAATACGGATCAGTTTCCGGGTCAGGATCGGTGGGAATTGTACCTCCACCACCTGTTCCATGTCCCGGACACTCGCTGAAAGGTTTCATACATATAAGGCACCAATCTGCACAAATGCATGGATTTCGCGAACATATAATACAAGTCTGAGAGGCAAAACAATCACAAGGATAGTTATGACAGACAGGACAACAATAACAAATATTCAACCCATGACATTTCGGACACGCAGTTACTCCCGGAGCCGGTTTGTCGCAATCTTCATCCAATCCATGATATTTATTGCACCAACTGCAAAAATACGAATTATTGTTTCCTCCCGATTCACCTGCTCGTGTCATAACTTTTGCAAACCGGAGAAATTGAATGTTCTCTAAAATATGATTACAATATTCGACCCGCATCGCCGGAGACAAACGAGGATCGTTCATATTTATATTTTTTATAACCTTCCCATCCCGATATTCCATAACTTGGTAAATGCGCCCTGTCAAAAGTTTCAATATAACCAATCCCGAATACTTGACATTCTCATTTAAATAAGAGTATGCAATCGGGTTTCTATTTTTAAAGACAAAATTACTTGTAGGAATCAATGTTGCAATAAAACCTGCCATTTCTTCGGTATCATTGCTTTTTACCACAATCATTCTTTGGGCCATTTCGATCAATTCTCCATCCTCCGGCTTTTCTCTATTCGGAATATAAGCATAATATTGATATGCCGAAACTATAGGTGCATCAACTGCCGAAACATAATTATTAGATTCCTGCAAAGAGTTTTGCCACTGCGGAGTAAAATCTCCGGTAAACAAAACCGACTGATTTTCATCATCTACTCCAAAGTTAGCCTGTGCCATATATAATCGGGTGAACCTATCTTCAAAAAAGGCCCGAGCCTCACCTACCGATAATTTTCGGCATTCATCGGCCGGCTCAGTAACTTCGATCTCATTTATACAGGAACAAACAATCAAAGGAATAATAAAAATAATTATACTTCTCATCGGTATCAGATTTAATATTATTGCAACAATGTTTCGTCAATATAATAAATATATTTTATACACCTCTCAAATTAGGTAAAATTTATCATTAAAGAAACCATTTTTAACATAAAACATATAATTATTCAATCCCCTCCAACAACTTTCACCTCTGCTCAAGGAAAGCGAAATAAAATTTGCAGCGACATTTTTGATAAAATTTAATTGCCATACCGTAAATTCTGAAAAATTTGTCGTATTGCAGTTATCGATTCTTACAAAAAAAATAAAAAAACAGATCGTCTTATAAAATAAGATAAAGGTATGTTTATATACTTAATGGATAAAATTTAAACAAAACTCTAAGAGCCTGTCGTCTAAATCTTACTCGGGTCAGGGTTGAGAGTTTCTTACGAAGATGTTTTTCTGTTTTTATGAGGAGGATATCAGGCTATCTGACGAGGGAAAACGAGGAAAAAGACCGGAAGAAAACGCAAAGATGACCTGATAATATTTTTTTGTCAGAAAATTTAGACGGGTTCTTAAACCGCTCGACAAAATCGTACAAAATATCGACACAAAAGGTGTCAATAATATGTATATAGGCGAATTGAAAAATAAAGAAATGCAGACATATCGAAAACGAGGAAAGATAGAGGCATTGAGAGCTGCAAAAGAAAAAGCAGCCTATCTCACTGAATCTCTCGGTAAACAATTAAGCGATATCATACGCATTGTAGAACCGCAAGAAAGTATAAACTACTATACTCTTTCTGCACAAAGCAATATAATTTCATCTCAAGCCCAATCCTTCGACTCGTTTTGCACCATCAAACTACACTATTCGATGATCGTCCGGTTCGATATTAAACAAATGTAAAAAAAACAGAACCGTCATTAAAAATGATATGCCACCGCCAGTCCGAAATTCCAAAAACCGGGAGTAAAGAATCCTTCGCTATATCCTCCGATAACCGTACCAATAACCGGACGATAATCGACTTCGAGAGAAATGGGCACTTTTTTAAATTGGCAACCGAAAGCACAAGAACCGGCTACTCCGAACAAAAGCCCCGAATCATCAAAATCATAAAATCCTAATGCTCCACCGACTCCGGCATTTAAATACCAATCACAAGTTTGGGGTGTCCAGTCCCACTGACAGCATCGCCAATTATATATACCGGTCAACGACAAACCTTCGTAATTGGGAATAGCTAATGTAAACTGAAGAAAATTTTTAGTACTCATATCTCTCTGATAAAGAAACTCAGCTCCTCCTCCCAAACGCAGTCCCACAGCATTTTTTTGCGCTTCCACAAAGCTTAAAGATGTGATACACAAAAGAACGACAAAAATCAATTTCTTCATAATCATAGCATTTTAAATTTACAATTTACCGACATTAACAAAAGTTGTAAACAAGTTCAAATTTACAAAACTATTTTTCAAATTTACGCATGACCACCATGGAGAACTCCCCCGATCACACCACCCTCTTACATAGTGAATACAAATCCTTTATCGAGCATCGATTCATACCGTTGACGATTAAACACATAATAATAAGCTCCACGTTTAGAACTTTTTTTATCTTTTTCATCAAGCCGTTCAAGAATATCCATCCCTAAAATTTTTTTACGGAAGTTACGTTTATCCATCGTTTCACCATAAATCGATTCATAAAGCGACTGCAATTGCGTCAATGTAAACTTCTCAGGCAATAGATTAAATCCTATCGGATGCAGCGCCGCATGACGCCGCAATAGCAATATAGCATCATCAAGCATCTGTTCATGGTCGAAAATAAGTTCTCTTTTCCTGTCCAACGGAATCCATTCCAAATCACTTTCCGGCAACAGACTATTAACATAATCAGTCACATTAATCAGAGCATAATAGGTCACGGATATCACTCGTTCTCCGGGATCACGATCTACATTTCCGTAAGCTTTTACCTGCTGCATATAAATATTGTCAAGGCCTGTCAGTGTCTTCAATACCCGACTCGCTGCCTGATCGATATTTTCATTTTCATTCATAAAACCGCCTAATAAAGAAAGTCCGCCTTTTTTAGGTTCGATTTTTCTTCGAAACGTAAGCAACTTGATTTCATTGTCGATAAATCCGAGTATCGTACAATCTACTGCTATCAGGAAACGTGCCTGAACTCCATAAAAACTGTCTTCATGCATAAGTTAAAAATAAAATGCGGGTATCCGAAATGATGTTACGTTTGATTCCGGATACCCGCCATATCAGAATTATGTATTATAATTTACGTGATCCTGCTCCGATCTTCACCGGATATACCTTGGGTTCTTTTCCGAACTTTTGAGTAAATCCTTTAACAGCAGTCGTGATAAAATTATCATATTTATCCTCAGGCACGAGATTTATCGTACACCCGCCGAAACCGCCTCCCATTACTCGAGAACCGGTAACTCCGCATTCACGAGCGACATCATTCAGGTAATCGAGCTCTTCACAACTTACCTCATAAAGTTTACTCATGCCGTGATGAGTACCATACATTTTCTCTCCTACTGTTTTATAATCGCCTTTTTCAAGAGCATCACAAGCATCGAGCAACCGTTGTATTTCCTCAATTACATATTCCGCGCGACGATAGTCCTCTGCCGATACCTCATTCTTCACCTCATCAAGCATTTTCATATCGGCATCACGTAATAACTCCACTTCAGGATGTCTCTTCTTAATCGCCGCAACAACAGCCTCGCAAGACTCACGCCGTTTATTATAAGCCGACGAAGCCAACTCATGCTTTACCACCGAGTCTATCAACACGACCTTATACCCTTTCGGATCAAAAGGAACATATTCATACTCCAAAGAACGACAATCTAAACGGATCAAGTGACCTTCCTTGCCGAATACCGAAGCAAATTGATCCATAATACCGCATTTCACACCGCAATAATTATGTTCGGTAGCCTGCCCTATTTTCGCCAGTTCAAATTTATCGATACCCAGATTAAATATCTCATTCAAAGCAAAAGCAAACGTACTTTCCAGAGCTGCAGAAGAAGACAGACCTGCACCCAAAGGAACATCTCCTGAAAATGCGGTATCAAAACCTTCCACTTTTCCTCCACGTTTAGTTATTTCGCGCACGACACCGAAAATATAACGAGCCCAGCTTTCTTTCGGAGCGTCCTCTTCGTTCATACCGAATTCCGAATATTCATTAAGATCGACCGCAAAAGCTCGGATTATATTCTTCCCATTCGGTTTTATCTCAGCTAACATACCTTTATCGATAGCTCCCGGTAAAACGAAACCGCCATTATAATCGGTATGTTCTCCAATCAAATTTACCCGACCCGGTGAAAAATAAAGATCTCCGGCTGTTCCAAATAATTCTGCAAATTTTTCTCTGACTATTTTATTATCCATGATTATTATCTTTTTTAAATATAATCCCAAATCGAATAATTCGGGAAAAAAATGAAAATATTTATTCTACAGGAATATCGGTATTTACGTTTTTACTACCGATCAAAGCATAATACAGCATATAGCAAACAGCTGCGAATACTACCCAGAAGCTGACAATATAGTTGCTGAAGATATCGGCTACACCACCTTGCAACAACGGCAAAATACCTCCACCGCAAACCATTACCATAAATATACCCGATCCCATAGCAGTATATTTACCTAATCCTTCGACCGCAAGGTTAAAGATTCCGCCCCACATAATCGACGTACAGAGTCCGCAAAGAACAAAGAACATTACTCCTACGGGAACTGTCGTCATACCGAAACTGATATCCGATTTGAATACCGGCATGGATATTTGGCTGGTTGTCGGGGCAAATATTCCGATCAACAAAAATATCAATGCCAATGTACATACAAAAATCATCTGAGTTCTACTTGAATATTTACCGCCGAGAATACCTCCGAATAAACGTCCGATCATCATCAAGAACCAATAAGTACCGCAAATAGATCCTGCCATAGCAGCATCAATTCCCATACCGGTAGCTCCGGAAGCATCGGGTGCTGTTGTCAAAAATAAATTCAAGAAATTCGGAATTCCCACTTCAACTCCCACATATAAGAAAATCGCTACAGCCCCCAATATAAAATGACGGAAAGAAAGCGCGCTGTGCGTATCTTTTTCAGTCTTAGCCTTAGCAGGCTCCATGTGAGGTTCCGGAATGCTCATTATCGACAACACGATAAAGGCTACGGCAAAGATACCCATAGCAATAAACAATGCCGGAGAAGCGTCACTGATCTTTGCATTAGCTGCGTTACCGATCAAGTAACCTACAAGAATAGGAACGATCGTTGCTGAAATAGAATTCAAAGAACCTCCGAACTGAATCAGCTGATTTCCTCTTTTTCCTCCACCGCCCAATGTATTCAACATCGGGTTTACGACCGTATTCAGCATACACATAGAAAAACCGGAAACAAACGCACCTGCAAGATAAACTCCGAAACTACTGGAGTTATCAAGCTGTCCCGAAAAAAACTGAATACCTACACCGATAAAACCAACGGCAATAGCGGCAAGAGCCGTTTTTTTATATCCGATTTTTTTAAGCATCATACCCGCCGGAATACCCATAAAAGCATAAGCAATAAAATTGGCGGCATTACCCAACTGAGTCATCCAGTTCGGGACATCGAACTGATTCTTTACAATTACACCCAGCGGATTGGTAAGTCCCGTTACAAACGAAATCATTGCAAACAGGGCGAACATCATTGCAATAGGCAATGCATAATTCTTCTTGTTAGTTGTGTCACTCATAGTTTTTTACTGTTGATAAATTATTTAGTTATTTTGATTTTTTCGTACAGATTAAAATGCATAATACCTATGTAATCGAATATTCGCAAAATTTTTCTGTGCTGTTTCTCTTCATCATTTTTCTATGCCGAACGTATATATACAAGTTTGAGTATATATTTCACCGGGACGCAACACCGTTGATGGGAAATGCGGTTTATTCGGGCTGTCGGGGAAATGCTGAGTTTCAAAACAAATTGCCGTATGTTCAGAATAACTGCAACCTTTCTTCCCGATAAAACCGTTTAGCCAATTTCCGGTATAAAGCTGTACTCCCGGCTCGGTCGTATGCACCTCCATAGAGATTCCGGTTTTAGGAGAAACAGCTTTAGCCGCTAAAGTCATTTCTCCGGGATAATTCTTATTCAACACATAATTATGATCATACCCTTTTCCGAAAATAAGTTGTTCATAATTATTATCGATCCGTTCTCCCACTTCGTGAGGTTCAGTAAAATCCATAGGAGAATCTTTCACCGGACGTATTTCTCCTGTCGGTACAGATTTATCATCCATTGGTGTAAAATAATCGGCATTGATCATCACTTTATGGTTGGTAACCTCTCCACCTCCGTCTCCATTCAAATTAAAAAACGAATGATGAGTAAGATTTACTACGGTCGGTTTATCGGTAAATGCTTCATAATCGATTTTCATCGCATTATTATCAGTAAGCTGATAAATCACTTTCACGAAAAGATTGCCCGGAAAGCCCTCTTCCCCATCTTTCGAAAGGTAAGTCAGCTCTAAAGTTTGCTCATCCGATTGACGGGCATCCCACACGACATTATTATAGCCCACTATACCGCCATGCAATACACAGTCAGGATTATTGGAACGAATATTATAACGTATTCCATCCAAAACAAAAGTACCTTTTTTTATACGATTTCCGTACCGACCAATCAAAGCTCCGAGAAATTTCTCCGGAGTATTCAGATAATCCTCTATCGATTCATGTCCTAAAACCACATCGGTCATTTTCCCAAATGCATCGGGTATCATAAGAGAAACCACAATACCTCCGAAATTTGTAATGCAAATCTCTGCTCCGTTTTTATTGGTAAGAGTGTAAAGTGCTACCGGTTTTCCGGCTATCTGAGTATCAAACTTCTCTTTGAGAAGTCCGGAAAGAGTTTTTCCTTTTTGAGAATCGGTGTTTGCCATGATAATTATTTTTATATTGTATATTTGGTGTAAAAATAACGCTTATTCACTAATGTTGTCATTCAAAAATGTATGTTTTATAACATAAAAATCCATTTCCCGTTTCAGATTGCAAATCTACTTTGATTCTATACAAATGATCTTTTCTAAATAACAGGTATCAAATAATCTTTCATTAAATAAGAAAAAGAGAGACGTTAATAATATTAATTTGCATAAATTATTTTTTTAGCTATATTTGGATATACCAAACCATCTGTATATGAAACCACCAAACATCAGGTTGATCATCTCTTTCTTTATTTTTTTGTCCATCTTTTACTGTTGCGTACAAAAAGGGACTCCGTTTTCGTTCACTACACCCGAAGGAGAAGAGGTCAGCCTCGTAATTCCTCCGGGGTTTGAAGATCAGCACACCGCAAGCCCGTGGAAAAAATTGGATAAAGATCTTAAAAACTATTTTTCAGCATACGTTTGTAATGCTGATAATCCCGAGGAAATTATGGAATTGTATTTCAACTTAAGAGAATATTCCGACATTAACACAAAAAAATGGCAGAGAAAACCGGAGAATCGGGAGCTGTATGACTATATAGAGTATCCCGACAGTAATTTTATTTGCGTATTACAAGTTGAATATATATCCGACCCGTATATACTTTCTTTAGGGATAAATAACGGTGTAGATATTCATTATGCAATCATGTATCTTCAAAAAAACTTTTTGGATATTCAACTTTACTTTCCTCATGACAGCCTTATTACCGAACGGGCTAAGACAGTAATGAACGACATTGTAAAAAGTATCAAAATCAAAAAGAAATGAAGCATCATCATTCTACCTTATCCATCGTTATAGGTTTATTTCTTTTATCTCTTATCGGTTGTCGGGGAAAAGGGACTCCGTTTTCGTTTACTACACCCGAAGGAGAAGAGGTCAGCCTCGTAATTCCTCCGGGATTTGAAGACCAGCGCACCGCAAACCCATGGAAGAAATTAGATAAAGATCTCAAAAACTATTTTTCAGCATACGTTTGTAATGCCGACAATCCGGATGAAATTATAGAGTTGTATTTTTATTTAGAAGAAGATATCAATAATAGTACAAAAAAGTGGCGGAGAAAACCGGAAAATCGGGAACTGTACGACTATACAGAGTATCCCGACAGCAATTTTATTTGTGTGGCACGGATCGAATATTTTAACGACCCTTACAGTTTATATTTGTCCGGAGGCAATGAATTTCCTCCGGACTGCCATTCGGCAGACCTTCACCTACAAAAACAGACATTCGATATTTTTATGTGCTTTCCTCATGACAGCCTTATGACCGAACGGGCTAAAACTGTGATGAACGACATTGTAAAAAGCATCAAAATCAAAAAGAAATGAAGCATTATTATCCTACCTTATCCATCGTTATAGGCTTATTATTTTTGTCTCTGGCCGGATGTCGGGAAAAAGGGACTCCGTTTTCGTTTACTACACCCGAAGGGGAAGAGATCAGTCTTGTAATTCCTCCGGGATTTGAAGACCAGCGCACCGCAAACCCATGGAAGAAATTGGATAAAGATCTTAAAAACTATTTTTCAGCATACGTTTGCAATCCTGATAATCCCAAGGAAATTATGGAATTGTATTTCAACTTAAGAGAATATTCCGACATTAACACAAAAAAATGGCAGAGAAAACCGGAGAATCGGGAGCTGTATGACTATATAGAGTATCCCGACAGTAATTTTATTTGCGTATTACAAGTTGAATATATATCCGACCCGTATATACTTTCTTTAGGGATAAATAACGGTGTAGATATTCATTATGCCGATCTGTATCTTCAGAAAAATATTTTGGATATTCTACTTTACTTTCCTCATGACAGCCTTATGACCGAACGGGCTAAAACAGTAATGGACGACATTGTAAAAAGCATCAGAATCAAATAACCGATTCATTTTTTATATTTATCGCATCATATCATAAGACAGCGTATTTACATTTGCTTTCATAATTCACTTAACTAAAAAATCTTTCCAGCCACCGATCACACCCGGGTCCGTTCTTCCGTATCCGTTTAACCGGATAATGCAAAATGCGGGAAAAAGAATACCCCAAAAGAATCCGACAAAACAAACGCAAACACAATCCGGCAAATTCAACTTGCCGATAACCGCCCCGAACGCTCCGCGCGACAGCATTTCCGACCCCGATTTCCTTCGCATTATCGAACCATATCTGACTCCAAACCCGACAGGATTAAGTGCGGATACTCTACGATCGATATCCCGGTCAGATAAAGATATAGAATACGGAACTGTTGTCCGACAATACAATACATCCGGCAACGACCCTTCATTCGAATTGAAAGCCGATCCGATCACGAAAGGACAAACACCGTATGTAAAAAACGGATTCCTTTATCATCCGTGGAACGGTGACATGGATAACCTACCGGATACGGAAACAACGGGCTTTATCCATACGCATCCCGGTCCCCGTCCATCCTCTCCTTCTCCGGGAGATATGTGGGTATTCGCAGAGTCTCAAAAAGACCGCAAAAATACAAACAATTCATTGATGGTCACTTTTACTCCCGATACCGAATATTACATAACGATAGAAGATCAGGAGAAAATGAAAAAAGCCTTGAATGATGGAGTATTTACATATGCCAACAGAGACTTTCATATAGACCAAAAAAACACAAACCTCAAGAACAGAATTTTATACAACGCTATTTAAAAAATGAAGGCTTAAAAGGAGTTTTCGGAATATATCGTCGTTGTTACCGAAACGGAAAACTCGACGGATTTGAAAAAGCAGTGCTGGACGAGAATGGAGAGTATCGTTGGAAGCCGATAAAAGGACAATACAATATTGTTCCTAAAACATCATTTGAATAAAAGCCCGTTTAAATTTTCCGATAAGAAAGTATTATCGGGTCAGATTTTTAGAATCTGTCGTCTAAATTTTCCAACAAAAAAATATCCTCGAAAGAATTTCTTAAACCTGACCCGAGTAAAATTTAGACGACAGGCTCTAACATGATGGACAATCAATCCCGATTAGAAAAATATTTCATAAATTGCACTCGTTCATAATATGATTGGTCGGGAATGTTTTTAAAATTAAGCAATCCTTTAAATCCCCCGATAGACTTAAATCCCTGACTTTGCATCCACTCTTCGAGAATAGTAATCATTTGCATAATGATACCGTTTCCGTGTTGATATAACACCGAGCAAAGCTCTACGGCCGAAGCCCCCGCCAACAAAGCCTTAATTACCGATTCCGGCTCATGTATTCCTGTTGATGCCGCTAACGACAAATTAGGAACTTGCCCCGACACGATTCCGATCCATCGCATCGTATTGCTAAAATCAGAAGAACTGCTGAAGACCGTACCGGACGTAAACTGCATTTTGTGGATATCAATATCAGGCTGATAAAAACGGTTGAACAATACCACACCATCTGCATTATTTGCTTTCAGTTGATTGACGACCGCCACAATATTGCTGAAACGTTGTCCCATTTTTACCGTAACCGGAATTTTCACCGCATTTTTAATAGCTTTCAAAATGTCGATATGCAGCTTTTCATATTCACCGGGATTCTCCTCCAATACCGTTGCTATTTTCAAAATATTAATCTCTATCGCATCAGCTCCGGCAGCCTCCATATCACGTGCAAAAGATACCCAGCTCCCATTATCATAACAATTAATACTGGCAATAATCGGTATCGAACACGAAGCTTTGGCTTCACGTATCAATGTCAGATACTCTCCTATTTTATGTGACCGCACATAATTTTGCACATAATCATACGCTTCGGGATAATCCGCCGAATGATACAAAACATGATCTGCCTGATCAAGTATCTGTTCTTCAAAAAGAGACTTTAAAACAACAGCTCCAGCTCCGGCTTTTTCAAGATCTTTAATCTTATCTATATTATTTGTCAGTCCCGAACTTGCGACAATGATAGGATTACGTAGTGTAAGCCCGGCATACGCAGTCTGTAGTGTTTCCATAACGGTAAGTTTAGATTCTTTAATATACTCTTTCCCCGAAAATACGGCTTCCCACACGTACCAGCGTACTTCCGGCTTTTACTGCCAAAAGATAGTCATCGGACATTCCCATAGAAATTTCACAAAACGATCTATCTTCGGGAAAATAGTCTTTCTTTATTTCATCAAAAAAATTACGGAGTGATAGAAACTCCGATTCTATTTGTTCACAATCATTTGTAAATGTAGCCATTCCCATTACTCCGCAAAATCGCACACAACAAAGATCTCTCCATGCTCCCGACCGGAGATAGTCACGGCACTCCTCAAAAGAAAAGCCGAATTTACTTTCTTCCCGGGCAATGTGTATTTGCAACAGGCATGAAACCACGCGCCCGACCTTCTCCGCTGCCTTATTTATCTCTTGCAGCAATTTAGGACTATCGGCACTTTGTATCATAGAAACAAACGAGACGATCTGCTTCACCTTATTCGTCTGCAAATGACCGATAAAATGCCACTCTATATCTTCCGGCAGAACAGACTTTTTAGAAAGTAATTCTTGCACTTTACTCTCTCCGAAAAGTCGTTGTCCGCTATCATAAGCCTCCCGTATCATCTCTACCGGATGAAATTTGGAGACAGCAACCAACCTCACCCTCGAAGGAAGAGTTTGCTTTACCCGCTCTATATTTTCTGCAATAATATTCATATCTAAGATTCTGCAACAGGAGGAAGATCTTCATCTTCGGCTGCATAGGGATATATGTCCATAATAGGCGTTTCATTAATAGCAGCTATTTCAAAATCAGCCATAGTCCCTTTCATTCCCTCCAACAGGTTTTCCAAAGCTTTCTGCAAGTCCTGCGCCTGCACGAGCATATAACTCGCCGTACGCTTCTCCGCTCCGCTCTTTTCGTCGAGCGTAATAAAATTGACTTTGCATTTAAACCACTTATCGCCCGTCTCATCAAAAAACAACTCGCTGATATTGGCTCTTTTAATATTAGCGACAGAAAAATCCCCCGAAATAAAGGGTGTCATTTCCTTTATAATACGAGCTTCGGCTTCGGTAAAAGAAAGAGCATCGACCATATAAGGTTCGGTAACTTTCTTCTGCATGCCGTTCTCCATCATTTTATCATATTTTACTTTACATTCAAACCAAGTGCTCATTTCATTTACCTCGTTCATTAATTATTATCTGCAAATACAAGAAAATATCAAAATCTTCTGTATCGTATAGCAAAGATACGATTTTCGATTGAATTTACAGACAGATACAAAAATTAAAGTATCAAGTAAGATTTTTTAATACAGAATCTCTTATATTTGTAAATGTACCTTAATCTCGACTACATGGATTTATTAATAGAACATAACGCATTCCAATGTATTGATAAATGTCTTAATGGAAAAGCCCGAAACAATGACGACATTGATGACTTTCTTCAAATTTGCATACAGCAAATTTTTTGTGATCGATTGCAATTATCAAATTTTGTTCCAGACTATGTCAAAGACAACAGTATACACATCATTGACAAAATAGCAAGATATGGTTTCGATAACATCTCCGTTCTCAACGACAACTCTTCTCGTTTCTATAACAATGTTTGCAATGAAGTTTCAAAAGACCTACTAAATAATATCAGTTGGACTCTTGAAAGCTGCAAGATGACACAAAATCCTCTACAATATCTGCCTCATTTGTCAGATAATATTTTGTCCGTAGTAACAACCATAACTAATGCCATTAAAGACAACAATATAGATTTATTAACAGGCGAACTATTGGAAATTTCCCTTAACGATAAAATGGATGGAGCATTTGTCGATATCATAACCCGAAATAAAACGTTACTTCAAAAAATTCTGGAATTCCAAAAAGAAAACGAATGGAACGAAAATCTTACTTTAAAACTGATCAGCGACTCTCGTGTTTTGCAAAATAGCATAACTGCCCAAAACAAACATCTACTCTATTCAGCATCAATAAAACGAGCAAGAGAAGAGGCGTTCATTAACCAAAAGATTTATAAAGCGATCAATCAAGTTATCGAAAAATCCAACAAATTGCATATCAATCAAGGACCAGCAATCAAATTACCATCAATATGTGAATACCTTGTATATAAAAGCAAAGGTAACCCTCAAAGATTACTCGATGAAACAATGCTATTAAGGGAGTTATTCAAACCCGTACGCGAATACATAAAAAATAACAGCCAAAAACTTTCTTTCAGTACAGGACAGTGCGATGAAATAGCAATGGAAAGTCTTATCGAAATATCAAATGACTTGTACGCTTCAAATTGTCAACACAACACCTCCTGCACATCTACAATTGTCATAGAAACAGATAATATCTTTACCGCACCTATTACCGATCTCAGCAAAGTCAGAGATGCAGTCCTTAATAAAACGATAAAACCCCAATTGCGTTGCTTTACAGAAATATCCCGATTAATGAGAAATTCAAAACAACAAAGTAGATACGAAGAGATATTCCGCTACAACTGTTCGCACCATTGATCAAGTAGTTTCATTTATCTATTTTAAATTCAATGAGTCTTCTTTCATTTGCATATCAATAATCGAAGGTTTTATCTCCAGATTATCATTATCTTTCAAACTCTTGATTTTAGTATTTTTCTCAATTTCTTCCAAAATATTTTTAACACTTTGAAATTGGTAAGGTTCAATAGATGTCTTCATCCATAAATTGGAACATAAGGTAGCAATCAAAGCGACAAAAGATATAAACAATGCAATATAAGATATATTTAACGATCGCTTAGTTTTCTCTAACTGTTCCTCTGCATTTTTCATCGCGGATCGGTGTTGTTTGGCTGACTCCTCGAACTGAACTTTAAATCGCAACTCCTCCTCCGTCATATTACCTCGTTCTACAAAAGCGTACAATTCTGCCGTAGGGTATATTACTCCAAACAATAGATTCAATACCAAATCATAGTATTTTCCGTTAAACCGAAAAGACTTGTATTCCGGAACACCCTCTTTATTATAAATATAAAGCAAATCCCTAATATTAAAATAATGCCCCTTACCATCCAAAACACATTTTCCATCATAATCAGAATCTACCTGCCTGAATGTATCATGCAAAAGGAAAAACGACGGTAAATTTGAATATGGCAAAACATTCACCAAATTATTATCACTCAAATAAAGAAGTAAATTTACCAGCTCCAAAAACTCTCCGATGCAAACCTTCACACGCTTTTGATCTTCAAAATTCCGAATAAATAAATAAAAAACTTTTTCTGAACGATCAACGACCAAAGCCGCTCCATTTTCCTCATTAAAAAACATCTTATTTAACTCTACAGAAAAACTGCTCACATTCGTAAAATCCTTGCTGACAAGAATCTTTATTACATCCTTTTCTCTTTTATTAAAATGCCTCATCTACATTTTCCATCATAATTAATTATAGAAATAAAAAAAAGTGGAATCATAATTTAACTATTCCACTTCTTCACAATATTTTAATTCAATACTCTATTTTATCCGCTTTGGTATCCCACATTTCAAAAGCCTTTATCGCCTCATTCCTCAACAAAGTTTCAGAAGGAAGCTTACGATCTGCAGGTTTTAATTCAAGCTCATCATAAATAAACGAATCATCAAAACCTATATCCTTAGCATCGGTCTTAGTATTGGCATAATACATTTTATCGAGTCGAGCCCAATAAATCGCACCCAGACACATCGGGCAAGGTTCGCACGACGTGTATATTTCACAGCCGCTCAAATTGAACCGACCCAATTTCCCGGCAGCTTCACGTATCGCACTCACCTCAGCATGAGCGGTAGGATCGTTGGATGCCGTTACTCGATTTACTCCTCTTGCAATAATTTTTCCGTCTTTCACAATCACTGCACCGAAAGGACCTCCTCCATTTTTCACATTCTCAATAGAAAGCGCTATCGCTTCCCGCATAAAATCATCTTTTGTCGCCATATTATGATCTTTGTTTGTTTACAACCTGATAAAAAAAGCCCGCAGATCACAAGCAGTGAACAAAGGGCTTTTACAAATATATCATTTCTTTTCATGACAATATATTATTTAACGTAATTTAGAAGCAGTTTAAGAGCCTGCAGACAACACCTTAACTGTTCTCCAGCGAATCGTTTATACTCCCGATATAATCGAGTAATTCCGTTCTTCCTTGCTTTTTCTCCGAAGAAGTATAAAATACCGGAGGAAGTTCTTCCCAATCTTCAAGCAAACGTTTCTTATAAGCCTCAACATTCTCCTTAAAGCGTACAGGTCCTAATTTATCGGCTTTAGTAAATACTATGCAAAAGGGTATTTCGTTCTCTCCGAGCCATTCTAAAAACTCGACATCGATTTTCTGCGGTTCATGTCGGCAGTCTATCAAAACAAACAGACAAGTCATCTCATAACGGTTCAGGATATAACTCTCTATAATGCTGCGTATTTTTTCTCTCCCTTCTTTACCGCGTTGTGCATATCCGTATCCCGGAAGATCAACCAGATACCAAGCATCATTGATCAGAAAATGGTTGATAAGCTGCGTTTTACCGGGCATAGAGGAAGTCATCGCCAGCCCCTTTTTATTGGTAAGCATGTTGATCAACGATGATTTTCCTACATTAGAACGACCGATAAAGGCATATTCCGGTAAATTTCCCGAAGGACACTTCGTTACATCAGTATTACTTATTATAAAACGTGCACTTTTTATCTCCATAATCATTTTTGTTAATCGACAGTTATTATGACAAATATAGCTATTATCTGCCGATAATCTTGCCCGGATCTAAAAAAAAGGCTATTTTTGAATTACTAAACCTATTGCTTTACATGGAAAATTATGATTCTATGAACAATATATCTGTAGAGACCGCATTGCAAGACCTGCGATATTTACAACTGCTTTCAAAACAATTCCCGACCATATCGGACGCATGTACCGAGATCATCAATCTGGAAGCGATTCTGAATTTACCAAAAGGAACAGAGCATTTCTTGACAGACATACACGGAGAATATGAAGCTTTCCAACATGTTCTGAAAAATGCATCAGGAACAGTACGTCGTAAAGTCGACGAAATTTTCGGGCAAACTCTTCGAGAGAGCGAAAAAAAAGAGTTATGTACACTCATCTATTACCCCGATCATAAGTTGGAGCTGATAAAATCCCATGAACCGGATATGGAAGATTGGTACAAAATCACGCTTCATCAACTTATCAGAGTATGTCAAAATGTTTCTTCGAAATATACTCGATCGAAAGTAAGGAAGGCTCTCCCTACAGAATTTTCCTATATTTTACAGGAATTGCTGCATGAATCGCAGATAGACCCGAACAAACAGGCTTATGTGAACGGTATCATCTCGTCTATCATATCGACAGGGCGAGCTGATTGTTTTATCATCGCCATGTGCAACCTTATACAACGACTCACGATAGACACATTGCATATCGTAGGCGACATATATGATCGAGGACCGGGGGCTCATATTATCATGGATACATTATGTAATTATCATAATTTCGATATACAATGGGGTAATCACGACATATTATGGATGGGGGCTGCATCGGGTAACATGTGCTGTATCGCCAACGTCGTAAGAATGGCAATGCGTTATGGAAACCTGACTACGATCGAAGACGGGTACGGAATAAATCTGCTGCCATTGGCAACATTCGCCATAGAACGTTATAAAGATGACCCTTGCTCGCTTTTCATGCCTAAAGTAGGAACAGATAACGTACATAGCGAAAAGACCCAAAAACTGATCGCTCAGATGCATAAAGCAATCACGATCATACAGTTTAAACTGGAGGCTCAGCTTATCAAAGCTCATCCTGAATATAATATGGATAATCGACTGTTGCTCGACAAGATCGACTATAAACAGGGGAAATTGATTCTGAATGGAAAAGAATATCCTTTAACGGACACTTATTTCCCGACTATCGATCCTAAAAATCCTTATAAACTTACCGATGAAGAGCAAGAACTGATGCGTCGATTACGTTACTCTTTTGTCAACAGCGAAAAACTGAGAAAACACATGCGATGTCTGTTTTCTTACGGAAGCATATATCTGGTACGCAACTCTAATCTGCTGTATCATGCCTCTATACCGTTGAATGCCGATGGATCTTTTAAAGAGATAACAATACGAGACAAAAAATATAAAGGAAAGGCATTGCTCGACCGGATAGACCAGATAATACGAGTCGCCTATTTTGATGAAGAGGGTTCTGAAGAGAAAAAATTTGCACGGGATTATATGTGGTATCTCTGGTGCGGAGAGGATGCGCCTCCATTCGACAAAGACAAAATGGCGACGTTCGAACGCTACTTCACCAATGATAAAGAGCTTTGGAAAGAGAAAAAGGGATATTATTATACATTAAGAAATGAAGAGCGTGTCTGCGACATGATACTGAAAGAATTCGGAATAAATGACATTCATTCCCATATTATCAACGGACATGTTCCGGTAAAAACGATCAAAGGAGAAAAACCGGTAAAAGCCGGCGGAAAACTACTGGTAATCGACGGTGGATTTTCAAAAGCTTACCAACCGGAAACCGGAATCGCAGGCTATACGTTGATTTTTCACTCGCGAGGATTACAACTGACACAACACGAGCCCTTTCAGTCGGCACAAAAAGCAATAGAAGAAGGTATCGATATTATTTCAACCAGTTTTATCCTCGAACTGAGTTCCCAACGAATGATGGTACGTGATACCGACATAGGAAGAGAGCTCGAAACCCAAATAAAAGATCTGAAAAAATTATTGATCGCTTACCGTAACGGCTTTATCAAAGAAAAATCTTAATTTCGTAACAAAAAATATTTTTAGTATCGAGTCTCTTTTGAGTCTGTTTTTACTGCAGTTATCACAAAAATTGCATTATTCATAGAGAATCCGACAAACACAAAAATAGCATTCAGATGAATCAACCTTACTCTTCCGCATTACTTGAAAATGCGGTAAATGAGTTTGCCAAATTACCGGGTATCGGACGAAAAACCGCTTTGCGGTTAGTGTTACATCTTCTCCGACAAGAAGAGCCTTTAGTGGAAAATTTCGGAAATGCCATTATAAAGCTCCGCAAAGAGATCAAGTATTGTCACGTATGTCATAACATTTCCGACTCAGATACCTGCTCTTTATGTTCCGATCCTAACCGGGACGATTCTATCATTTGTGTCGTAGAAAACATCAAAGAAGTGATGGTAATCGAAAATACTCGTCAATTTAAGGGTCGGTATCACGTTTTAGGCGGAGTCATTTCCCCTATGGACGGGATCGGTCCTTCCGATCTGGAAATAGACAGTCTGGTAAAACGGGCATCGCAAGGTGATATACAAGAGATCATTCTTGCCCTCAGCGCTACAATGGAAGGAGATACGACTAATTTTTATATTTTCAGAAAACTTGCTCCTTACAATATAAAAATCTCTATTTTAGCACGGGGTGTATCGGTTGGCGACGAGCTGGAATATACCGACGAAATCACTCTCGGCAGATCTATTATTAACAGAATGCCGTTCAATGAAACATTCAAACCATAAAAAAACCGTATATAAATATACGAAATGTTGATAATGCTCCGTTTATATATATTGAATTTATCGCTAAATTAAGGTCCATGAAATTAACATTCTTAGTTCCGCCTGTATTAAACCACAATAAACCAGCTGAACGAACTGCGGGATGTACCCGTATCGTATATGCCGCACCGAATATATACGAATTGACCGTTGTCGCAGTATTGGAAGAAGAAGGATATACTCCTATATATAAGGATTTTGTTTATTATAGAACTTCACGAAAAAAATTCGAAAAGTTTCTTAAAGAAGACGACAGCGATATTTATTATATCTGGACTGTAAATCTGTCAATAGAGAACGATTTGATCGCACTATCCCTGATCCGGAAATATCGACCGAACGCATTTGTCGTGTTTATGGGTCCTGGACCTACTTATTTTACAGATCGCTTTTTTACAGATGAAAAAGTCGTCATCGTCAGAGGTGAACCGGAAGTTATCGTAAAAGAGTGGACGAATGCTTTACGAGACAAAACCGACTGGAAACAAACCGAAGGCATTTCATACATGGAAAACGGGAAAATCATACATAACAAATTTCACCTGTTATTAAAAGATTTGGATTCCTTGCCTTTTCCGGCACGTCATCATATTGCAGACCGGGATTATCATAATCCCAAATTAAAAATATCGCCTTATACTACTGCCATTACCTCACGTAATTGTCCTTATCAGTGTATTTATTGTGTTCCGAGTTCATTAACTTTCGCTCGGGAAATAGAGAACCGCCGGGAATTTAAAAAGAAACCTTTCATCTCTTTCCGATCAATAGAGAGTATCGAAAAAGAGATGAAGATATTGCACGAACAAGGATATACTGCCATCGGCTTCATGGATGACAATTTCATCTGGAATGAAGAAAGGACACTGGCAATCTGCAATATCATGCGTAAATATGGCTTCTCATGGGGATGTCAGGCCCGCGTAGATGCAATTACCGACACAATAGCCCGAGCTTTAGGTATGTCGGGATGCAAATATGTCGATTTAGGTGTAGAATCATTCAACGAAGATATTCTCAAATTCATTAAAAAAGGAATTACACAAAAACAGATATATGACGCAATCGGGTATCTAAAAAAATATAACGTTCCCGTAAAACTGAATATTCTAATCGGAACAAGTCCGTTAGAAACTAAAGAAACCCTTCAAGATACTTTACGGCGGGCAAAAAAGCTAAAAGTCGATCAGATCATGTTCAATATCGTATCTCCTTTCCCCGGCACAGAATTTTATGCCATGGCAAAAGAAAACGGGTGGATCAAGGGTGGGGAATATATCCCTACCGATGTTCAACGAGAGTCAATATTAAATTATCCTCATCTCTCATCTCATGAAATGGAAAAGATATTGTTCCGAAGCAATTTGAAATATTTCTTTTCATACTATTTTATTTCGACGCAACTCAAGCGTTTCACGTCGGTCAAAGAATTTTCATACGCTCTAAAAGCATTAAAAATAAAGTTATTCGGGTAATAATACATCTATGCAGTTATCGATAATCCTCATATCTTGGAATTCTTTGGTATATCTTAAAGAGTGCCTTTCATCTCTTTCATATACACTGCAGAAAGAAGATATCGAGATTATCTGGGTAGATAACGGATCAACAGACGGCGCATCACAATATGTTGAGGAAAACTATCCTCAAATACAGACTGTCATACTTCCCTATAACCGAGGTATAGCATACGCCCGTAACCGAGGAATAGAAAAGGCATCGGGCAAATATATTTTGCTCCTCGACGATGACACTATCGCTAACGAGAATGCAATATACGGCATGGTTGCTTATATGGACTTTCATCCCGAAACGGGAATCTGCGGCTGTAAACTGACGAATACTCAAAAAGAAATTCAAAAAAGCGACAAGGAATATCCGGGACTCGGCATAAAATTCAAAAATATTCTTCACACTTTTATACAAAAAAAAAATAAAGGGACTTTTCACACATCGGAATATGAGCCGGAATATTTAATTGGAGCTTGTCAAATGATCCGTCGTGAAGCACTCGATATGACAGGTTTCTTAGATGAAAATATTTTTTACGGACCAGAAGATGCAGATTTCTGTATACGAGTACGAAATAATGGTTTCAAAATCATTTATCTACCTCAGTTTTCAATTGTTCATCATTGGAAACGGGTAACCAACCGAAAAATTTTTTCAAAATTAGCATGCCGACATATTCGAGCGCTTTTCTATTTTTATAAAAAACATCATCGTTACTTTTAACCTGAAAGATTATGTCATACCTATCCGGAATAAATATTTATTTACGAGCTATCGAACCCGAAGATCTCGACATTTTATATCAATGGGAAAACGACTCTTCTCTATGGGTACATGGATGTACATTAGCTCCATTCTCAAAATTTACTCTTCGTGAATATATTCAAAACAGTTGTTACGATATTTATCAGACCCGACAACTACGAATGATGATTACTTTGAAAAAAACAAACGAAACGATCGGAATGGTAGATTTGTTCGAGCTCGACCCACATCATGAAAGAGGTGCGGTAGGTATTCTCATAGCACCGGATCATCAAAGGAAAGGTTTCGGTAGAGAAGCTTTGCAACTAATGTGTTCATACGCTTTCGGTTTTTTGCATCTGCACCAACTTTATGCCCATATTCTTCAAGATAATGAGAACTGTCTGAAACTCTTTTCAGCAAACGGATTTAAATCTTGCGGACTTTTCAATGAATGGATAAAAACAAACAACGGATATAAAAACGTAGTAGTCATGCAACGAATCAATTGAGAATAGGCAAACGAGGATATTTGAGCCATGATTTATAATCTTCCCCTAAATCTACGACAGCTTTACGCCAACTCTGTTCTCCATCACCGCAAATACAAAATAATGGCGATACTTTTTCGGATACGATCCAAAAAATATTGGCAATTTCATCTTTCAATTGTCCGGCCTCCCAACCGCTATACCCTAAAAAGAATTTTATATGTCCTTCTACGGTATTTCCACTTCTTATATAAGACAATATCACATCTATATCACCTCCGATATATAAACCTTCAGCTATTTCTATCGATCCGGGTACTAATCGTCCCAACGTATGTATATAAAACAAATGATCGCTTTCCATAGGCCCTCCGCAAAAGACAGGAATCTCCGGAACATTTTCCAAACCTTCGATTACGGTATTCAACATTAGATTGGATGACTTGTTAAGAACCAATCCCATGCTTCCGATCAACGGGTCATGATCAACCAAGAGAATAACCGACCGTTGGAAATATACCTCATTCAGGCAAGGTTCTGAAACCAATAAACAACCGGTATAAGGATCTTTCAAACTACGGTTCACCTGAAATATTTCCGTTCCTAATCTCATCCGTATTATCAATTAATAATCTAAAGTAAAAAAACTATTTGATATATCCAAATACTTCTGAAACAAATATTTTCAAATCTGTTATTATAAACTTCAAAACAGGAAAAAGCAAATAAAAAGGAACAAAAATAAAACCGAAATCATGAACAAATCATAATCCGACTTTAAGAGCTTGTATAAATTTTCCAATAAAAAAGCACTATCAGGTCATCTTTGCGTTTTCTTCCGGTCTTTTTTCCTGTTTTCATTCGTCTGATAGCTCGCTATCTTTCTCGTAAAAAGGACAAAACACCTCCGAAAAAACTCTCAAATTTCGCTGTTAAAGTTAAAACTTTACAATTATTCACATACTCACCAAAGTTTATTTATCTTAAAAATAAGGTAAAAAAAATCAGTTATGAATCAAAATCTCGTGTAAATCAGAAATTAATTTTATAATTTTGTGAATATGATTTCCCACATTTATTTTTTATATGCATAAAAGATAACAAATTGCTAATATTTATTACCATAAAGTAGAATTATCACTAAAAATACAATGCTTTATTCAAGTATATTTTTAGTTAAAACAAGATTTAAAAAGAGGAGATCACATTAATAAGTATTGATGATTTTTATAATTCATCGGGCATCACATAGGATTTAAAAGTTTGTTTTTATGAAGATAGAAAAATTTTCAGGAACCGATCCCCAATTGTATAAGCTTGTCGCCCCTCTGGTTATGAGTCCGGGAATCTTGAGACAAAACAACAATTATCCTTTTAAAACTTCAATACACCACATCTGGTTTGTCACGACCGAAAATAACACCGTTCAAGGATTTATTCCAGTCGAAATTAAAGCTCACAACGTCACGATAGACAACTACTATATTTCGGGAGATAATGCAAAATTGCTTTCCCAAATGATAGACAAAGTCGTAGCTACCTTCGGAGAAGATTATCCGATATATTCCGTTACGCATACCCGACACGTAAATATATTTCAGGAGAAAGGTTTTTCTCCTGTCAAAGAATGGAAACTTTATGTAAAAATGGAATGGAAAGGAGATGAGAACAATCCGAAAGAATGTATATGATATGACCCAAGAACGACTGGAAAAAATCTTTTCCGGATTTGATAATGTCTATGTTTCCTTTTCTGGAGGGAAAGATAGCGGGGTATTGTTAAATCTCTGCATCGACTACATCCGGAAACACAAGCTCGATCGGAAACTGACGGTCTTTCATATGGACTATGAGGTACAATATCAGGAAACAATAGAGTACGTAGAACGAGTATTCAAATCTAATGCGGATATTCTGGATATTTACCGGGTCTGCGTACCGTTCAAAGTTATAACCTGCACCTCTATGTACCAACAATTCTGGCGACCGTGGGACAATGCATGCCAAGACATCTGGGTACGTGAGATGCCTGAAGGTTGTTACCGAAAAGAAGATTTTCCATTTTACACAGAAGACATGTGGGACTATGAGTTCCAATACAAATTCGCCCACTGGTTGCACATCCAAAAAAAAGCGCAACGTACTTGCTGTCTTGTCGGAATACGAACTCAAGAAAGCTATAACCGTTGGCGAACAATATACAGCTCAAAAAATTATCAAAAATATAGAGGTCTGAAATGGACAAGACGGTGTGGAGAATACATCTACAACGCATATCCGATCTATGATTGGCAGACAACAGATGTATGGACTGCAAACGGAAAATTCAAATGGGATTATAACCATCTCTATGATTTGTATTACCAAGCCGGCGTCTCTTTGGAGAAACAACGTGTAGCCAGTCCTTTTCTTTCTCAAGCAATCGGGAGCTTAAAATTATATCGAGCCATCGATCCTGACATGTGGGGACGTATGATAAACCGAGTAAACGGAGTCGGATTTGCGGGGATATATGGCGGTACAACGGCTTTAGGATGGCAGTCTATAAAATTGCCTAAGAATATGACATGGGCAGATTATATGAAATTTTTACTAAGTACACTTCCCGAAGAGACAAGAAACAATTATCTTGAAAAACTATCGGTAAGCGTAGCTTTTTGGAAAAATAAAGGCGGCTGTCTTGCTAATGAAACAATAAAGAAGTTGGAAGATGCCGGCATCTCGATCACTGTCGGAGAAAAAAGCAACTACAAAACTTCGAAAAAACCCGTGAGAATGGATTATCTCGATGACATCGATATTCCTGAATTTAAAGAGATTCCGACTTTCAAGCGCATTTGTGTTTGTATTTTGAAAAACGACCATTGTTGCAAGTACATGGGCTTCTCCCCAAATAAACACGAAAAAGAATTAAGGGAAAGTGTCATGAAAAAATACCAATCCTTATTTTAATTATGGAAAAATATCAAAGTCCCGTATATAAAGTTTTGTCCGTTCCGATCGAAAAGATCGTAGCCAATAGCTACAATCCGAATATCGTCGCTCCTCCAGAAATGAAACTTCTGGAAGTTTCAATCTGGGAAGACGGGTACACAATGCCCTGTGTATGTTATTATATCCCCGAACAGGACATTTATGAATTGGTAGATGGATATCACCGATATCAGGTAATGAAAACCTCGAAACGAATTTATGAACGAGAAGAAGGGAAATTACCGGTTGTCGTAATAGAAAAAGATCTATCTAACCGAATGGCTTCTACAATACGCCATAACCGAGCAAGAGGAACTCACAATATTGAGCTAATGAGTAATATTGTATCGGAACTTGTAAAGGCCGGTATGTCAGATAGTTGGATACAAAAAAACATAGGAATGGACAAAGATGAGTTACTGCGTTTAAAGCAAATTTCGGGATTGGCAGAACTATTCGCCGATAAAGAATTCAGTCTGGCAAAAGATTAAAAATAGCTAACCCTTTAACCATCAAGTTTTTAATCAGATAAAAAATACAAAAAACGGCTATCCGTAAATACGGATAGCCGTTTTTTGGCTGAAGCAATTCCTTACTTTCTAATGCCAAGCTCTTTAATAATGGCACGATACCGTTCGATATCGACTTTTACTAAATAGTCAAGTAAACGACGACGTTTACCAACCAACATTCTAAGAGCTCTTTCAGTACTATAATCTTTGTGATTTGACTTTAAATGTTCAGTCAAATGAGCAATACGGTATGAAAATAATGCTATCTGCGCTTCAGGTGAGCCAGTATCAGTATTAGACTTTCCGTATTTCTCAAAGATTTCTCTTTTTTTCTCAGAAGTTAAATACATTTTTCTGCGATTTTGTTGTTAATAAATTCTTTGAGGGGGCAAAGGTATAAATTCATTTTTGATTTACCATACTTTTGTAAGCTTTTTTAAATATACGAATGCTTTTTATTCTGAAAAGATTCTGGTATCTCCCATTTTAGTTTTGTTTAACTCTTTGCCGCATATTCTTCTATAATTCCCGCAAAATTCAGATAGGCTCTAAAAACATGAAAAAATCTTTTCATGAAAAGGATCAGAATATTAAATATTAATGACAAAGGAAGAAAACTTAAATTAAAGAGAAACATCATAAAAATTTTTGTCGTACCTTTGCGCCACTCAAAATAGATTATATGCAAAAAATCAGAAACATTGCTATCATTGCACATGTTGACCACGGGAAAACAACTCTGGTCGACAAAATGCTTTTGGCCGGACAACTATTTCGCGAGAATCAAAACTCCGGCGAGTTAATACTCGACAATAACGATCTGGAACGTGAACGAGGAATTACGATCCTTTCCAAGAACGTATCGATACGATATAAAGATTATAAGATAAATATTATAGATACTCCGGGACATGCCGATTTCGGAGGAGAAGTCGAACGGGTATTGAATATGGCCGACGGCTGTCTATTGCTCGTAGATGCTTTTGAAGGCCCGATGCCTCAAACCCGCTTCGTATTGCAGAAAGCAATACAAATGGGCTTGAAACCTATCGTAGTAATCAATAAGGTGGATAAACCGAACTGCCGTCCTGATGAAGTGCAGGAAATGGTATTCGACCTGATGTTCAGTCTCGATGCTACAGAAGAACAGCTCGATTTCCCGACAATTTACGGATCTGCAAAACAAAATTGGATGTCAACTGATTGGAAAAACCGGACAGAAGACATCACTCCCTTATTAGATGCCATTATCGAGAATATTCCCGAACCAGCTTATTTAGAAGGAACACCCCAACTTCTGATAACATCTTTAGACTACTCGTCCTATGTAGGTCGTATTGCTATAGGACGAGTGCATCGAGGAGAGGTACGCGAAGGACAAGATGTTGCTTTATGTAAAAAAGACGGTTCTATTTCAAAGCAACGAATTAAGGAATTACATATTTTCGAAGGATTGGGACGTACCAAAGTTCAATCTGCCCAATCAGGTGAAATTTGCGCTCTGATCGGTATCGAAGGGTTCGAGATCGGAGATACGATCGCCGATATTCAAAATCCGGAACCATTGAAACGAATCGCCATCGACGAACCGACCATGTCGATGACATTTACCAATAACGACTCTCCGTTCTTCGGTAAAGACGGTAAATTCGTCACATCCAGACATATTGCCGAACGACTTGAAAAAGAGCTGGACAGGAATCTTGCTTTACGTGTAGAAAAAGCTCCTGAGGATGGAGTATGGACTGTTTATGGACGTGGAGTTCTCCATTTATCTATTTTAATCGAAACCATGCGTCGTGAAGGTTACGAACTGCAAGTAGGTCAACCACAAGTAATCATCCGCGAAATCGACGGTGTAAAATGCGAACCGGTAGAACAATTAACCGTTAATGTACCTGAAGAGTATTCCAGTAAGATCATAGATATGGTAACACGTCGCAAAGGAGATCTTCTAAGCATGGATAATCAAGGAGACCGCATACACATGGAATTTTCAATCCCGTCTCGCGGTATCATCGGCCTTCGGAACAATGTGTTGACCGCTTCGGCCGGTGAAGCGATCATGGCTCATCGTTTTCTTGAATATCAACCATGGAAAGGCGATATTGACCGCCGTACAAACGGATCGCTGATTGCTATGGAATCAGGAACTGCTTATGCTTACGCAATAGATAAACTGCAAGATCGAGGCAAATTTTTCATCTTTCCGCAAGAAGAAGTATATGCAGGGCAGGTTGTGGGTGAGAATGCCAAAGAGGGTGACATCGTAGTGAACGTAACTAAATCGAAAAAGCTCACCAATATGCGTGCTTCAGGAGCTGATGATAAAGCAAAAATTATTCCTCCTGTCGTATTTAGCCTCGAAGAAGCTCTCGAATACATCAAAGAAGATGAATATGTAGAGGTTACTCCGCACCACATTCGTCTCCGAAAAATTATTTTAGATGAGACGGAACGTAAACGAAGCAATAAATAACGTATTTAATAAAAAGAGTCTGTCCAAAAAGTCAAAACTGAATTGGTAAAAGTTACAGATTGTAACAAAATAAATAAAGAATGCCACTTTACACCTAATTTTCATAGGTGAAAGTGGTATTCTTTTTATAATCGAAGTCTATCAGTTTTTAAATTGAAAGTTTAAATTTGAACTTTCCAACTTTTTGGACAGCCCCTTTTTATATTTGCCCCATCGCATCTGCAATCTTCATAAATATCGAAACATTATAAAGCCTGACTAAACTTTGCACAAACCTTTTTTTAAGATTTTTTCGAAAATGTTTTTCTTTTCCGATGAGTGACGTAACAGGGCAGGAACGGAAAACAGATCAAAAAAAAGATCAAGTTAGGAATAATTTTTAATTGCAAATTATTTGCAATTAAAAATTATTTGCATTATTTTTGTCGCAAAATAAAAACGAAATGAACACTACGGATAAAATACGAGAAGCAGGGTTAAAATCGACCCCTCAGCGCAAAACGGTATATGAGTCCATGATAGAGTTACAACACGCTCCTATCGAGTTGATTATTTCTCATGTGCAGTCGAAAGACAAAGAAATCACACTTTCTACGGTATATCGTATTCTAGACTCTTTTTGTAAAGCCAATCTGCTGTCTCTAGTATGCCATCCCGAAACGGGTAAATGCTATTACGACATTACGGTTCACGAACACCATCACATATTCGAAGGCGAACAGATCATGGACTACGAAGACCAAGAATTGACACACCTGATACAGCAATACTTAGAAGCACATAATATAGCTTCAACTGACATAGATAAAATACAAGTACAGATTACACTCAATAAATGTTTAACAACTAAAAATGAATTGAAATGAGAAGCATCACAACATTCGATTTGCAGTATGCACACAGATTCTACGGTTTCCAAGGCGAAGCTCAGTACCTTCACGGCCACACCGGCGTTTTGACTATCGAGGTAGAAGATACCGTAAATGAAGGAGTAAACATGGTTTACCCTTGTAACGAAATCCAGAAAGTAGCTTGGGACGTGCTGAAAAACTTCGACCATGCTCTTGTTCTCCGCGAAGACGACCCGTTATTGCCGGCTATTCTCAACGTGTATGAGAAACAAGGTATAAAAAACGGCCATCCACAAAACAAAATGAAAGGTGAAGCCTTCAAGACCGCACTCGCTACAGCCTATCCCAACTGTCGTCTGGTAGTGACTAAGGAAACAATGACCGTAGAAGGCATGATCAAGATCGTGTACGATCTGCTCAAGGATAAACTCAACATCGCCAAAATTACCTTTACTAGTGGTGTGAACGCAGCTTCGGCCGAGTTTGAAACCAAAAACGACATTGACCGTTGCCCATTATGTGGTATTTCACTCAATGAAAAGGGCGTATGTCCCAAGTGCGGATATAAGAAACCGTAAACGTTTCGAAGGAGTACCTCACAACAAGAAGGAGATACCGTTTTCAAGTATCTCCTTGTTAAAAAACAAATCCGAAAGACCGATACGAATTATCCCATTGCAAGAAATTAATTCAAACAGACTCTTAAGCCTCATATACTCAAACTACTATTTTATATGAATATGAACATACACCTTTTACGTACAGGAATACTGACAGCTACCCTTACAATATTGGTTTCCTGCAAACAAAAAAATAATACAGTAGCCGAAAACGCGACAGATAAAATTCAAGTGGAAAATACGCCCGAAGTCGTATTAAAAGATTATGGAAAAGCACCGATTGTGTTAGATATCGAAGCCTATACCGAAGGTAACGACAACTTCCGTACAGCCCTATGGACAGGCTCAAACTTGCAAGTAACTTTGATGAGCATTCCCGTCGGCGGAGATATTGGTCTCGAGCTACATTCCGATATTGACCAATTCCTCCGTATCGAGCAAGGAGAGGGACGAGTAATGATGGGTAACACGCAGGACAAACTTGATTTTGTACAAGAGGTGAAAGCTGATCACGCAATATTCATACCTGCCGGCAAATGGCATAATCTGGTCAATACCGGTAACACAGCTATCAAACTTTATTCGATCTACGCTCCTATCGAGCATCCGCACGGTACAGTTCACAAAACACAAACCGAAGCGATGGAGGCAGAACATCACCACTGATACAGTATAGTCCAATTGTATATAACGACAAAGAGATATTATCTTTATAAGAGATTATCTTAAATTAGATTTTTGAGTCTAGTCTCTTTACTTTGTCCACGAAAAAAACAGAGCAAATCTTGACTTCCCTTAGTCACAGGTTTACTCATGTCTTTAAATTTTCACATTTTTCAAACCTGTCTAAATTTTCCGGTCAGTAATAATATAAAACAAATATTTCTCATCAGAAAATTTAGATAGGTTCTTAAACTATTCTCTTCCGATCATCTCCAATAATCGAGAAACGGCTTTTGCAGGAGACTCCTGTGCAAGCAACTTAACGAACTGACTACCGATAATCGCGCCGGAGGCATTCCGACAAGCTGAATCAAATGTTTCCCGGTTAGATATACCGAATCCTATCAGGCGAGGATTACGAAGATTCATCGCAGCTATACGACGGAAATATTCCTGCTTAGCTTCATCGAACGACTGCTGCGCACCGGTCGTCGCCGCAGAAGATACCATATAGATAAATCCTTCTGTATTCCGGTCGATAAATCGGATACGTTCTTCGGAAGTTTCAGGGGTAATAAGCATTATTACATTCAGATCATAACGATCTGCTACAGGCTTATACTCTTCAAGATAATCTTTGAACGGCAAGTCCGGGATTATTACTCCATCTACTCCTACTTCATGACAACTTCGACAAAAGTTCTCAAAACCATATTGCATTATAGGATTAAGATACCCCATCAAGATTAACGGAATATCGACTTCGGAACGGATATTTCGAAGCTGTCCGAAGAGTTTACTCAATGACATACCGTTCTGCAAAGCCTTTGCAGCCGCATTCTGAATCACTACTCCATCGGCCATAGGATCAGAAAAAGGAATTCCTATTTCTACCATATCGACTTCCTGACGTTGTAGTTCCTCGATAATTTCACAAGTAGTATCAAGAGTCGGATATCCGGCTGTAAAATAAACCGAAAGAATATTTTTTTCTTTACGGCCAAACAATTGTTGTATTCGATTCATCTCTTTAATTTTGTTATAATTCGGTCTAATTTTTCTATATTTTTTATTCCGGGAGAAACTTCAAAACGGCTGTTCAAATCCACCCCTGCAAATTGCGGATGCCTGAAATTCAAAACTCTCTCTGCATCATTTTCTCCTATACCTCCAGCTATAAGAAAAGGGACATTTCCTGTATAATGTTGCAATATCCCCCAATCGAACGAACATCCCGAACCGCCATAGCCGGACGTAGAAGTATCGAACAAGAAAAAATCACAACACCCGTCATATCTCCCGGTAACCATCAAATCTTCTGGAACAGATACGGAAAAGGCTTTAATCACATGCATTCCTCGTCGTCTTAATACCTCACACGCAGAGGGAGTTTCACACCCATGCAATTGTACATGTGTAAGTCCATATCGGATTATCGTATCTTCGATCACACGCAATTCTTCATTTACAAAAACCCCTACTCGTCCTGTAGATCGTGGAAGGTACTCAGGTAAAGAATTTACATAACGAGGAGAACGGGGATAAAAAATAAAACCCATGAGATCGACCGACAGATTCTCCACCAACCGAATATTTTCTCCATCACGCATACCACATACTTTAACCAACATCTTCTTCACCGTTTAATTGCTTCACAAACCGACTCAAGGCTGCACCGGGTCGAACCTCCTTCATAAAATTCTCTCCCATTAAAAATCCTCTGAACCCCACCCGACGCAAGGCTCTAACCGTATCGGGGGAGGAAATCCCGCTTTCCGATATGCAGATTTTATCCGAAGGCAAATGTCTAACCATATCGAATGAGTGTTCCACCCGAGTTTCAAAGGTCGTCAAATCACGATTGTTAATTCCTATCATATCAGCTCCAGTATCTAAATAGTCGAGCTCTTTTTTTTCATGCAACTCGAGCAATACTTCCATTCCGAGGCTGTGAGCCAAATCGGTAAAACGACGACAAGTCTTCCGATCGAGTACTGCAGCGATGAGCAACACGGCATCCGCACCTATCGCTTTTGCTTGATAGATCTGGTATTCATCGATTACAAACTCTTTACGCAAAAGAGGTATATCAATGCTTTTCCTGACTTTACACAAATCGGCAACCGTTCCGCCAAAATAAGGGTAATCTGTCAATATAGAAGATGCAGATGCTCCACCCTGTTGATAATCAAGCACAACACTTTCGACATCAGCATCACGATGTATCCAACCTTTTGAGGGAGAACGACGTTTAAACTCAGCTATTATTCCCGAAGAAGATTCCAACAACGCACGACTCAGGGAAACAGTACTGCGCATCATTCGTTCGCTTTCCAAAAGCATATCCACAGTATAGGCTTCTTTATGTCGCTGCACTTCAATTCGTTTGTCTGCAACTATTTTATCCAGAATATTCATCTTCGAATCAAGAATTAAGTTCAACAAACATCTTCAATGTCTTTAATGCTCTTCCGCTTTCCATAGATTCACGAGCTAAGGCAATACAGTCTGTCAGCGATTTTTCCGGCTCAATTACCCGAATAGCAAATGCCGCATTAGCAATCACACAATCGGTTTGCGCCGGAGTAGCTTTACCTTGCAATACACGATCAAATATGCGAGCAGCTTCCTCGGGAGATTTCCCCCCATCGAGATCTTGCTCACAATAACGGTTAAAACCTATACTTTCAGGAGTATAGATCATTTCGGTAGTAGAAGTCGCAACCTTAAACTCTCCCGTTAATGAAATTTCATCGTATCCATCGAGACCATGCACTACGGCAAAACGAGTATCGCTCTCCTGAAAGACATAACTGTAAAGACGCAACAGCGGCAAATTATAAACTCCGAGCAACTGATATTTCGGCAAGACCGGATTGACCAGTGGACCGAGCATATTGAAAAACGTGCGTACGCCCAAAGCTTTACGAATAGGAGCAACTGCTTTCATGGCAGAATTGAAAAGAGGTGCGTGCAAATAGGCAATATTACACATATCCATGCTTTTCCGAAGCCGGGTTATATCAGAAGTAAATTTCACACCGTGCTGCTCCATAACATTACTTGCCCCGCTTACCGAAGTAGCTCCGTAATTCCCATGTTTCACAACGGGATAACCAGCCCCCGCTACGACAAAACATGCCGCAGTAGAAATATTGAACGTGTTTTTTCCGTCACCTCCGGTACCGACTATATCGATAGGAGCATATTCGGAAAGATCGACCGGAATACGCATTTCGAGTAAAGCATCCCGAAATCCTGTCAGTTCCTCGACTGAGATGTTCCGCATTAGGAATACAGTAATCAAAGAAGCTATCTGTGCATCATTGTATTTACCCTGCGCGATATTTTGGAGTATATCCCGAGCTTCGGTTCTCCCAAGATACCGATGTTCGAACAACTTATATAGAATCTGCTTCATTTCCGTTTTTATTTTAATGATAAAGAAAATTGCGAATAATCGTATGCCCTTCAGGTGTCAACACCGATTCGGGATGAAATTGTATGCCACGTACATCATATTTTCTGTGTCGAAGTGCCATGATCTGTCCGGAAGCATCTCTGGCAGTGATCTCAAGTTCTGCCGGAAATCCGTCAGGACTGACTACCCAAGAATGATAACGACCTACTTGTATTTCTCGGGGCAATCCCGTAAAAAGCGAGTCGTCCGTAATAATTCCCACAGAAGTCTGCACTCCATGATACACCTCTTTCAGATTTTCCAATACCGCTCCGAAAGCTTCACCGATAGCCTGATGACCGAGACAAACCCCTAAAATGCTTTTAGAAGAAGCATAACGCCGTATCAATGGCAACAGCAACCCCGCTTCTTCCGGAATACCGGGACCGGGCGAAAGTATAATTTTATCGAAACGTCCTATTTCGTCAAGTGTAATTTTATCATTTCGACACACCTCGACATCAGTTTCTCCCAACTCGCGTACCAGATGCAACAAATTATAAGTAAACGAGTCATAATTGTCAAATATCAATATTTTTTTCATATCTTCTAATTTTTCAAGGTTACCGCCATATCGATGGCTTTTTTCAAAGCTCCCAATTTATTATTCACTTCTTGCAATTCATTCTCTTCTTTACTATGTGCTACAATTCCGCCTCCTGCCTGATACCATAATTCATGATTACGGCTCACAAAAGTACGTATCGTTATCGCTTGATTAAGATCTCCGCTGAATCCGATAAACCCGATACAGCCGCCATAAGCCCCCCGATTATGAGGCTCTATCTCAGAAATCAGTTGCATAGCCCGTACTTTAGGAGCTCCGGAAAGAGTTCCCGCCGGGAAAGTATCAATAAACGTTCCGACCGGATTAGCATCCGAATCAAGCTGTCCGCACACTCTGGAAACGAGATGTATCACATGGCTATAATACTGAGGTTCTTTATAAAACAGAACATTCACATCATGACAATTCCGACTGAGATCATTTCTTGCCAGATCGACCAGCATCACATGTTCGGCATTCTCTTTCGGATCTGCAAGAAGCGTTTCGGTAAGCTCCCTGTCTTTGCAAATATCTCCCGTACGTCGAGTCGTTCCGGCAATAGGATCTATGTACGCCTTACCGTTTTCTATCTTACAATGCGTTTCGGGTGAAGACCCGAATATACGATACCCTCCGAAATCGAAATAAAACAAATAAGGAGACGGATTGATAGAACGCAACGCTCTATACACCTTAAAGTCATCACCCGAAAAAGGCTGGATAAAACGACGGGAAAGAACAATTTGAAAAACATCGCCACGCAAACAATGCTCTATACCTTTACGCACGTTAGCCTTGTGTTGTTCATCGGTAACAGTGCTATATACGGGCGCGGTAAGAAAAAAATTATATGAAGCGAAATTTCTATTTTCGATAACCGACTCCAGTTCGTTAAGAGTAGAGCTCTCTCCTTCAGAAAGCATCTCAACCAAAGTCAATTCATTTTTAAAATGGTTAAATACAATCACCTGTTTATAAAGAATATAAAGCAGATCCGGAGCATCATTGCATTCATCATGGCTCTCTTTTACGGGAATATTCTCGAAATATTTCACAGCGTTGAATGTCGTGTAACCATATAACCCACATACCCGGCTCTCGTCACCGGATACTCTGAATCGGGAGATAAAACCGTTTATAGCCTTTTCTACGGTAAATGATTCATCGATCATCCTCTTTTCTCTGCATCCATCGGGAAATGTCATTGTACAAACTCCGCTGTTTACCCCGATACTCGCCAACGGACAGAGAGCTATAAACGAAAGGCTGTTTTCCCCTGCATGATAGTCGGAACTTTCCATAAGTGCCGACTGAGGATAAATATCACGAACTTTAAGATAGATACTTACAGGCGTATGCAGATCACCTAATACTTTTTTACTTCGTGTTGTATAATCGAATGTTTTCATCTGACTTTTCATTTATTTTTCATTTCACGAATATAAGTTTCCATATCTTTATCCCCTCTGCCCGAAACGGTAAGTACGACCACATCCTCAGGACGGAAACGAAGTTTTCCGAGAGCTCCCAAAGCATGTGCCGATTCAAGTGCCGGAATAATGCCTTCAAGTCTTGTCAACTCAAATGCGGCGTTTAATGCCTCATCATCATTTATAGCCAAAACCGTTGCACGTTTATTTGTCGCCAAATTTGCATGTATAGGTCCGATACCGGGATAATCGAGTCCGGCAGAAATAGAATAGGGTTCTTCTATCTGCCCGTCTTTGCTTTGCATAACGAGAGTTTTACTGCCATGAATAATTCCGATTCTGCCGAGTTGTATAGTAGCAGCGGACATACCGGTATCGATACCCTTTCCTCCGGCCTCTGCGAGAACGATTTTTACCCGATCGTCATTAACATAATGATAAATCGTTCCGGCAGCATTACTGCCGCCACCGACACAAGCAATAAGATAATCAGGATAATCTCGTCCTTCTCGCAAAGAGAGTTGTTTCCGTATCTCTTCGCTAATTACCGATTGCAAACGGGCTACCATATCGGGATAAGGATGCGGTCCTACTGTAGATCCGATTATATAATAGGTATCCGAAGGATGACAGCACCAGTCTCGTATCGCCTCATTCGTAGCATCTTTTAGCGTCATATTTCCTGATGTTACCGGGCAAACCGTAGCACCGAGCATTTCCATTTTCTGAACATTAATATGCTGCCGCTCGACATCGGTCTTTCCCATATAAACAACACACTCCATATTCATAAGAGCGCAAACCGTAGCCGTCGCGACACCGTGTTGTCCCGCTCCGGTCTCAGCAATAATACGTCTCTTACCCATTCGTTTGGCAATCAAGATCTGTCCTATAGTATTATTGATCTTATGTGCTCCGGTATGGTTAAGATCTTCTCGTTTAAGATAGATGCGACAACCATACCGCTCGGATAGACGAGTAGCAAGATAAAGAGGTGAGGGACGACCGACATAGTCACGCAACAAACCGTCAAACTCGTTTTTGAATGACTCGCTTTGAATAATGGAAAGATAGTTCTTCCTCAACTCCTCTACACATCCATAAAGAATCTCAGGAACATACGCCCCACCAAATTCTCCGTAATAACCATCGTCATTTACTTGATAATTTTTCATATTGTCTTACTTTTTCGTTTTCACTATCTGTTTTCAGGATATAAAAAAAGAGGTTTGCCGTGTTGGCAAACCTCTTTATGCGGTATATCTTTAATTACATAAGGTTGCTTCTCACGACTACGGGAGTTGTAAGAATTGCCACCAATATGTATTTACTAAAATAGTATTCATCTTTACATTTTACTCTGTTTGTTGGGTGCAAATGTATAGAATGAATTTGAAAAAACAAATATTCGAGGAAAATTTTTAAATAATTTGTTTTTTCAAAATAAAGACCGTACTTTTTCATTCGATCTGTAAGCTAATACATCTTTATGAAGAAAATAGTCATAGCATCCGACTCTTTCAAAGGTTCGGTATCTTCTGCCGAAGTCGCCCAAAGCGCAAGAGAGGGAATACTCCGTGTATTTCCGGAATGTGAAGTCATCTGCCTGACCGTTTCTGACGGTGGAGAGGGATTGTCCGAAACATTACTACAACAATTAAAAGGAAAACAAATAATATGTTCCGTACATAATTCCCAAATGGAAATGATCAATGCCGGCTACATCTTATCGGGAGATGGGAAAACAGCCGTTATAGAAACGGCGGCAGCCAACGGTCTTGCACTGATACCTAAAGAAAAACGTAACCCGATGGAGGCAACGACATTCGGAACAGGAGAACTGATCAAAAATGCTATCCGGCACGGATGTCGGAATATCCTACTCGGCATAGGCGGCAGTGCGACCAATGATGCCGGCACAGGAATGTTGCAAGCTCTCGGAATTCGGTTCAGAGACGAAAACGGCACAATCTTAGAATATGGAGGAAAAATATTAACTCGGATCGCCTCCATCGATGAGTCTGGAGTATTACCGGAACTGAAAGATTGCCGGTTCACAATAATATGCGATGTAAACAATCCGCTTTTCGGCCCTAACGGTGCGGCCTACGTATATGCTCCTCAAAAAGGAGCCGACCGTGAACAAGTACGTTTGCTTGATAAAGGGTTAAGAAATTTCTCCCATATAATCGAACAAGAGAAAGGCATAAATATCAGTAAAGTTTCGGGGGCAGGAGCTGCAGGAGGAATGGGAGCAGCATGCCTTGCATTTTTTCACGCCCAGTTAAAACCGGGAATAGAAACGGTACTCGAAACAATCGGTTTTGATAAACTCATTGCCGGATCAGATTTGATCATTACCGGAGAAGGAAAGCTCGACCGGCGAACCATTATGGGAAAAACAGCTTCGGGAATCCTCGCTGCCGCCCGAAAACACCACATTCCCGTCATCGCTTTAGGCGGCTGTGTGGAAAATATGAAAGAACTCATAGATGCCGGATTTCTTGCGGCACTCTCTATACTCCCATATCCCGTCACTTTGAAACAAGCCATGCAGAAAGATTTTACACTTTGCAATATTGCCAATACCACAGAACAGGTAATGCGAATTATTAAAATCAAACTCGATAAAACCAATTATATACCAATAAAATACCCCATAAAATCAAAATAATATCTTTTCGGTAGCTGTCTAAATTTTACTCAGACATTCTTTAAAAGATGTTTTCATATCCGACAAGGAGCAAGCAGACTACATAATATACAAAAACAGGAATTTTGACCGAAAAAAGAATCAAAAAATCTGGATATGCAAATCGTTGCATTAGAAGATGCAGACAGGCTTTTAGATATACAAAAAAATTTCGGTAAAAAAAATATATATGTGTCTTTTTTTAATTAATTAATTTGTCTATATATTATCAGAATATAACCATAAATATAAAGAAAAGAAATCAAAATATATAAGTTTATGAAAAAGCTGTTTGCCTCGATTATCATTTTTACAATGGCAGGCATTTCCATATTCGGACAATCCGTGATATCTGAAAATAAAAACAAGTCTCGTCCCGATGACACTCTTATTAAACAACAAGTCACTTTTGAATCTCCGGGTATATCAGGTAACAGAATCCTTTGGGATTTCAGTCAGGCAAACAAAATAAATGACAATTATCTTCTGCATTATCATTACAGCGAAGATGATTCTTCATTGTTTACCGGTATAGAGCACCAAACATCTTACTTCTACAAAGAAACAAATAATTCTTTACAAATGTACCGTTATAAAAACCGGACATTACAAATGAACTACACCTTCCCCGAATGCCGGCTTAAGTATCCTTTTCAATATGGAGACACGATACATGGTCATTTTATGGCATCAGGATACTATTCACAGAAAATACCGTTAAAACTCAAAGGAGATATCTGGATAAAAGCAGATGCATGGGGAATGCTTGTTATTCCTCCGGGTGACACAATCAAACAGGTATTGCGGGTGCATACCCGACGTAACTGCCTACTGAAAACCGAAAACGATAGTACTCGTATTTTCCATGACATATATGCATGGTATGCACGAGGATACCGTTATCCGGTATTCGAAAGTATCACTACCCGACAAGAAAAAGATTCGTCTCAGAACCACATGCAGGTATCGTTCCTCTACTCTCCGGAATCTCAAGGAAAACTCATCGAAGACATCATAAACGATAGAGAATGGTATGCCATGTTGGAAGAATATGAAAACAATCCCGGAACGGACTCGCTGTACAACGGAAAATGGCGTGACCGAAACGGAAATATCATAAAATCCATAACTAAAGAACGAAACGAATGGCAAAACAAAGAAAAAATTATTCCGGAAGAACTAACAAAAATCTGTGATTATTTCAAGCTTTACCCCATACCTATAAAAGAACGGCTGACAGTAGAATACAGACTGAAAAAATCGGCAACAGTAAGATTCTCGATTTTCGACTCTGGTTTCAGAATCATAAAACAAACTGCCACTCAGCAACAGGACGAAGGGGTACACTACACAGAGTTCGACTTATCAGTTCTACAACCCGGAGAATATCATATCCATTGCCGAATCAATGGATCTGATATCAAACAAATATTTATTAAAAGCCTATAATGTCATTCTCTATGAAAAAACTCATCACGATTTTATTCTGCAGCACATTATTTGCATCCGTTTCAAGTCAAATTACAGAAGATCCGATCAATATCTTCGACCGCATCCGTAATGTTCCGTCTCCTACCGCAGCTTCACTCGGTGAATATGTAGATATCCCAGTATCATTATACGCAGGACTGCCGGAAATTGACATTCCTATATATAAAATTGATCTGGGAAACTATAAACTACCAGTCTCACTAAGTTACCATGCATCCGGAATACGGATAGTACAAGAAGCAAGCTGGGTAGGCTTAGGTTGGGCTTTAAATGCAGGAGGGATCATAACACAAAGTATCCGAAGAATAAATGACCTGCAAAATAACGGGTATCCGAATCAACCACCCATTCCCGACTTTGAAGAAGATGATCCTGCACCGGGATCGGACGTAGATACTGAACCGGATATATTCTCTTATAATTTTGCTGGATACAGCGGCAAATTCTGCATTCGAAAAGACAAAAGTATATTTTTGTTGACACCTGAGAATCAACTGAAAATAGAACTGATAAAAGAATCTCCAGCTACATCCAACATTCCTTATTATTGGATAATTACCACACCTGATGGAGTACAGTACACATTTTTTGAAAAGGAATTAAAGAAAACATCTTTCAGATCTTTCGAAGGTATTCAAAATGAATGGAATTACAAATCTTTAGACTTTGAAAATCCATTATCGGTTTTTATGACCCAGCAATTCGTGTCGACATGGTTTCTGAACAAAATTACCCTACCCAATAGAGAAGAGATCAATTTTTCTTATTTCAAAGGGTATTATTCTATAAAATCACCCATATATACTTCTCATAGTCAGACCGACGCTTTGGGTACTATATATGGGAATTCATACCCATATTATGCATCCACAACATTCAGTTGCGATATAACCGTACAAGAACCTATACTGAAAGAAATAACCTGGAAATACGGGAAAACGACTTTCCTGCTATCCGACAGAAAAGATCTGAGAAATTCAAAATTAGGAAACAGTATCGATAATTCTAACCGGCATTCAAAAAAACTGGACGAGATACAAATTTATCCGAGTAACCGCAGCAATCTGGTAAAAAGGATCAAATTCCACCACTCCTATTTCGGAAACATACAAAATCCCGATTCAGCATATATACTGGCACGGCTTAAGTTGGACTCCCTCTCCATTTCGGGATCTGATATGAGCAAACATTACGGTTACTCTTTCGGATACGATGTGCGAAAACTCCCTCAAAAAAATTCTTATATCTGCGATATATGGGGCTATTGCAATTACCCCGAAGGACATGCTTTATCTATGATTCCTGCCGATACAGTCCCTGCCGGCACAACATTCACATTTGATCCGACAGGGTTAAAAAATGAAAATGAAGTAAGGGAAAAGATGAAACCGCTTATCATTAACAAAGACATGCCTTTTATCGGAGGCGTACGAGATTGCAATCCTCGAAACATAACCGCAGCCATGTTGACCGACATACGTTATCCAACCGGAGGTACTACGACTTTCACGTATGAAGCCAATCAATACTACGACAAGCAGAAAAAGAAAATGATATATGGAGGCGGAGTGCGGATAGCTCGAATCTGTAATCCGGCTTATACCAAAGAATACCGATACACATTCGATGACGGTACAAACTCTGGAACAATAATTTCACCTCCCCAATGCTCTCTATATTCTACGTTGTTAGAATCGGAATGGTTCGTTGCAAAATCCGTATCCGTCGTTCTGGAGCGTTTCTCATCCTCGCAAGGGCCTATGGCAGGAGCTATCAACGGACAATCTATCGGCTACAGCCAAGTAAAAGAGATTCTATCGGACAGGAACGGACAAATTATCGAAGAATCCCTATTTCATAACGAACCCGAAGTACTGCACGGGTTTTTAGAATTCCCCAACCGGGAAAATTTCTCGAACGGAAAGCTGAAAGAGCATCGATATTATAACCGAAATAAACTGATACAAAAAACAATTTTCGAATACGATACCCGTTATCTCGACAGTATTCGGGCACATAAAATAAACAATTTTAAACATGGAGACTACTATTTCGTGCGTTCGGGATGGTGCCGCACATCCCGAAAAAAAGAGATAAACTATATACATACCGGAAGTGAAACCTACACTATGGAACAACAGGAAACTTATACACATAATCGTTCGACATATATGCTTGAAAAAATTACATCCGACCTTTCGGATGGCGGAACATTAGAACAGAGATTCCGCTATACCGCCGATATTCCGAACGGTATATACCCCGAAATGAGGGAGCGGCACATACTAAACCTCCCAGTAGAAAGCAGAACTTACAAAAACGGGAAAACAATAGGAGGAAAATTATTTACTTATCAAAAAATAGATGACAAGTTTCTGCCACATCACATATTTACCCGAAAAAACAATACATCACTTGTATCCACAAATTTTTATAACGGATCGGAAACTTCATTTCCGGACTTCAACCCTCCGGTCACTTTTCGTTCGTTCGATTGCATGGGAAACTGTATCGAGTATGTCCCTGAAAATGGGATACCAATCATTTATATATGGGGAGCTAATGCACCCTACCCTGTAGCCGTAATACAGAATGCCACTTTGGAAGAAGTAAAACAACTTATTGATTTCGACAAATGCGTAACAGGAAAGCAAACCGTAGATAATTATTTTATAAATCGGGATCTTCCTAAGGCTCTTATCGAAACATATACTTACAACAAATTAATAGGAGTTACCCGAGTGTCGAAGCCGGGATTCAGTCGGTACACAGATTTCGAATACGATGCTTTCGGACATCTGAGACTTGTACTCGATGTCAGAGGACATATACTTAAAAATTTCGAATACAAATATTCATCCGAAAATTAAATTTGATACCCATGAAACGAACTTTAGCGACATTATGGACATTTCTGCTTTTTACCGATATATTCGCACAATCGGGAAACGGGCGTAATTATATCATAACCCGCACTCCTATAGAACAGATCGGGAAAGAACAAGAATTGACATTAACTTCAGAGAACTGTCAAATAGATATCCGGTATTTCGATGCCTTCGGACGTCCGGAGATGAATATTTCGCAACAAATCACTCCGACCCGGGCCGATCTCATTTCGATAACCGAATTCGATGAAGCCGGAAGAGAAATTCGTCAATGGCTGCCAGTTCCGGTAGCCGGTAATCCGGGAACATTCAGAAAACCGGATGATTTCAAAAAGAGTTCCTCTGAATACTATCAGGATGCTTTTGCTTATTTCGAAACAGTTTATGAACCCTCCACATTTAACCGTCCAATACAGAATACCGGACCCGGGAAAGAGTGGCATACCCGAAACAAATCCGTGAAAACGGAGTACCTTACCAACACCCAAACCGGGGAACTTGCTGTAAAGAATTTTCAAGTTCATGCGGGAACAGGCATATTGCAAGGCGGAGAACTTTATCCTTCTGGTCGGTTGCAGGCAATCCGTACCGAAGACGAAGACGGACATATCCGGTACGAGTTCGCCGATTTTCAAGGACAGATCATACTTTCTCGGGTTATCGGCAACGAGGGTAATCTCGACACCTATTTTGTTTACGATGACCAAGGTAATCTGAGGACTGTTCTTCCTCCTCTTGCAGCAGACGACCAATCGTCTATCGGTAAAAGAATTTGGGACATCCCTTACGCATACAGCTACCGGTACGATTTCAATCATCGGGTTATAGAGAAAAAATTACCCGATTGTGAACCAATATACTACATATACGACTCTGCCGGTCAACTCATCTATACACAAGACGGAAAACAAAGAAAAAAGAAAATGTGGAGTTATACTATATATGATTACGCCGGACGCCCGATCCTATTCGGGGAAATTTTGTTTCCTGGTCCATACGAAACGTTACGAGGTATCTGCAGTTCACATGTTTTCACAGGGAGATATGTCGGGAACGAACCGGGTAACAAGTTTGGTTACCAAATGTCGAAATTTCTCGGAACATCCAAGTCGATACTTCAAGTCAACTATTACGACACGTATGATTATAAAGAATTACCGCAATTCGCTTATTCTCTTGATTTTTCTCCCACTCCTGACCAGCCGAGTTGTCGCGAAGATTGTCGGGGAATGCTCACCGGAAAATTCATCGCTTCGATCGAAGATCCGAAAAATGGAGAATACTCGGCTTATTATTACGATGTTTTGGGACAACAAATACAAGAATACCAAATTTATACCATAAACAACATATTCAATCATATATGCACTACCACAAGTTATAATTTCTCAAGACAACCGATAAAAAGACATACGAAAACCGATATATATCCGTTTTTATCGGAAACCTACCGCTATACCTATGACCATGCAGGGAGGCTTACCGATACTTACCACCAATACGAGAATAGAAGCGAGGTGTTGCTATCCCGCAACGAATATGACGAAAACGGACGATTATCCCGGAAAATACATTACAATAATACTGATACGATAAACTACAAATACAATATACGCGGATGGATTTCGGAAATCACGTCGCGGTTGTTCAAAGAGAAACTATATTATATCCAAGCAACTGAAGGAAAGCAGGATGGAATCTATAACGGAAATATTTCCGCTGCTTATATCGAACAAAACGGTCATAAATACACCCAGAATTATTCGTACGACAAGGCTGACCGACTTAAAAGTGTGATTAACAGATATGTTCCAAGTACTATTCTCACCGCATTCGCAGAAACATTCAGTTATGATAAAATGGGGAATATCACTCAATTGGCCAGATGCAATGCAAACAAGAAGCACACCCTCCTGAAAATAAGCTATAAAGGTAACCAAATGCAATCGGTAACAAACTCCGGGAGGGATATCTTATCCGATGACGAATCCGGACTGCTCTATCCCGATGAGGTCTCGTCAGAGAAAGAGTATTTTTATGACACGAACGGAAATATGTGCGCAAATTTAGATTACGGAATCGCGACTATCCGATATAATTTATTAAATTTACCGGACACGATACAGATGAGAAACGGTAACCAAGTCATAAATTCCTACCTTGCGGACGGGAGAAAATATAAAACGGTAAGCAAGACTTTCTATACTCCCCTTGTCGTACCTCTCGACAGTATAATGAACAGCAACGATCCTCACAATATCACAACAGAAGAGCAATACCGGCACTTCTATTTCCTGAACGGTAAACTCGAACGGGTAAGTACTCCCGAAGGTTATATATCTTATACTCCGGTTGGTATCGACAACAGACATGAAAGGGACTACTTTTTCTTTACCCATGATCACATAGGCAATGTCAGAATCGCACAAAATTATAACTACTGGGTACGAGACCAAAATACCGAATATTATACCACAGGCAACCTTTACGGAAGAAGCTCCAACCCTGAAATGCAACCCCACAAATTCGTAGGTAAAGAACTGATTACCATACACGGAATAGATTGGTATGACTTCAACTCCCGTATGTATTCTCCCGTACTGATGCGATTTATGAGTATCGATCCCATGGCAGAGAAATATTACGGAATTTCGCCCTATGCCTACTGTCTTAATAATCCGGTAAAATATGCCGACCTGAATGGGAAAGAGCCTTTTTCTGTCGCAGCTGCCTTATTTATAGCCGGGAAAGCATTTATAGGTGCCGCTATCGACTTCGGAACACAAATAACCATACAAATGACCGTTAACAATAAATCTGTAATAGGAGCTTTTAATCAAGTCGACTGGACGAGTGTCGGCATTGCCGCCGGATTATCCGCCGCTATCGTTCCGGGAGCCGGTTCGGTAAAAACGGCTACAAGAGTCACCGCTACGGTAGCAGAAACACAAATGGCCAAAGGTGCCATAGCGACTACCGGAGCTGCAATGATTGCGGACGCTACCACAGATATCTCTATCGAGAAAGGAGTAGAAAGCGTATTCAACGGAAACAAGACTGTCGCAGAAGCTGCATGCGACTTGGGGACATCCGTAGCGATATCAGGAATCGGATCATCGATAATAAAAGCGAGTAAAAGCCAAGTGATCAAAGACCTCGTTCCCGCCAGACACGCACCAAGAAACAAAGTGGAAAAAGCTACGGCGACCAAGGTT